>DYIW01000419.1 GCA_020723465.1 Phycisphaera mikurensis
CGGCACGGACCGACGGAGCCCGCACCGTCGCGGCACGGACCGTCGGATCCCGCACCGTCGCGGCACGGACCGTCGGAACGCGCCGCGTCCGCCGTCGCGCCGCGCGGTTTGACGCGCGCCCAGCGCCGTGCACATGCTCCTGGGGTGCGCCCCTCGGATCTCGCGCGCGCGGCGTTCGCGCTCCCGCTGGCGCTCTGGACCTTGCCCCAGACCCTCGTCGGGCTCGCGCTCGTCGTGTTGCGGGCCGCGCAGGGCGCGAAGCTCGATCTCTGCGCCTTTGGCCCCTTCCCCTTCCTCGTCGTCCACGCGCCGGGACCGCGCTGCGCCGGGATCTCGCTCGGCGTCGTCGTCCTCGCCTCCTCGCCCTCGATCCTCAAGCACGAGTGCAGCCACCTGGTGACAGGGCTCTGGCTCTCCTGGCTCTACCTGCCGGTCTATGGCCTCGAGTACCTCTGCTTCGGCCACGATCGCTCGCCGCACGAGCGGCTCACCTGCTGGCTCAGCGAGCGGCTCCCCTGGCGCTGGCGCTGCGCTCGGGTCGGCTGCGAGCCGAGGCCGCGGTGACTCGTGACGAGCTCGCCGCGCGCGGGCGCGAGCTCGCCGCCGAGGCGCGTTCCCTCCTGCCGAGCTTCAGGCCGCGGCCGGCGACGCTCCGCCGGACGCTGAAGTCGCTGGTCCTCGCCGGCGACTCGGACGCGGGACCGGTGCTCTGCAAGAAGCTCGTGCGCGAGGACGCGCTCTGGCGCTGGTACTTCGCGCGCGAGCTCGCGCTCCAGCGCGCCTTCGCCGCCGAGCCCCCGCCGCTGCGCGTGGCTCGTGCGCTCGGGGCCGACCCCGAGCGCGCGCTCTTGCTCGTCGAGGAGCTCCCGGGGCCGCCGCTCGCGCGACTGCGCCGCCTCGAGGAGCCGCTCGACCCGGCGCTGATCGCGGACGCGGTCGAGCTCTGCACAAGCCTCGCGCGCTGGCAGCGCGGGCTCGCGCTCGCGCCGAGCGATCCGCCTCCGCCCGCGGCCCGGCGCGCGATGCGCGCGCGCCTGCTCGAGGACCCGAGCGCCCCCGAGGCATGGGTCCGCGAGGGGATCGAGCGCGCGACGGAGCTGGGGCTCTGCGATGCCGAGCTGGCGGGCGCATCGCTCGCGGCGATCGCCGTGCACCCTCGAGTCGCCTTCGCGCACGGCGATCTGCTCCCGCGCAACCTGCTTCGCGTCGACGGGGGGCTCGCGCCTGTGGACTGGGAGTGCGCGGGGAGCCACCTCGAGGGCTGGGATCGCGCGCTGCTCTGGGCGAATCTCCCGCAGGCGCGGGCAGCGCTCGAGGCCGCCGCGGGCGAGGCGCCGCGCGAGCGCGCCGCGTTCTGGGCCTGCGTGGGCTTCGCGCTCGTGCGCGAGCTCAAGTTCCGGCGCGCGCGACCGGGCGATCCTCGCGCGCTCGAGCTCCGCACCGAGCTCGAGCGCGTCCGCCGTGAGCTCCTCTCGAGTTGAGCGACGCCGTGTTCGCTCCGGAAGAACGGCCGCGGTCGATGATTCCGCCGCGTGCTCCACGTCGACGCCTGGTCGCGTCCGACGCCGGGTCGCGAGGCCACGGCGGAATCAACCGCGAGGGATTTGCACGCGGGCCCCGCCGGGGGGAAACGGAGCGGCTCAGAAGAGGGAGCGGATCAGCAGTCCGAGGTGCCCTTGGCCGCGTAGTGGCAGCTCTGGCAGTCGCTCGCCTTGGTGAAGCCGTG
Source organism: Phycisphaera mikurensis (assembly GCA_020723465.1). GTDB lineage: Bacteria > Planctomycetota > B15-G4 > B15-G4 > JADJEK01 > JACQZJ01. The sequence goes on from DYIW01000419.1 coordinate 1,727, forward strand.
CTTCTGCTGGTGGCAGCTCGTGCACGTCATCGTCGACGTGTGGTCCTTCTTCTTGCTGTTGGGCCCGTTCGGGTTGCAGGCGCCATTGCCGCCGTGGCACTTCGCGCACTCGGCCTTGTCCGAGGTCGTGTGGTTCTTGATGGGCAGCGAGTGGCAGCCGGAGGTCGCGCAGTCCGTCTTCTTCCAGCCCGTGTGCGTGCTGGCGAGGATCTTCGGTGTCGCGGTGCCCTTGTCGGCGGTGGTGCCCTTGTCGACGGTGGTGCCCTTTTCGGCGGTGGCGCCCTTGTCGGCGGTGGTGCCCTTGTCGGCGGTCGCGCCGTCTCCGGTGGTCACGCTCTTGTCGGCCGTCCCCTTGTCAGCGGTCGGCGGCGGCTGCGAGTCGTCGCTGCAGGCAAAGAGACCGAGGGCGAGAACGGCGGCGAGGGACAGTCTGGTCATAAATTCCTCCTAGTCCGTAGAAGTATCGAACAGCCGCGGCGGGCGTTCAACGTCGTCGAGCTCTGCCCTTGATCCAGATCAAGCGACGCGCACGCGCTCCCACGTTTCGCGCGAGAGGGCGAGGCGCGAGCGCGCGCGGACCTCGCGCGCGAGCTGGCGGCGTGCCCGGGCCATCGGCGCGCGCACGCCGGACGCGAGCGCGGGCTCCTTCGCGACGCGCGACTCGTCGGCGGTCGACTGCCCCGCGGCGTGAGTGAGCGCCTGCGCCCGACCGCTACTTCTTCGCGGCGTCCTCGATCGCCTTGCGCAGGTCGTCGAGCGCCTGCTGGCCCTTCTCCTTGAGCCCCTTCTGCGCGCGCTCGAGCAAGCGCTGCCCGTCCTCGCGCGCCGAGGGCGCGAAGCCCTCCACCAGACCCTGCAGGAACTGGCCAACGCCGCTCAGGCTCGCGCCGGCGACGCAGCCGACGGCCTTCATGCAGGTCTTCGCCTCGCCGATGCAGCGGGTCGCCTTGCCGTGCGCCTCATCGCCCGCGAGCTTCTTGAGCTCGCCGAGCTTCTCGTCGCAGCGCTCGAGCGGCTTCCCCTCGCCGCAGAGCTCGGCGAGGCGGCTGCACGCCCGCCGCTCGGGGGTGAAGTACTTCGTGTACACGAACCAGCCGCCGGCGCCGAGCCCGGCGATCACGATCAACCCGAGCAGTGTCTTCATCTGGGAGCCTCGCCAGGAGACGATACCACACCTCTCGCCGGCTCCCGGTCCGCGACGGGATCGTGTAGGATCGAGAGGTGCGCTGGCTGACGCTCGTCGTCCTTCCCGGCCTCCTCGTCGCGGCCTGCCGCTTCGACACGGGCGGGCTGCAGCCCCCGCCCGGCGAGGGCGGACCCAAGGACGTCGCCGCGAACCTCGATCGACCGCGCGACCTCGCCCGCGACGAGCCGCCCAGCGCCGACGCGCCTCGGCTCGATGCTCCGTCGGACCAGCGCGCGACCGATCGCGCCGCCGACGCGAAGAAGCTCGACGCGAAGCCGGACGCGAAGAAGGACGTGCCGCTGCAGCCCGACCTGCGCGCGCCGGACCTGCGCAAGCCGGACGCGCGTCCGCCCGATCTGCGCAAGCCCGACCTGCGCCCGCCCGATCTGCGCAAGCCTGACGTGCGCCCGCCCGATCTGCGCAAGCCCGACCTGCGCCCGCCGGATCTGCGCAAGCCCGACAGCCAGAAGACCTGCGCGCAGATCTACGGGGCCGCCTCGAACTTCCAGCTCTGTGCCTCGACGGCGACTGAGTGCCGGTTCTACACGGACGTCTACCCGGGGAGTCAGACCTGCCAGGCGGTCTGCGCGGCCCACGGGGGGAGCTGCCTCGACGCGAAGGTCCCGCAGGGCTGGCAGAGCTCGACGGAGCGCTGCTCCGAGGTCGGCGACACGAGCTGCACGAACTCGGCCTACGGGCACATGTGCTACTGCAGCCACTGATCGAGACGCGTGCGAAGCGGTCACTCGGCGAGAATCGTCGCAGCGTCGTGCACCGCCTCGCCGCCGCCTCGCGCCGCCGCCCCGCCCCGCGCCGCCGCCCCTG
>DYIW01000037.1 GCA_020723465.1 Phycisphaera mikurensis
GCACGACCTACCGTGTTCCTTGATAATCCTTTGGAACTATGACTCACACCACTAGGGTCGCTTGACGCTTGGACAGCGAGCCCAGAAAGGAGAGGACGCTGTGCTGGACGTTCCACTCGGCTGGGTCGACGTTGGCGATGACTGGGTAAGTAGATGAAGGGTGGCTCGCGTCGTCGTGGGATGTACTCATGATGTGGGTCAGTGCCTGCTCGGGGTACTTAGGGTGGGGAAGTAGCAGAAGCAAGGTAGGGTGACTGGGTGTGACGCGCCTTGGGCGTCGTTGGGCGGCAGAGCAGGGGGCCGGGTCCGTCTTAGGTTGTGGGCGGGGCAAGGAGTTCGCAACGAGCTTCCCTGGTCGTGCAGGGTTGGCTGCCCGCGCGTCGAGAGATCGCTGGCGAGTGTGAGGAACTGGCGGTCGTAGATATCCCCGGCTAGGTCGTCGAAGCGGGGGAGCTGGAGCGCGCTGAGAAGGTAGAGGAAGCGCGTGCCGTCGAACTCTTCGGCGCGGTCGAGGAGCACGTCCGCGATGTGGTCCGGGTCGGCGGCGTGCTGCGGAGCGATGCGCGGCGGCTTCTTCAGGCGGCGCAGGGCGTTGAGTACGACCTGGAGGCCGTCCGGCTCCTCCGGCAAGCGGTCGCGGTCGTCGCGGGCCGTGTTCATCCCAGGCCGTCTCTTCTCCACCGTGGGGCCGAGCGCCTCCCAGAGGGCGCCCCATCCGTGTAGCAGAATCGAAACAAGGCCGCGGATGCCTGTCAAGGGGGTCCGTGCCCGATCGCGGCAAGAGCGCGGCCGCCCGCGTCGGTCTTGGCGCGGGGAGGCGCATCCCGTAGGGTCAGGCGGCGTGGCGCCGAGAGGGTGGTCAGGGATGTCGTCGAGAACGAGCCGGCCCGGGAGAACGACGCGGGGCGCTGAGCGCGTCTTCTCCTACGTGGTCGCTCACGACGGCGGCTTCGCTCCGAACCCCTTCCACGGCTGGTGCACCCTGGCGTGCTGCAAGCCGCGCGTCCGCGCCGCCGCAGTGCCGGGCGACTTGATCGTCGGCCTTTCGCGGGGATGCGAGCGGATCGTCACCGTGATGCGGGTGACCGAGCGGCTTTCGTTCGAGCAATACTGGGCCGATGGTCGCTTTCGGGCGAAGCGCGCGGACTGGGACTCGCCGCGCGCGGCGCGGCGGCGCGGCGACAACGTGTACCAACCGGATGGCGCCGGCGGCTTGGTTCAGCTCCGCTCGGCGCACTGGGATCACATCGCGGCGGCGCCGCAGCGAAAGCCGGTGGCTCGAGTCCATCCAGAGCACTCGCCTTGTCGCGGTCGCTCGACGAGGCTGGCGCCGCCGCGAGTCGGGGGCCCGAAGTCGGTGGTCTGTAGGGCCGGCCGGTCGGCCGCCGCGCACCTCGTTGCCGCCCCGCAGAAGGACCACATGAGGAGCGGGCCGGCCGGGTGGCCCGCGGCGGACGGCTCCTGGAGGCCCTCGTGCGCCTGATCCTCAGCCGCAAGGGCTTCGACTCCTCGGCCGGCGGCGCGCCGAGCCCGATCTTGCCGGACGGTTCGATGCTCTCGCTCCCCATCCCCGAGCGGCGCAGCGAGACGCAGTACGCCGCGATCGCGTGGAACGGACGGTCCGTGGGCCGCATCGTCGAGGAGCTGACGAACAGGAAGGTCTGCGCGCGCTTCGGCGCCCACCTCGATCCGGATCTCCAGGCCGGCGCGCTTCCCCGCGAGCCAGGCTGGCGGCCGGCCTTCGGCCAGGCAGGCGCCGCGCAGGCCGTGCTGGAGCGCGCGCGTGTGGCTGAAGGAGACCTCTTCCTCTTCTTCGGCTGGTTCCGCGAGGTCGAGGAGCGCGCCGGCAGGCTCCGCTACGCGCCGGGCGCTCCGAGCCAGCACGTGATCTTCGGCTGGTTGCGCGTGGGCCGGGTGCTCGCCGTTCCGAGGGAGCGCGCGCCGCGCTGGGCCGCGGCGCATCCGCATGTGCGCTGGCCGCGAAGAGACCGCAACACCCTGTACGTGGCGTCGAGCGAGCTGCGGCTGGAAGGAGCGCCGCACGGCCTGCCGGGCGGCGGCGCGTTCGCCCGCTACGACGAGCGCCTGCGCCTCAGCGCACCGGGCCGCACCCGCAGCGTCTGGGAAGTGCCCAAGTGGCTCGTTCCTCGCCGCGGCCGTCCCGCGCTCGGGTATCACGACGACCCGAAGCGCTGGGCAATGCACGACGGCCGCGTGCTTCTCCGCTCCGTGGCCCGCGGGCAGGAGTTCGTGCTCGACCTCGATCACTACCCCGAGGCGGAGGCCTGGCTGGCCGAGCTGTTCGCCGGGGGCGAGTGCGGCGCGCACGGCCGCACGCCGTCCTGACCGTCGAACGGGTTCTCTTGCCAAGCTCCGGGAGGTGGACCGAGGCACGCGTGCCGGTGTCGATCCGCTACAATCCGCCAAGCGGCCGCCGAATCTGCAGGACTCGTGTGCCGTCGCCGTCGCTTGGATGGAAGCCGTGATGACTCGATTCCTGTGCCCGCACTTGAACGGTGAAGTGGATCTCACCGAGGAACGCGAGCGCCAGATCGCCGAGCGGCATCCCGACTTGTTGCCGGAGCACCGAGAGAAGATCACGGAGACCCTGGCCGCACCCGATCAGGGTGCGTCGAAGCGCTCGGTTGGGCAACGCCAGGCTATTCTCCCGCTGGTACACTGATGCTCGGAAGGGGAAGCACGTCGTCGTGGTCGTGGTGAGCGAGCCCGACGCGGGCGCACGTCACTGGATCATCACGGCGTACCTGGCCAGGACGCTCGTGGAAGGAGAGGTCGAATGGAGACGAAGCTGAGCTTCCGCTACGACCGCGAGGCGGACATCCTCCACATCGACACGCGTGCGCCGTACGCGGAGCAGGAGTCGGAGGAGCTGGGGGACGAGGTGATCGCGCGCCTGAACCCGCGAACGCGCGAGGTCGAGAATCTCGAGGTGCTGTTCTTCTCGACGCGCTTGCTGCGGAAGGACCTCTTCGATCTGCCGGTGAAGGCCGAGCTGCGGCTCGCCCGCAAGCGAGGCGCCTGACGGGGTGCTGCCGCGTGTGGTAGAACGGCGGTCTCGAAGGAAGGTCCGCCATGCTGAACGCCGCATTCCTCTTCGTCTCCCTCGCGCTCGGCCAGGCCGGCGCCGAGGCCGCCCCGATCACCACGGCCACGCTGCTCCGCGAGATGGCCGATCTCGAGCGGCTTGCCTCCCTGCCCGCGCCGGCCTATCGCACGGTGCAGTTCTCGAGCTTCGACCGCCGCTCCACGAACCGCGACGCAGCCGGGTGGTTCGCGAACGACGACGGCTTCGGCGGCGAGCCCGTGCCCGCGTTCCTCGGCGTGCTGCGCGCGCCGGATGCATCCGGCGCCGGCCTGTATCTCTTGGCCGAGGTGGACGGCCCGGGCGCCATCGTGCGCGGCTGGTCCGCGGGCATGGGCGGCACCCTGCGCGTCTTCCTCGACGGCGCGGAGGAGCCGCTCTACGAGGGCGACGCCTACGGCTTCCTGGCGCGCCGCTCCGAGCATTTGCGCGCCATGTCCGCGGCGAGCGCCTGGCTCGGCCGCGATCCCTTCGTGCAGCAGGACGCCGACTACCTGCCCATTCCCTTCGCGCGGGGGCTCCGCGTCACCTGGGAAGGGAGCCTGAACGAGGTGCACTTCTACCACCTGCAGGTGCGCCGCTACGAGGCGGGCGCGCAGGTCGAGACCTTCTCGGCCGAGGGGCTCGCCGAATCGGTCCAGGCCTGGCTCGCGGAGCGCGCGGCAGGCGAGGACGCGGCCGCCGCGGGCGCGGAGACCTGGGAGATCGCGCTCGCGCCGGGCGAGACGGCGGAAAAGACCGTGGGCGGCGGGGCCGCGGGCGAGATCGCCTGGTTCGCGCTGAACCTGTCGGGCGAGGACCGCGCGGCCGCGCTGCGCGGCACGCTCTTGACCATCCATTACGACGGCGCGCAGGAGCCCCAGGTCGAGGCGCCGGCCGGCGACTTCTTCGGCTCGGGCGTCGGCCTCAATCCCTTCGAGGCCGTGCCCATGACCGTGCGGCGCGACGGGACGATGGTCTGCCGCTTCCCCATGCCGTACGAGCGCGAGGCGCGCGTGCGCCTCGAGAACCTGAGCGGCAGGGCGGTCTCGGGCCGCGCCGAGATCGCGACGCGGCCGCGCCCCTGGGATGAGCGAAGCCTCACCTTCCGCGCGCGCTGGCGCGTGGACCACGAGCTGCGCGCGCAGGCCGGCGCCGCGCCCTGCGACCTGCCGTACCTCGTGGCGATCGGCGAAGGCCGCCTGGTGGGCGGGGCGTGCATGCTGATGAACCCCCTGCCCGCGCCCGAGCGCTCGGGCAACTGGTGGGGCGAGGGCGACGAGAAGATCCTGATCGACGGCGAGAGCGCGCCGTCGACCTTCGGCACCGGCTCCGAGGACTTCTACAACTACTCCTGGAGCCGCATCGACCTGTTCGATCACCCGTACTGCGGGCAGCCGCTCGACTCGGGGCCCGGGAACTGCGGCTACGTCAGCAATCACCGGTTTCTCATACTCGACGACATCCCGTTCACGCGCTCGGCCGCATTCTTCGTCGAGCTGTGGAGCCACGTGCCGGTCGAGCCGCTCTCCTACGGCCGCATCGCCTGGTGGTACGCGCGGCCGGGCGCGATCGACGACCACCGGCGCCTGCAGCCGAGGGAACTGGTCGTTCCGGCGATCCCGAAGTGGCGCGCCGGGGTGTGGAGCAAGGAGGGCGAGGCCACGCGCCGGCCCGCGGTCGAGCTTCTGCCCGAGGCGAGCGCCGGCGACGTGGGCGCCGAGGAGAGCGCGCTCTCCCGCGGCGGGCCGCTGCTTTCGTGGAGCGGCGCGGGCGCGGCCGAGCGCCTGGCGCTCGAGGTGGCCGCGCCCGAGGTGGGCCTGTACGCGCTCACCCTCACCGCGCTCGTGCGCCACGACGGCCCGCTCGTCTCGGCGCGCCTCGGCGGGCAGATCCTGCAGCACGAGGGCGAGCAGGTCGTGGTGCTGCGCACGCCCGGCTCGCCGCGGCTGCTCGGCTTCGGCTTCGATCCCGTGCCGCTGCGGGCCGGGACGCACCGCCTGGAGATCGAGATCGTGGTGCCGGGCCAGGCGCTCTTCGAGTACGTGCAGCTCAGGAAGAGCGGCGGCCCGCCGCGCGTGGTGCCGGGCGCGCTCGAGGCCGAGGGGCTCTTGGTGGTGGGCGCGAGCCCGGGTCTCGAGCACGAGCGCCAGGGCATGCCGGGCGACCGCTGGAGCGGCGGCGCGCACCTCTGGGTCAAGGCCACGAAGCCGGGCGACCTGATCGAGCTGCGCGTGCCCACGTCCGGATCCGGCCACTATCGCGTGAAGCTCGGCCTGACCAAGAGCTGGGACTACGGCACGATCGCGATCCTGCTCGATGGCCACCGGGTCAAGGAGGACCTGGACCTCTTCAACGACGCGGCGCGGGCCTCGGACCTTGCGCCCGAGCTGGACCTCGGCGTCCACTTCCTGGGCGAGGCCCTGCTGCTCGGCCTCCAGGCAGCGGGCCACAATGAGCGCGCCGAGGCGCCCTTCTACTACTTCGGCGTGGACTACGTGCTGCTCCAGTTGGAGGAGGAGAAGTAGCGGGGTCCGCGCGGCGGAGCGAGGTTTGACCAATGAAGACCTACACCTGCTCGGAAGCGCGGCAGCGGCTGGCCTCGGTGCTCGACCAGGCTCTGCGCGAGGGCTCGGTCCAGATCCGCGACCGCGAAGGGCACCTGTTCGTGCTGCTGCCCGCCAAGCAGAAGCGTTCGCCCCTGGACGTGCCCGGCGTGCAGGTGCAACTCCCGCGCGGGGAGATTCTGAGCTGGCTGCGCGCCGAGCGGCGGGGCAGTGTCGCCAGGCGTTTCGGGCGCAGTCCTTCCAATACGCGCACGCGCCGAACGTGATTCCCTCCGCGCCTGTACGGCAAGCAGGAGCGACCGAACCCATGAAGAGAAAGCGGCGCATTCCGAAGCACCGCTCCGAGGACCAGGAGCGGGCGTTCTGGGCCGAGCGAGACTCGACCGACTACATCGAGTGGTCCAAGGCGCGGCGCCTGCTGCTGCCGAACCTGAAGCCCTCTCTCAGAACGATCTCCCTGCGCCTGCCGGAGCACATGCTCGCCGACCTGAAGGTGCTGGCGAACAAGCGCGACGTGCCGTACCAGAGCCTGCTGAAGCTGTTTCTTGCCGAGCGCCTGGAGGAGGAGCTGCGCCGCCTCGGGAGGTCGCGCGCGGGTGCGTGATGGTCCGTCCGCGTGCGGCATGACGGGGGGAGACGGCGTGATCCAAGGGCGTCGCGGCTGTTCCAGCCGGTGATGGAGGCCCTGCCGGTGTTCCTGCCGCAACCTGGGCGGGGCCTCGGCTCGACCCCGGCCCGCGCGGGAAGCCGGGAGACGGCCGAGAGGAGCGTTACACCCGGCCGGCCGGCAGGGTATTCTGGACGCCCACGGCCAGCGGGCGGGTGAGAGCCCGGCATGGCCGCGTCCGAGATGGGAGGAACTGGCCATGGCCCAGGCAAGGCTCTTCGTGTGCGGGAACTGCGAGCATGCCATCCAGGCATGGGACGAGGGCAATCCCTACTGGATCGACGAGGCCGGCGCCAAGCAGTACGCCTACCATCCCGATCCCGAGCGCATGAACTGCACCGGCAACGACTCCCCGCACCTCTGCCTGGGCTGCGGGCACGAGTTCAAGTCGGACTCCGAGGCGCCCTCGACCGCGTGTCCCTCCTGCGGGGCCGAGAACATCGTCGACACCTGGAACCTGGAGGGCCACCCGTGTCCCTTCTGCAAGAAGGGTTCGTTCCACGTCGATCCCAGGTACAGGTGCATTTCGTAGCGATGCCCGCGCCGGGCCAGCGCGCGGGGCGCCCGATGGTGTGCGAAGGGCGATGAAGAAGGTCACGGTCTTCCTGAACTGGGCGGTGCTCATCTGGCTTGGGGCGCACCTCATGCTGATCTTGGCGCTTCCCTTCGCGGCGGCGCTCTACGCGTTGAAGCGGCCCGCAGAGCGTTGGGTCGTCCGCGCGGCCATCCTGCTCAACTTGGCGGTGATCTCCTTCCAAGTGCTGGCGCTGAAGCACTCGCGGGAGTGGGACGGGGCGGTGATGCAGGTCCTGGTCATGACGCCGGCGGCCCTGAACTACCATTCGCTGAAGTGGACCCCGGAGCAACCCGTGTCGCAGGCGCCGCAGGCCTGACGGGAGATGAGGCAGTGGCCGAGGGCGGATCGCGTAGGGCGAGGATGAAGGCGGCTGAAGAAGTGAGGCGCCGGCGACCGGGCTGGATGCGCGTGGTGCAGGACGCGCTGGTGGCCGGCTGGCTTCTCGTGGTGACGCAGGGCAGCGGCTTCATCCTGATCCTGTGGTGGGACCAGAAGACAGACCTCTTGAGCAACCGGTGGGTCGCGGTCGGGCTCTTCCCCGGGTGGGCGGCCTTCGCGATCCTCGCGTCCGTCATCCTCACGCGGCGGTGGGACGGATGGATGGCACGGAAGACGCTCCGCGCGAACGTGATCGCGACCGTGGTGGCCTTCCTGCTGATGGCGGTCCTGTTCGTCCCGCTGCCGGACTCGTGGCTGAAGTGACGCACGGGACGCGATTCGACTGCTGCGCCACCGGGAGCTTGCTCCTCAGCGGCCGTCGATGGGAACGCGCCGGAGGCGCAGGCTGTTGCTCACCACCGACACGCTGGAGAGCGCCATCGCCGCCGACGCGAACACGGGCGACAGGAGCCACCCGGTCCACGGGTAGAGGGCCCCGGCCGCCAGCGGGATGCCGAGCGTGTTGTAGCCGAAGGCCCAGAACAGGTTCTGGCGGATCACCCGGATGGTCCGCCGCGACAGGCGGATCGCCGCCACCACGCCGTCCACGTTTGGGCGCACCAAGGTGACGTCGGACGCGGCCAGCGCCACGTCGGCGCCCGTGCCGATGGCAATGCCCAGGTCGGCCCGCGCCAGTGCCGGTGCGTCATTGATGCCGTCTCCGACCATCGCCACCTTCCTCCCGTGCCGTTGGAGCAGCGCGATCTCGTCCGCCTTTCCGTCGGGAAGGACCTCGGCCACGACCCGATCGATCCCCACCTCGCGCGCCACCGCCTGGGCGGTGCTGTTCAGGTCGCCGGTGAGCAGCACTACCTCCAGTCCCATCCTCTTCATTGCGGCGATCGCCTCCTTCGCGCCGTCGCGGATCGGATCGGACACCGCAATGAGCCCCGCGGCCCGGCCGTCCACCGCCAGCAGCACGGGCGTTCGTCCCCGCTCTGCCAGCTCCGTCGCGCGGAACTTGAAGGAACCGAGCTCGATGCGTTCCTCTTCCAGGAAGCGCGCGCTGCCGAGGAGCAGATCCCGCCGGCCCACCTTCGCCACCACTCCTCGGCCCGGCCGCGCCTCGAACGATCGGGCGGCCTCGACTTCCAGTTCCCGCGCCGCTGCCGCCTCCACGATGGCCTCGCCCAGCGGATGCTCCGAACCCCGCTCCGCCGCGGCGGCGAGCCGCAGCAGCTCCGTCTCGTCCAGTCCGTTCGGGCCACCATAGATCTCGGTCACCGCCGGCCTTCCCAGGGTGATGGTGCCGGTCTTGTCCAGCACGATGGTGTCCAAGGCGTGGGCGGTTTCCAGCGCCGCGCCCCCCTTGATGAGCAGCCCCGCCTCGGCGCCGCGGCCGGTGGCCACCAGGATGGCGGTGGGCGTGGCCAGCCCCATGGCGCAGGGACAGGCGATGATCAGCACCGACACCGCGTTCACCAGGGCCAGGGTGAGCCGCGACTCCGCGGGGGCGGCGAGGAGCCAGGCGACAAAGGTGATCACCGCCAAGAAGAGCACGACGGGAACGAAGACCGCGCTCACCCGGTCGGCGAGACGCTGGATGGGCGCCTGCGAACCCTGCGCCTCTTCCACCAACCGCACGATCTGCCGCAGCACCGTGTCCTTCCCCACCCGCGTTACGCGGAAGCGGAACGAGCCGTGCCGGTTCACGGTGGCGCCGATCACCTCGTCGCCGGCGGACTTGGTCACCGGACGGCTCTCGCCGGTGAGAAGGGACTCGTCGACGCTGGACGACCCGTCCACCACCTCGCCGTCCAACGGCACCGTCTCTCCGGGACGCACGACCACCTCGTCCCCCACCCGCACCCGCCCCACCGGCACCTCCTTCTCACGGCCGTCCTGCCAGACCCGCGCGCTCTTCGCCTGTCGCTTCGCCAGCCTGCGCAGCGCCTGGGAGGTGCGGGAGCGGGCTGTGGATTCCAGCAGCTTCCCCATGAGCACCAGGGCGATGATGCCGCAGACCGTTTCGAAGTAGACCGGCGGATGCTCTGCACCCTCCTGCACGCTCGCGAGCGCAGGGCCGGCGGTGGCCACCAGCGAGTAGACGAAGGCGGCGCCGGTGCCGAGCGCCACCAGCGAGCTCATGTCCGCGGTCCGGCGGCGCAGCGCCGCCCACGCGCGCAGGTAGTACCCGCCGCCGGCGAAGAAGAGGACCGGCAGGGTGAGGAGCAGTTGGATCCACGCCTCGTGCGGTATGCCCAGGCGGCCGTGGGTCATTCCCAGCACGACGACGGGGGCGCCGAACAGGCTCGCGACGAGGAAGCGGCGGCGCACGTCCGCGACTTCGCGACGGCGCGCCGCGGCCGCGGGATCGTCCTCCTCCAGCGCGCCGGCTGGTACGTCCTCGGCGTCCTCTTCCGCGTCGGGCAGGATCAGCGCGTAGCCCGCGTTTTTCACCGCCGCCGCCAGCGCCGCGAGCGAGGTGACCGCAGGGTCGAACTGCACCGTGGCGCGCTCGGTGGCCAGGTTCACCGTGGCGGATGCCACTCCCTCGCTCTCCCGCAGCGCCTGCTCGACGTGCCGGACGCACGCGCCGCAGCTCATGCCGGTGACGGGAAGGTCCACGCGTCGCGTGTTGGGACTGCCGGTGCTCATGCTCTCATCAGAATAGCCACGCGGGCAGGGATCGGGTTCGCATCGCGGCGGCGCCGCAGCGAAGCGGTCAGCAGTCAGCGCTCAGCCACTTCCGTGGCGGCCCACGTCGACAGCGAGGCCACGACGATCCCGGTGCGCGCGAGGCTTCCTTGCATGCGGCGACGATTCACGACACCTGGAGCTCAAGAGAGGCTCAGAGCAGGAGCGGAGCGGATCGCGCCGGATGGATGAAGTGCGGCTCGGCGGAGGGCTTGTTGCGGGCGGAAGGGCGCCGCGGTCCGCTCCCTCCCCTACGGCCTCTCGACCTCCTGGACCGGCGGCTCGGGCGGGCCGCCGGAGAAGTCGGGCTGGGAGCCGAAGGCCGGGCCGGCGGCGTAGGTGGGCTCGTCGAAGATGGGGGTCAGGTCGTAGCCGTCGGACAGGGCGGAGCGGAAGCGCTCGCGCTCCTTGCGCTCGAAGAAGGCGATAGGGGAAACGGCGAAGTTGACGCCGCCGCCGCCGCCCGTGCCCAGGCCGAACTCGAAGAGCCAGTCGTGGGTGCTGCGCCGCACGATGGCGCGCGTCTCGCCGCCGCCGGCGCCGCTGATGTCGAGCTGTTCCAGGAAGACGAACTCCCACAGGCGCGTGGCCTGGTAGCCGATCTCGAAGGTGAGGGCATTCAGCGGCTCGTCGCGCACGTTGGTCGGCGGGAAGCCCTCGAAGGCGAGCGTCGGGCTGACGCGGCCGCGGCGCGCGTACGAGTAGGCCAGGCGCGTGAAGAAGTCGGGCCCCGGCTCGGTGCGGAACTCGGCGCGGAAGGTATCGAGCGCGGCGTCGTTCCAGTTGAGGTCGGTGATCAGGCGGAAGTAGGAGTTCCGCAGCAGGTACTGGTCGAGGTCGGGGCGGTAGCGCGCCTCGACGTGCAGGTCGCCGAGGAAGTCCGGGTCGTCGTCGCGCGCGTTGTCGAAGATGAGCGGCTGCTGCACGTCGTACTCGAGGAAGGTCACGGTCTCCGGGCCGCGGCGCGTCATGCGCTTGGTCTGGTAGCGGCTGTTCAATCCGGGCACCAGCACGTGCAGGCGGTCGAAGCGCTCGACGCTGTCGTACTTGACCAGGTCCTCGGATGACCTGGTCGAGAGGAAGGTCCAGCGGTAGCGCAGCGACGGGATGAGGATGTGCCGGATGCCGTGGATGTTCCAGTACTCCGACTGGATGTCCGGGTCGGTGCGCGAGTACTGCGTGTTGGCGTTGAAGCCGATGGTCATGCCCTCGCGCAGGCCGCCGCCGCCTCCGTCCTCCTCGGCGTCGCCCAGCCACGCGGTCACGCGGTTCTCAAAGTAGGGATCGAAGCCGAAGTCCCCGACCTCGAAGGGCATGTTCAATCGGTCGATGTTGTCCACGCGGAAGGCCGAGCCCGCGTCATTGTCGTCGTCGTCGTTCTCGTCGTCGTCGCGGTCCGTCCCCATCAGGCGATTGACGAAGGCCGCCTCCGAGCGGTGCGTCCAGTAGAGCCGCACCGGTTCGGGCTGGCCGAGGTACTCGGCGAAGTTCGGGAACTCGGCAATGGGCCGCGAGATCACGTCGTACGTCACCTGCGGCAGGTACTGCGTCTGCGTCTGCCAGGTGTTGAGGCGGAAGCGCGCGGTCGCGGTGACCGCCGTGTCGCCGTCCTGCTTCTTCAGGTAGGCGTAGGTCTCCGGCTCCTTCTCCTCGTCGAACTCCTTCTCCTTGAACTCCTTGAGGAAGTTGCGGTCGCTGACGTAGTTCAGCTCGGTGTCGAGCTGCCAGTCGTCCGGCAGGAAGAAGCGGTTCTGCGTCTTGAAGTGACCGCGGAAGCCGCTGTGCTCCTCCTCGCGGTCCTCGTCGTAGCCGCGCTTCTGGTCCTCGCCGCTCATGTCATAGATGACGAAGAACTCGGTCTTGCCGAAGTACTTGTCGCGCGTCTCGTACTCGACGCCGCCGCCGATCCCCAAGCCCCGCGCCGTGTACAGGTTGATGTCGGCGAACCACAGGCCGCTGAAGCTGCCCTCGATGCCCAGGCGCCGGTTGACCTCGTTCCCCAGCTCCTCGAAGGCGTTCCCCCAGCGCGTCTTGACGTACAGCCCGTACTGGCTGGACACCCCGGCGGAGAAGCCGATGAGCGGCAGCGGGCTCTCCACGCCGGTGCGGATGGTGAAGTACGGCAGCGACAGGAGCGGCACGTCGCCGAGCATGAAGCGGTTGCCGTAGCCGCTGATCTGCCCGCCCTCGCGCGAGACCTGCTCCTCGTACACCGCCTTGTCCATGGCGATGTGGTAGCCGGGCTCGTCGAAGGTGCACGTGGTGACCTTGGCGTTGTCCGCCTCGTACAGGCCCTTCGACACCCCGCGGATCTCGGCCGCGCGGATGACGATCGGCACGGGCGCCTTGCCCTCGCCGCGTCCCGCGTCCTGCTCCTGTTGCTCCTCCTCGGCGCCGGGCGTGACCGCCAGGCTCTCCAGGTCGGTGCGGATCTCGCCGTTGATGATGAGCGAGCGGTTCTCGATCAAGTTGAAGTAGGCGCGCTCGGCCTGGAAGATGCGCTTCTTGCCTTCGGCGATGTACACGTCGCCCTCGGCGTAGATCTCGCGCACGCGGCCGACGGCCACCTGCGGCGGCGGACCGTCCAGCTCGTTGACCTCGGCGAAGTCCTCGGACGGCGGCCCGCGCCGCTCGATGGGCGGCTCCACGCCGTAGGGGAAGTCGTCCGGCCGCTCGGCCGCGCCGTCCTCGAGCGAATCCGGGTCGATCCAGACCAGCAGGTTCTTGGCGGTGAGGAAGCGGTTGTCGAACCAGAGCTTGGCCCCGCCCGCGACCGCGATCACCAGCGGCGCGTCGCCGGTCAAGGGATCGCCGTCGCGCACCACGTGGCGCACCGCGCCCTCGTAGTCCAGGACGAAGCGCCGCTGCCGCGTCTCGGGCGCCGGAACGGTGGCTTCCTTGCCGGCCGGCTGCTGCGCGCGCGCCTGGGGCAGGGCGGCGACGAAGAGGAGCGCCAGGGCCGCGAGGCCCGCGATCCGCCCGCTCATCGTGGCTCTGCCCGCCCTCACGCGCTCGCCCGGCCCTCCGTGCATGGCGCTACCGCCGGCTCACTTCCTGGACGAAAACGGTCCTGCCGTTCTCCGCCTGGACTTCGTTCGAGTTCCGGTGCAGGCGGAACCAGTCCGCCTCATCCCGGAAGTCTTTATCACCTAGCAGGCCGACGATCCAGCACTGTGGGTTGGTTCCGCTCAGGATGAGCACTTCGTCCGCTTCGTCCATGATCCACTCGAGGCGTTGTCCCTCGCCGATCATCTCGCGCGGCGCGACCTCCTCGAGGTGGACGCGGCCCTCGGCGATGAGGCGGTCGAAGCCGCTGTCCTCGCGCGCGCTGCCAGGCAGAGGGGCGGCGCCCTCGGCCACGGCGCCGGCCGTTTCCCCCGCGGCTGCGCCTTCCTCGGCCCCCGCCTCCGGCTCCTGCGTCGCGAACAGCACGGTGGCCAGGTCGCACCAGAGAGCGCGCGTCTCCGTGCCGTCGTTCGCGAAGCCAACCACCACGTCTTCTTGCAGGACCAGGCGGTCCTGGAAGTAGCGCAGCGGGCCGGCCGAGCGGCCGTTGATGCACTGCTCCTTCTCCTTCTTGAACTCCGGCAGGACCAGCCGCACCGCGCCGTTCCGCTCGCAGGTCAGGGTGTTGCTCGCCTGGTCGAGCAGGACCTCGGGCCCGCCGATCGACACGGTCCGCGGCGGCCGTCCGTCCGCGCTGGGCTCGCCGCCGCGCGTGACGAACGCGGGCTCGTACTCGCGGCCGAGCAGCCGCGCCTTGCCGGCGGTCTCCTCATAGAAGAGCTGGTCGGCCGTGGCCGACAGGCGGCGCGACGGGTCCTCGAAACGCACGGCCGTCCTGGCCTCGACCACCGAACCGCCGCTCTCGTCCGAGAAGACCTGCAGGTCCTCGCATTTCAGCACGCTCGGCTCGGCGGTCTCCTCTGCTTCCGCCAGCGCCGGGCCCATTTCCGCGCCGAGCGCGAGGCCGGTGCCGCGCGCCTCGACCCGGCCCTTGGCGCTCAGGCGCCCGCTGTCCGGATCGAAGTCGATGTCGAGCGCGGCCACGTCGCGCGACGCCTCGCCCTCGACGGCCGCGTGGGCGACCGCCGGCCGCTCGGCGCTGCCGGACAGGCGGAAGCGGTAGCGGCCCGCCTCGGTCGGCAAGAGCGTCAGGCGCTCGCCCGTGCCGGTCACTCCCTGGGGCACGTTCTCGAAGCTGACGTTCCCTTCAGCCACCATCGAGGAGAGCGCGTCGCCGCCCTTCTCCGCGGCCGTGTCGAGCACCACGGTCACGCGCGTCTCCGAGTTGAGCGTGGTGGTGAGCTGCCCGGCCTCCTCCACGGTGAGGAGCGTCGGCCCGGTGAAGACCGCCTGCGTCTGCTCTTCCCCGGCGGCGGCGGGCACGTAGGTCAGCTCGCCCTGGTCCGAACGGATGTGCACGCGGCGCTCGCCGGCGGCCTCGCCTTCGAGCTTCGAGACGAGCAGCACGTCCGGGTTGGGCGACACGTGGATCTCGAACTGCGAGCTGTCCGTGGAGCCGGCGCGCGGAAAGGCCTCGACCTGGTCGCCGGTGAAGACCCCGCCCGAGAACAGGCCGCGCGCCGCGCCCGTGGCGAGCAGCCGCTCGAGGCGCATGTCGGTGGTCTTGCCCTCCGGCGTCTCCTTCTCGCTCTGCAGCACGTCGAGGTGCAGGCGGTGCCCCTCGATGCGGAAGTCGTTCTCCGGCGTGTCGCTCTTGGTCTCGAGGAAGGCCGTGTCCTCGAGTTCGAGCAGGACCTTGCGCGTCTTCGGCGCGCCTTCAGGCGGCGGCGCTTCTCCGGGCGCGGAGGCGACGGGGCGGAGCTGGATCTGGCGCCGCGCTCCGGCCGAGAAGGTGAGCGCGCGGCTTTCCGGCGGCGCCGGCGCGCCTGCCGCAGGCTCGGTCGCGCCCTCCTCCGGCGCGGCGCCCTCAGGCGGCGCCACCGCGCCTTCCTCGGGCGGCGTGGCCGCGCCCTCTGCGGGCTTCGGACCGCCGAACGTGGCGTCGTGGATGCGCGGCTCGCCGAGCAGCGTGACGACCTGGCCCGCCTCGGTCTTCACCATGGTGAGCGTCTCGCCCTCGAGCGTGCCCTGCGGGTCCTTGAGCAGCGCGGGCCGGCCCGGCGTGCCGCGCGCGATCACGCGCGTCACCTCGAGGCCCTCGTCGTCTTTCCTCTCCTCCTGCTGTTCCGCCGGCTGCGCGCGCTCCGGCTTCTTCACTGACTCGAGCGTGATCTCGAGCTCCTCGCAGAGCAGCGTGCTCTGATCCTGCGTGCCGGTGACGTTCTCGCGGAAGGTGATCAGCCCGCCCTTGACCTTGCCGAACGCCTCGTCCCCGGGGAGGCCGGCGCCGCCTTCTTCCTCGGCCGCCGGCACGTAGGAGAAGCGGCCGCCGCACGACACGGTCGTCGGGGTCTGCTCGGCCGGCGGTGCTCCCGCGGCGGCGGGCGTTTCCTCGGCCGCCGGCTTCTCCTCCGCCATGCCGGTCTCGGGCAGGGCGAAGCGCGTGCCCTCGACCTTGACGTTCCGCTCGAACTCGAACGCGCCGGTCGCCTTTTCGTAGGAGAGCACGTCCCCTTCGACCTTCAGTCCTTCCTGCGTGATCACGGCGTGTCCCGGCACGCGGAAGCGCTCCTCGGTCACCTGCAGCTCATCGCAGGTCATGGTCGTGGCCGGCTCGCCCGCCTCGTCGAGATAGTCGACGCGCGTGTTCTTGGTGAAGGTCATGGACTCGATGAGGGTGTCGCGGAAGCCGCTCTTGGGATCGGGCGGGCTGTCGAACTCGATGAGCGCCTCGTCGCCCGAGGCGCGCGCCAGGATGCGCTCCTCGGGCGGCGGCTTCTTGTTGTAGATGTCGACGACCACGGTCTGCGCCGGCATCCGCTTGGAGCCGCCGCTGGCGCTGTGGCCGATGTGGATCGCGTACTTGAGGACCAGCACGCCGGGCTGATCGGGCAGCTCCTCGCGGATCGGGATCATCGCGCCGGTCAAGGCCACGTCCACGTCCGAGGGGCCCTCGCTCTCGCGCACGCGGCGCGCTTCCTCGGGATCGACCTTGACGCGGTCCGGCTTGCGGCCGAAGAAGGTCTCGCCCGAGCGCACTCCCAGGACCCAGACCGCGATCAAGCCGACGGCCAGCAGCAGCACGAAGCGCAGCCAGCGACGTTTCATGGCGCGTCCTCCTCGCCGAGCGCCTGGCCCACGCCGAGGATGGCGTCCGCCACCTCGCGCACCGCGCCGCAGCCGCCGGGCGCGCGCGTGGTGTAGCGCGCGAAGGACATCACGTCGGGATGGGCGTCGGCCACGGCGATCGGCACCCCGACCTCGGACAGAGCCGGCAGGTCGTTCACGTCGTCGGCCAGGAACGCGACCGCCTCCCGCGCCAGGCCGCGTTCGGCCATGATCCTCTTGACCGCGGTTCCCTTTCTCTCCTCGCCGAGGACGATGATCGAGATGCCCAGCTCCTCGGCGCGGCGCCGCACGCACGCGTCCGCACGGCCCGAGACGATGCCGGTCTCGACGCCGGCGCGATGCAGCAAGGTGATGCCGAGGCCGTCCCGGACATGGAAGGCCTTGACCTCCTCGCCATCGTTGCCGTAGTAGAGCCGGCCGTCGGTCAGGACACCGTCCACGTCCAGCAACAGGAGGCGGATTCCCCGGGCCGCATTTTCATGGATAACGGGGGGGATCATCCCAACACCCTCACGTCGAGCAGGTCCTGAACGTCCAGCAGGCCGATGGGGCGCAGGTTCTCGTCCACGACGGGAAGCTGGTCGATCTTGCGCTCGCTGAGCAGGCGTACGGCCTCGCCCACGAGCTGGTCCGGCCGGATCGTCTTGGGGTTCCGGGTCATGATCTCCCGAATCGGACGTTTCAGGAAGAAGATCTCGCTCGATGGGTTCTTCCCGGAGACCAGCTCGTCCATGTGCCTGCGGAAGTCACCGTCCGTGTAGAAGCCCGTCAAAACGCCACGATCATTCGTGATGCTCGCTGCGCCCGGGCGGCCCACGGTCGTCGTCATGACACGTAGGACCTCGAAAAGCGGCCTATCTTCCATTGCGATGGGGTTTTTTTCGCCCTGTCGCATCACCTCGCCAACCCGCATCAGGCTTCTTCCGAGCGCTCCGCCCGGGTGGTAGCGAGCGAACTGCGTGGGTGTGAAGCCGCGGCGCGAGAGCACGGCCATGGCCAGGGCGTCGCCAAGCGCGAGCATGGCGGTCGTGGAAGTGGTGGGGGCGAGTCCGTAAAGCCCTGCCTCTTCGTGCTTTCCGTAGCAGAGGCAGACGTCGGCCTCGGCTGCGAGGGGTGAGTCGGCCGCGCCGGTCACGGCGATGATCGGGGCGCCGATGCTGCGGATGGGCTGCAGGAGGCGGACGATCTCGGAGGATGTCCCGGAATTGGACAGGGCCAGGACCACGTCGTCGGGGCCGAGGCGGCCGAGGTCTCCGTGGAGGGCGTCGGCAGGATGCAAATATATGGAGGGGGTGCCGGTGCTGGCGAAGGTCCCGGAGACCTTGGTCGCGACGTGCCCGGCCTTGCCGATCCCCGTGACCACGAGCTGCCGCTTGCAGGAAAGGATGGTCTCGACCGCCTGCAGGAAGGGCTGCCCGAGCTCGCGCGCCAGGGCCGCCAGGCAGCGCGAGCCCGCCTCGAGCACGGCGCGGCCCTCCGCCAGGGTTCGCTCGCCGGTGTCCACGCTGGCCGCTTCTCTGGTCACTGCTGGGACTTCCGCCGTTCCGTGAAGGACGCCCGGCAGCTTGCTCCGGGCGCAACGCACGCCATGCGGCACGCGCGCGTTACGCCGCGGCCGCCCGCCGGTCCGTTCTCTCCCCCATCATATTGGGGTAGCCTGTTCCGGAACAACTGTTGGGAGCGGGTCCTTGCCCGATTTCACCGTCAACACAACCACCGTGGGTGGGCTGCTCGTCCTCATCGTGTCGATCACGCTGCACGAGTCGGCGCACGCGTACGCCGCCCACTGGCTCGGCGATCCCACGCCCGGGGAGCGCGGCCGCGTGACCCTGAACCCTCTCAAGCACCTGGATCCCATCCTCTCCGTGCTGGCGCCCGCGCTGCTCCTCTTCACGCAGTCGTCGTTCCTCATCGGCGCCGGCCGGCCCGTGCCGGTGCGGATCCAGAACATGCGCTCGCCGGCGCGCGACTTCGCGCTCGTGGCGCTGGCCGGCCCGGCGAGCAACATCCTGCTCGGCCTCCTCTTCACGGCCGGGTACGTGCTGCTGCAGCGCGGCGCCACCCCGCTGGTCGAGGACGGAACCGTGACCTCGGTCCTGCTCGGCTGGGGCATCAAGATCAACCTCTTCCTGGCGCTCTTCAACCTGATCCCCCTGCCGCCGCTTGACGGCTCGCGCCTGGTCGCCTATCTCCTGCCGGGGCCGCTCCGGCGCGCGTGGTACCGGCTCGATGGAATCGGCATCTTCATTCTCATCGCGCTGTTGCTCAGCGGCGCTCTGCGATGGATCATGCAGCCCGCGCTCCACGCGTGGCGCTGGTGGAGCGACCTCTTCATCGCGTGGACGTTCGGGTAACGCATGACCTACACGGTCAGCCTCGAAAACTTCAGCGGTCCCCTCGACCTCCTGCTGCACCTCATCCGCGAGGAGGAGGTGGAGATCCACGACATTCCGATCGCCACCATCTGCGACCGCTACTTCGAGTACCTGAAGGGGCTGGACCAGCTCGACGTGGACGTGGCCTCGGAGTTCCTGGTCGTGGCCGCGACCCTGATGCTCATCAAGTCGCGCAAGCTCCTGCCGGTGGAAGAGGCGGTCGATCTCGACGAGGAGCTGGACCCGGAAGACGAGCTGATCCAGCAGCTCCTGGCCTACAAGCAGTTCAAGCTGGCCTCGCGCGACCTCGACGGGCTGGCGCACGAGCGCGCGCGCATCTTCCCCTACGCGCCGCCGCGCGCGGCGGGGCAGGAGCAGGAGCTCGAACTCGACGAGGTCGACGCGTGGGACCTGCTGCGCGTCTTCTCGGCCATCCTCGCCGAGACCGGGCTCGACCGCGCGCCGCGCCTGATCCCCAACGAGAAACCGCTGCGCGAGATCCTCGACGAGGTATTCCGTATCGTGCGCGCGGCGCGCTCGATAACATTCAAGGGTTTGTTCGAGGGCCAGAAAGACCGGCAGGAAGTCGTCGGTCGTTTCCTCGCGCTCCTCGAGCTGCTGCGCCGGAAGCGCATCCGCGCGGTCCAGATCGGCTGCTTCGACGACATCGGCCTCGTCCTCCTGGACGAGCGCGACCTGTCGGAGGACGAGATCGTGATGATGGAGGCCGGGATGCTGGCGCCGGACGAGCAGCAGGATCTCCTGCTGGCCCGCCAGGACGAGCCGTCGCCCGTCCCGGCGAGCGCGGCGGCCGGCGCGAGCGCGCCGGCGCGCGAGATGGAGCAGCAGGCCCAGTAGGAATGACAGCAGCGCTCGCTCGCATCCCCGGGCGAAGCGACGGAGGTTTCTTGCGATGGCAGAGAACGTGATCGAGGTCACCGACGAAAGCTTCACTGCCGAGGTGCTGCAGGCGCAGACTCCGGTCCTGGTCGACTTCTGGGCGCCCTGGTGCGGTCCCTGCCGCCAGCTCTCGCCGACCATCGAGCGCTTCGCGGGCGAGGTCAAGGGCAAGGTCAAGGTGGCCAAGCACAACACGCAGGACAGCCCGGAGATCGCAGTGCGTTACCGGGTCACGGCCATCCCCACGCTCATCCTGTTCAAGGGCGGCGAGGAGACGCACCGGGTCATCGGCGGCGGCCACACCGTCGATCGGCTGAAGGTGCTCTGCCGGGAGCATTTCGGCATCGATCTCTGAGCGCTTTCCTCCAGCGCCGCGCGGGCGGAGCGCCCGCCGAGGACTCATGAGAACCGCCCTGTTCGGCACCTCCGAGTTCGCCGTGCCGGCGCTGGACGCGCTCGCGGCGTCGCGCCACGAGGTCGCCCTCGTGGTCACGCCGCCGGATCGACCGAAGGGGCGCGGCCGCAAGGTTGAAGCGTGCCCCGTGGCCGAGCGCGCGCGCGCCTTCGGCCTGCCGCTCTTCCAGCCGCCGCGCATCAACGCGGTCGAGTCCATCGAGCGCCTGCGCGCCGCCGCGCTCGAGCTGGTGGCGGTCGCGGCCTTCGGGCAGATCCTGGGCCGGACCGTGCTCACACTGCCGCGGAAAGGCACGGTCAACCTGCACGGCTCGGTCTTGCCCGCCTGGCGCGGCGCGGCGCCGGTCGCGCGCGCCATCCAGGCCGGAGAAGAGCAGACCGGCGTCACCCTGCAGCACGTGGTGCTCGAGGTGGACGCGGGCGACATCATCGACGTGGAGCGCACGGACATCGGCCCGGATGAGACCGCGGGCGAGCTGAGCGCGCGCTTGAGCGTGCTCGGCGCGCGCGTGCTGTCGCGCAACCTCGACCTGCTCGAAGCGGGCGAGGCGCCGCGCACGCCGCAGGACCGCGCTGCGGCCACGCACGCCCCGCAGCTCGAGAAGGAGGAAGGCCGCATTCCCTGGGAGAAGCCGGCGCGGCGCGTGCACGACCACATCCGCGCCATGACGCCCTGGCCCGGGGCGTTCACGCACCTGCCGCGGAAGGACGGGCCGGCGGAGCGCATCATCGTCAGGCGGAGCGAGGTGGTTGCAAGCGGCGCGCCGCGGGCCATGCCCGGGACCATCCTCTGCGCCAGCGGCGAGATCGTGGTGGGCACGGGCTACGACAGCCTGCGCGTCCTGCGCCTGCTGCGCGCCGGCCGCCAGGAAGCGGACGCCGCCTCCTTCCTGCGCGGCTTCCCGCTCGAGGAAGGCGCGAGGCTGCAATGAGCCCGGCAGGCGACAGGAGGCCGGGCGGCGGCCGCCGCGGCCCGGCGCGCGGCGCACGCTTCCAGCCCGAGCCGGCGAACGCGCGCGCGCTCGCGCTCGAGGCGCTCGCCCTCATCGAACGCTCGCGCACGCGGCTCGTGCCGGACGCGATCGAGCGCCTCAGGGTCGAGGAGCGCCTGGACGCGCGTTCGCGCCGCCTCCTGCTCGAGCTGGTCTACGGCGTGCTGCGCCGGCGCCTCACCCTCGACTGCGTCATCGCCGCCTTCTCGCGGCAGCCCATCTCCGAGATCGAGAGCGACTGCCTGCAGGCCCTGCGCCTCGGCGTCTACCAGGTGCTCTTCCTCGACGGCATCCCGCCGCACGCCGCGGTCTCGGAAGCAGTCGAGGCGCTGGGAAGCCGCCACCCCGGGGCCAGAGGCTTCGTGAACGGCATCCTGCGCGCGATGCTGCGCGAGGTGAACAAGACCGACGCCGCGCTCGACCGCGGCGGCGCGTCGCCCAGGAAGCGCCTGCCGCTCTCCGAGGGCAAGGTGGCCTTCTTCTCGCGCGAGGTCTTCATCCACCCGGACGAGAACCGCGCGCTCTACTTGGCGCAGGTGCACTCGCTGCCGGCCTTCCTGGTCGAGCGCTGGCTCAAGCGCCACGACCGCGCCGTGGTCGAGGGCATCCTGCTGGCCGCGAACGCGCGGCCGCGCGTGTCGGCGCGCGTCAACCGCCTGCGCATCGACCGCGAGGGGCTGGTGCGGCGCCTTCAAAGCGAGGGGCTCGCGGCCGGCGCCGGCCAGGCCGACGAAGCGATCCTGCTGGACGCGTCGCCGCTCGAGGCGGTGCGGAGCGCGGCCTTCAGCGAGGGGCTCTTCTACCTGCAGGACGAGGCGGCCATGAAGGTGGCGCGCGCGCTCGAGCCGAAGCCGGGCGAGCGCATCCTCGACCTGTGCGCGGCGCCGGGCGGCAAGGCCACGCACCTCGCGGAGCTGGCCGCGGGCCAGGCCGAGATCGTGGCCGTGGACCGGGATCCCGAGCGCCTGGAGCGCGTGGCCGAGAACTGCGCGCGCCTGGGCAACCGCGGGGTCGTGCCGCTCGCCTTCGATCCGGTGGCGCATGACCCGGCGACGGCGCTGCCCGAGCCGCTGCGCCAGCCCTTCGACGCGGTGCTCGCCGACGTGCCCTGCTCGAACACGGGCGTGCTGGCGCGCCGGCCCGAGGTGCGCTGGCGCGTGTCGCTCGACGCCATCCGCGGCCTGGCCGAGCAGGGCCACGGCCTGCTGGCAAGAGCGCTCTCCTTCGTGAAGCCGGGCGGCCGCCTCGCCTTCTCGACCTGCAGCCTCGAGGAAGAGGAGAACGGCGGCGTGGTGTCGCGCGTGCTCGTGGCGAACCCTGGCCTGCGCCTGCTCCGGCAGGAGGAGACCATCCCGGCGCCGGGCGGGCCGGACGGCGGATACCTGGCGCTGCTGCGGCTCGGGTAGGGCGCGCCGTGCCCATCTACTACAACAGCAACGGCTTCGTGCACCACCGGCTCGAGGACGTGGTGGAGGTGCTCGCCGGCCTGGGCTACGACGGCATCGCCCTTACGCCGGACATCGTCCACCTCGACCCCTTCCGCGTCACGCCGGCCGAGGTCGAGGGCTTCCGCGGCCTGCTCGAGAAGGCGCGCCTCGGGATCACGATCGAGAGCGGCGCGCGCTACATCCTCGATCCGCGGCGCAAGCACTGGCCGGCGCTCTTGAGCAGCCGGGGCTTCGAGCGGCGGCAGGACTTCTACCTCCGCCTGATCGACCTGGCGGCCGAGGTGGGAAGCCCCCTGGTCTCGATCTGGTCGGGCGCGAGCGAGGCGCGCACGCCTCCCGGGGAGGCGGCCCTCGACCTGCTGGCCGAGCGGCTGAAGCCCGTGCTCGAGCACGCGGCGGAAAGCGGCGAGCTCCTCTGCTTCGAACCCGAGCCCGGCATGTTGGTCGAGACGCTCGCCGACTACGAGCGGCTGCGGGCGCGCCTTCCGGGCTTCGACCTGTGGCTCACGATCGACACCGGTCACCTGGCCGCGCGGGAGGCGCCGCCTTTCGACGCGCACCTCGAGAAGCACCGGGCGGCGCTGAAGAACGTCCATTTCGATGATGCACCCCTGGGACAGCACGAGCACCGATTCTTCGGGGAAGGGGTCCTCGACTGGCCGGCGATCGCCCGGAGGCTCGACGCAATCCATTATTCCGACGTACTTTCCGTCGAGCTGCCCGCGCACGCGCGCGACGCGCCCCAGACCGCCGAGCGGGCGCTCCGCTTCCTGCGGCAGGTGGGCTTCTCGATCGGAAAACTTGGCTTCCCCTCCGGCGGGAGGTAATCTTCCGTGCTACGGTTGGTTCAGGGTGTCCAGTGTTTGGACGACCCATCTTGGCCGCCTGCGGCGGCGGGAATGGTGGATCGATGGTCTCCGACAATCGGCCGCGCGCGACGTTCCGCCTATGCCCTGACGTGGGGAGCGAGGAGCAGGCGCAGCTCCTGTTCCAGCAGCACATCACCGAGGACACCTGCCTGAAGCGGCAGCTCCGCTGCTACCACAAGTGCCACAAGTGCGGCTTCCACGAGTTTGCTCGGGTGCGGCCGCAGGTCATGAAGATCGCCGTGAGCTGATCTCTCTTCCGCGCGGCCAGCCGCCGCGGGCGTCTGCCGGCGCTCAGAGCCCCTTCCGCGCGATCACCGCCTCGACCTCGGCGTCGGTCAGGAGCCGCGGCGAGTTCTTTCCCGCCTCGAACACCAGGTCGATCAGGTCCTCGGTCGGCTGGTGGCCGTGCCGCTCGAGCCAGTAGACCACGTTCGACTTGCCGCTCATCGGGCCGATGCGGATCTTCTGCTCCATGCCGAACTCGTGGGCCGGCACGCCGCTGTAGACCAGGTTGGCGAGCGTGACGTCGCCCTTCCTGATGGCCTTGATCACGGCCGCGGCGTGCACGCCGGTCGCGGTCTCGAAGGCGTCCGGGCCGAAGACCGGGTAGTTGTGGGGGAGCGGCAGGCGCACAGCCGCGCTGACCGTCTGGACGTACTCGCCGAGCGCGGACAGGTCGTTGTCGATCAAGCCCATGAGCTTGAGGTTGACCAGGATCAGGTCCATGGCGGCGTTCCCTGAGCGCTCGCCGATGCCGCAGCCCGCGCCGTGCACGCGGTGCGCGCCGGCCGCCACGGCGGCGATCGAGTTGATGACGCCGAGACCCCGGTCCTCGTGCCCGTGCCAGTCGATCTTGATCTTGCTGCCCGGGGCCTTCCTGCGCACCAGGTCCTTGGCGAAGCGGATCAGGTTGCGCGCGCCGTCCGGCGTGGCGTGGCCGCAGGTGTCGCAGAAGCACAGGCGCTTGGCGCCGAGGTCGATGGCCAGGCCGTAGAGCTTCTCCAGCACCTCGGGCCGCGCGCGCGTGGTGTCTTCCGTGACGAACATGACCGGGAGCTGGTGGTCGCGGCAGAAGGAGAGGGTCTCGTCGATGCTGCGCATCATGCGGTCGAGGTCCCAGTCCTCGGTGTAGCGCCGGATCTCGCTCGAGCCGATGAAGCAGCAGCACTCGATCGGGATGCCCACGCGCTGCGTCAGGCCGGCGACCGGCTCGACGTCGCCCACGACCGTGCGGCAGGCCACGTTCGCGGCCACTTTGAGGCGGGCGGTGGCGATCTCGCGCGCCAGGGCCTCGATGTGCGCCACGTGGTGCGGCCCGGCGCCCGGGAGGCCGAGGTCGGCGGTGTCGATGCCGATGCGGTTCATCAGGTGCAGGATCTTGATCTTCTCGTCGATCGACGGGTTGTGCACCGCCGGGTTCTGCAGCCCGTCGCGCAGGGTCTCGTCGTCGAACTGGATCCTGCGGCGCGAGTTCGGGGCAGGCTTGCCGGCCAGGTTCCAGTCGTAGATCAGGTCGTTGATCGCCGTGCCGGTCATGTTGACCCTCCGCGCTGTTGGGACGAAAGTCCTTCTAGGTTAGCAGTCCGGCCGGGAAGCGCGCGGGGATTCGGGCGGGCCGGAGCGCGGGGGCGGGGGGGAGGGCCGCGCGCGGGGGCAGGCTGGCGGGGGCAGCCTCCGTTGCGCCGGGCGGCGGCCAGGCTACTGGCCCGTCTTCGAGGGCAGGCAAACCAACCAGTTCGCGTTCGGGATCAGGCCGAGCCGCTGGTGGCTCTCGGTCGAGGGCACATGCGTCGCCGCCGTGCTGCCGGCTCGCTCGGCAGGCGCTCACTCTCGTACCGGCGTCATTCGCGAGCGGGTCCACACAGGCGCGGCCATGACTGTGCTGAACTCGCTATGCTTCAAGTGGGCGTTGAGTCTGCGCACTGCGGGCACCCACGTGAGATTCACTTACATCCTGCCGATGTTGGCCCCTCCCGCTGAAGCAGCCAACGCACTACCCCGCTTCCCCACGTTCCGTGCGTGGCGCGACCACGTCCTGCACGTGGCCGACCGGCGCGATCTCTGGCCGGATTTCTGGGCTGGCAACCGAGCCGTCGCCGAGGCCTACGGACTCGGTCCCGACGACTTCGAGCAGAACCTCTCCACCTTCTCGGTTTTCGCGCGCAAGCCTCCGGTCTTCTGCGCCTACCTTCGTGAGCGCTTGGCAGAGTGGCAGGCGCGACTCCCCGCCGCGAGCCCGGGAGTCCTCTGCCCTGAAGCATCGGCCCTTTCCGACCGGCCTGTCGTGGAAGGGCCGGACGAAGCGAACGGCGTGCGATGACGCTCTACTCCGAGCAGGAGATCCGCCAGCTCCTCGAGCGGGAGGAGGGCCAGTACCTCGAGCGCAAGAGCCTGTGGGAGCAGGAGCCAAACAGGCGGAGGCCGCTTGACCGGCGGACGGTCCGGGACTTCATCGCGGAATACGTGGCGGCGTTCGCCAACGCCGATGGTGGAGATCTCATTCTCGGGGCCGAGGACGACGGCGACCCAACTGGCCACGAGTATCCCGAGGAGGCGGTCGAGGACTTCTTCAGAGTAGGCGAGAGACGCCTGCGGCCGCCCGTGAAGGTCCGCGCGCAGCGGGCCAGCGTCGAGGGCCGGGAACTGCTCCTCTTCCACGTCGGGCCGAGTGATCAAGCTGTCCTGGTCGAAGGCAACGGCTTCCCGTACCGAGTCGGGGACCGGGTGGTCCGCGAGAGCCAGGAGGCGATCAACGCCCGCAAGGAGGCGTACCGGCGGGTCGGCTTCGAGCAGATGATCCGGCGCGAGGCGAGTCTGAGCGACCTGGACATCGAGTTGGCTCAGTCCGTTTTGGCGAAGACCGTCCGGGGAGGCCGGACCGTTGAAGAGGCGCTGGAGGCCTACAGCCTGATCCACCTTGGTCCCGAGGCCACGCGCATCACGAACGCGGCGCTTCTGCTCTTCGGCAGGCCACCGCTCGCTCGCTGGCACCCGCACGCGGACATTCGGTTCTTCAGAGTCGATGGCAGGGAGCGGCGCCACGGGCCCCGCCGGAACGTCGCTCAGCTCGACCGGCTCGAGCACCCGATCGCGCGCCTGATCCCCGAGGCGCACCGCTACGCGCGCTCGCAGATTCGCAAGTCGGAGCGACTGCATAACCTCTTCTTTCGGGAGATGCCGGAGTATCCGGAGTTCGCCTGGCAAGAGGCGATCGTGAACGCCGTGGCGCACCGCGACTACGGCAACCAGGCACTCGGTATCGAGGTCTGGTTCTACGAGGATCGGATGGAGGTGACGAGCCCTGGCACGCTCGTTCCGCCGGTGACGATCGAGGCCCTGCGAAGCCGCCGGCCGGTCCACGCGAGCCGCAACGCGCTCATCGTGCGCGTGTTGGTGGAGGCCGGCTTCATGCGGGAGGAGGGGGAAGGCATCCCGCGGATGTTCGACGAGACCGAGGCGGTCTTGCTCAAGCTCCCCGTTTTCGAAGAGAAGGACGGGAGCTTCGGCGCCGTGCTGTTCAACACCCCCATCTTCGACGGCGTCGGACCCGAGTGGCATCAGATCGTGGACCAGCTGCCGCTGAGTCCCTCTCAGAAGCGAATCCTCCTTCTGCGCCCGGAGGGGTTCACGAATCGAGACTACCGGGAGGTCAACCACGACACGGATCGCGACCAGGCCTACCGGGAGATCCAGGAGATGGTCAGCCTTGGTGTCCTGGTCGCCCCAGAGAAGGCGGGGCGGGGTGCCCGCTACCGGCTGGCACCGGAGGTCCTTCAGGCGAAGCGATGGCTCGAGGCCAGGATCCCGGTCCTGCGGCGTTTCCTGGCTGAGCACCAGTCCCTGAAGAACGCTGACTACCGGAAGATGTTCGAGGTCGCGCGCTACCGCGCCGTCACCGAACTCCGACGACTGGTCGAGGAGGGGTACCTCGTCCTGGAGGGGGAAAAGCGTGGCGCCCGGTACAGGTTGGGGCCACGGCTCGGCAGGGCCGCGCAGAAATGAAGTTATGAAGTCGGTTATGCGCATCATTTCTGGGGCGCTCCCCATCTAGACGCGGGTAACTCAAGTGGTTTCAGTATGTTGCGACGCCCTGGCGCCGCGTGCGACAGCCCGCAATGGCTGGCAATTCGGGAAGGGGCTTTCCCCGCGTCCCGATCGGGACCACATCGCGGCGGCGCAGCCGCGAGCTTGAAGTTCGAAGTCTGTAGTCAGAAGGGTTTCTCCGGCGGCGCTTGCGTCGCTCCATGCTGTAGGGCGCAAGGACGGTTGGTCGTCGGCACAGCACGGGAACTTTGTGCCGCGCGAAGATCCTGGCGGTCAGTGGCACATGGGAAGGACGCGACCTGGTACGGTGGATCCTCGCGGTGCGCCGGCAACCGCTGCCGGGTGCGAACGGGCAGGGCAAGACGAAGGAAGAGGCGCGCCAGAGCTTGGCGGAAGCGATCTCGTTGATCCTGGAGTATCGTCGACAAGATGCCTTCCGGGGTCTGCCTCCGGACGCGCTTCGCGAGACGGTGCGCGTCAAGTGACAGGAGGAAGCGCCCGTGGCGGTCGGCTCAGCGAAGTCGCCCGCAACCGGGCTTCTCGCGGGCCAGACCCAAGGTTGTCGTGATGGCGCGGCCGATGCGGCAGGGCTCGAACTGCTGCGCCAGCCGTTGCGCCGGCACGATCCCCGCGGCCTCGGCCGAACCACCGCAAGCAGAGGCCGCGCTCGGCGGACCACGATTCCATCCATGACGTGAAGAAGGGCGCGTGGGCCGCGGCTGCGGCGCCGCGGGCCGGTATGCTGGCGGCTGCTCCGGCCGCAAGGAAGTGCGCCGCGTGCGCCTGCCGGGGCACGTGCACTCCGGGGAGAGCAAAATGAAGCCCGCGGACCTGCGAATCGTCGTGCAGCAGGGCGAGGGAACCACCCTCGAGTTCAAGGAAAGCCCTTCCGCAAACCTCACCCGCGATCTGGTGGCGATGGCCAACACCATTGGCGGGCGGATCCTGCTCGGCGTGCGGGACGACCGCAGCGTGGCCGGCCTGAAGGACTCGAACAGCCTTCGCGACCGCATCGAGGTCGTGAGCCCGGGCGGCCTGCCGAAGGGGATGACGCTGGCCGATCTCGGCAAGAAGAGCGTGCGGCGCAACGCGCTCATCGCCGATCTGCTGCACCGGATCGACTTCATCGAGAAGGCCGGCACCGGCGTCAAGCGCATCCGCGACGAGGCGCGCGACGGCGGCTACCCCGAGCCCGTGTGGGAGACGAACGGCTTCACCACGGCGATCTTCCGGCCCAACCCGGAAGTGCGGGCGAAGGTGGAGGCGGGGGCGGGGGATGGGACCAGGTCGGGACCAAGTCGGGGCCCAGGTAGGCACCAAGTTGGCACCAAGTCAGCACCAAGTCGCGATTTTGCGTAAGTGCCTGCTAGAACAGCGGCTAGTCGAGTTGATGGAGATTGCCGGCCGGACAGACCGCACCAAGTTCAGGAACCAAGTCTTGGCGCCCCTGCTCGCGGCGGGCCTGATCGAGCTGACCATCCCCGACAAGCCCCGCAGCAGCCGCCAGCGCTACCGGCTCACAGCGAAGGGGCGCCAGTTCCTGAAGACGGGCAAAGCGACGAGACGCTGAGGAGCGAGGCACGCATGGCACGCAAGAAGAGCAACGGCCCGAAGGCCGAGAAGAAGGTCACCCGCTGCACCCACGACGAGATCTTAGCGCGGGCTTCGCCCGCAACCCAAAAGTGGAGATGGCGTCGCTCCCCGAGTAGGACGGTTGTTGTTCCAGCAGCCGCTGCTCGAGGACGACGCCATGAAGGACTTTCTATCGCATTTCGGCGCG
>DYIW01000420.1 GCA_020723465.1 Phycisphaera mikurensis
TGCGAAACTCCGCCGGATGAACCATGCGCGGCCGATTCGCACGCCCGCGCGTGCGAAACTCCGCCGGATGAACCATGCGCGGCCGATTCGCACGCCCGCGCGTGCGAAACTCCGCCGGATGAACCATGCGCGGCCGATTCGCACGCCCGCGCGTGCGGTCAGGGCTGGGGGCTCTGGAGGGCGGGCGAGCTCGGGTCGACGCCGGCCCGCCGCAGCACGTGGGGCGCGACGAAGACGGGGAGCTTCGCGCCCACCGCGAGCGCGATCAGATCCGAGGGGCGACCGTCGATCCGGTAGCGGCGTCCCTTCGGGTCGCGCAGCGTGACCTTGCCGAGGTAGACGTTGTCCACGAGGTCGTCGACCTCGACGCGCTCGATCCTCGCGCCGAGCACCGAGAGCATCGTGTCGAGGAGATCGTGGGTGAGCGGGCGCAGCGGCTTGCTCCCGCTCAGCCGGAGCTGGATCGACTGCGCCTCGGCGGCGCCGATCCAGATCGGGATCACGCGCTTCCCGCCGTCGGCCTCGAGCAGCACGACCGGGCTCCCGCGCACGACCTGCACGCTCTTCACCGTGGTCTTGACCGGCGGCGCCTTGGCGTCGGTCCCGCTCCCCGCGCGCGCGTTCGCGCCGAGCGCGCAGAGCGGGAGGATCAGCAGCCATGCCCTCGTCATCGCCCCCCCTCCTCCTGACGTGATGATACGAGCCGCGCCGCGCGGCCTTCTCAGGGGACGCAGCCCGGGATCGTCCCCTGCACCCCGTTCACGGTCAGGGTGAGCTCCTGGCACTTGCTCGGCGAGGGACAGGCGCGGTTCTTCCCGCACGCCTGGTAGCAGGTGCGGGACTTGCCGCGGCTGATGCAGAACCCCGTGCCGCACTCGGCGTCGCTCGTGCACGGCACGCCGCCCACCTTGCTCCCGACGGGCTTGGCGCAGTAGTTCCCGAGGGAGGTCATGGTGGAGGGGTTCACGAAGACGGTGCAGACGAGCCCGCTCTCGCAGCTCCCCACGCAGGCGCCGGCGCCCGGCGTGCAGAACCCCGCCTTGCAGGTGCTCGAGGGCGGGCAGGCGCGGTCCAGCTGCCAGGCGGTCCCGCTCCCGCTCGGGACGCAGACCATCACGCTCTGTCCGCTGCAGCTCCGGGCGCCGGGCGTGCAGGCCGCGCCCACGTCCGGGCTCCCCTCGTAACCGGGGTTCGGCTCGGTGCAGCCCGCGAGCGCCAGCGCGAGGGCGAGGAGGATCCCGCGTCCCATGGTCCTATCCTACCGCGTGCAAGCGTCCAGCCAAAAGGGGGACTCGCCATCCTCGAGGCTTGGGCGCGAGGCGTGAAGCGGCGGCCACGAGCGTGTGAAGCGCCGGCCACGAACCGTGTGAAGCGGCGGCTACTCGACCTGGCGATCGAGCCAGCAGAAGGCCTCGGGCTGCGCCAGCCGCTCGTGCAGGCCGCCGCCCATGCAGACGCTGAACCACGAGCAGCTCGCGCAGGGGCCGGTCCGTCGCCAGTCGAGCTCGCGATAGTCGCGGAAGCGCGTGTACCAGATCGTCGAGAAGCGCTCCTCGAGCGCGGAGCCCTGCGCCCACGAGCGCGGCAGCGATGGGCATGCGCTCACGCGGCCGTCGCAGAGGATCGAGGCGACGCAGAGGCCCGCGAAGCACTGGCCGTCGCCCGGCCGCACCGAGAGCTCGCGCTGCACGCCGAGGAAGCCGCCGCAGGAGAAGCGCACGTCGAAGGGGTCCTGCGCCGCCGCGAGCTCGGCGCGCCGCCGCTCGATGAAGTCGAAGACGTGCCGGACCTGCGGAGGCGTGAGCCACATCTCCGGCGCCTCCTGCCCCGAGAGCCGGCCCATGCGGTCGATCGTGATCAGCCGCCAGAGGTTCGCGCCCGCGTCGCGCACCATCTGCTCGATCTCTCCGAAGAGCGAGAGGTTCGCCGGGCGCACGCAGGTGATCGCCTCGACCCACGCGAGCCCCGACTCGCGCGCCGCGGTGATCCCGGCGAGCGTCCGCTTGAGCGAGCCCTGCCCGCGCACCGCCTCGTGCACCGGCTCGGGTCCGTCGACGCTGATCGAGACCGTGCGCATCCCGGCGCCGACCAGCCGCTTGGCCTTCTCCGGCGTCAGGAGCGTGCCGTTGGTGACGATGCAGCTCCCCATGCCGCAGGAGCTCATCCGCTCGATCACGTCGTAGAGGTCCGGGCGGAGGAGCGGCTCGCCGCCGGTGATCGAGACGAAGATCCGCTTGCCGTCGAAGTCCTCGCCGATCGTGTCGACGATCGAGAGGATCTGCTCGGGGCTGAGCTCCTTGACGGGCGAGGTCGGCTCGCAGCTCGAGCCGCAGTGGAGGCAGCGCAGGTTGCAGCGAAGCGTGCTCTCCCAGAAGAGGTAGGTCAGGTCGGGGCGCGTCAGCAGCGCGCGTCGCTTGGCAGCGTCCCGGTGGATCGCCACGAGCTTGGGCAGATCGCGCAGACCTACCTTGGCCGGATCGGCTGGGCTGGACATGATCTCCTGCGGGCGGGGCTCGGGTTAGGGCGGCTTGGGCCCCCCGTACTTCGCCGCGGGCGGACCACCGTACTTCACCGTCGGGCCGCCGTACTTCTTCGCCGGCCCCGGTGGCGGCTTGGGCGGGCCGCCGTACTTCACCGTCGGGCCGCCGTACTTCTTCGCCGGCCCTGGCGGCGGCTTGGGCGGGCCGCCGTACTTCGTCGTCGGGACCCCGTACTTCGGCTTCACGGGCGGGCCGCCGTACTTCTTCGCGAGCTCCTCACCACCCTCGCAGGCGTCCAGCTCCTCGGCGCTCGCCCGGCGCGTGAAGAGCAGGCTCCCCGCTGCGAGCGTCCCGGCGATCGAGGAGAGCAGGCTCGCCAGGAACGACCTTCGGGTATCGTGACTCATGGCGCCCTCGCGGATCAGGTCTGGTTATTATACGCGCACCCCGCCGAGGCTGTCACCTGCCGCGTCCCGGCTTGAAAGCGAGCAGACCGATTGGGTTTCCCTCCGGATCCTGGACCGCGGCCACGTGCTCGTCTCCCGTGTCGGTGACCGGCAGGAGCACCGCCCCTGCCCCGGCCTCGCGACACGCCCGGAGCGCGGCCTCGCAGTCGGGCACCGTGAAGTGCGGCCGGATCCCGCCCACCCCTGGCGTGTGCCCCTCGGAGGTGAGCTGGATGAAGATCGCCAGCCCTCCGCTCGTGGCGAGCCCGATGAACCCGTCGCTGCCCACGAACTCCTTCACCGCGAAGACCCGCTTGTACCACTCCGCGAGCTCCCGCGGTCGGTCCGCGAAGATCACCACCGCCCGCA
The DNA here is from genome assembly GCA_020723465.1 of Phycisphaera mikurensis. GTDB lineage: Bacteria > Planctomycetota > B15-G4 > B15-G4 > JADJEK01 > JACQZJ01. The sequence continues at coordinate 3,296 of DYIW01000420.1, forward strand.
CGTCCTCGATCGGGATCCCCGGCATCGTCTCGCTCCTCGGCTCGTGGCCGCGCGCGGCCCCGCCCGTCAGGCGCTCGAGCAGCCCGTCCTTGGCCGCCCCGATCAGCCCCGTCAACCGTCGCAGCATGTGGCCTCCTTTCTTCGCAGGCCCGGCGCGCACGACAGCGCGCTCGCTCGCGGCGACCGCTAGCCAGACCAGGTCGCGCCGAGGCTCAGGTTCAGGGCCTGGAGGATGCCAAAGTAGCGCGTGACGGCATCGAGCGACCAGAGCCTCGAGTACTGCCCGAGCGCGTAGAGGTTGCGCGTGATCCGGAAGCGCCCCTCGACCATCGCCACGAGCCCGGTCGCGTCGGCGCCCGCCTGGCCGAGGCCGCGCGCGACGAGCTGGCAGCCGAGGTCGACGCGCGGGTGCGGCGCGCTCGAG
>DYIW01000421.1 GCA_020723465.1 Phycisphaera mikurensis
TGAGCAGGGACGCGCGCTGCCGGGCGCGCGCGTGGTCCTCCTGCGGGAATGGACCGGGCTCCTGGCAGTGCGCGATCCCATCGGAGTCGAGGGGGTGAGCGACGGAGCGGGCGCCTTCCTGCTGGAGGACGTGCCCGCCGGCCTGCCGCTGTCCGTCGAGGCCAGCGCGCGCGGCAGGACGCGCCGCTCGACCGGCCCCGTGCTGGCGCGGCCGGGAGTCCGGACCGAGCTGCCGGACCTGATCCTCGAACCCGGGCTCACGCTCCAGGGAGTGGTGCGCTCCGACCCGGATCTCTGCCCCATCGCCGGCGCCACGGTCACGGTCCACGAGGAAAGCCGGCGGGCCGGCACGGCGCGCATCCATGGCCTCGGGCGCGACCGGGTCGTCACGGACGCGCTCGGGCGCTTCACCGTGGAAGGGCTCGACTACACCGAGTACCGCTTCGTCGTCGAAGCGCCGGGACACGCTCCCGAGGAGGTCCTGCGCACCTTCCTGCTGGCGCGCGGCCGTGCCGAGATGGAGATGTCCGTGCAGCTCAGGCGGGCGGCGGCCGCGGCGCGCGGGCTGGTGCGGGAGCGGGACGGCGGGCCGATCCCCGGCGCCGTGGTCATGGCCGTGCTGCGGCCGGTCTCCCCGGGCGCGCACCGGCTCACGGTCGCGGCCGGCGCCGACGGGAGCTTCGAGCTGGCGGGACTCGTGGAAGCCGGCGAGTACGAGGTCACGGCCACCGCCTCCGGCTTCCATCAGGCGCAGCCGGCCAGCGCCCGCGCCGGTGAGCCGGCGCTCGAGGTGATTCTGGAGCAGAACGGCGGGATCCGCGGCCGGGTGATCACGGCCAGCGGCGCCGCGCCGCCCGCTGTTGCGGCCAGCGTGCTGGCGGTGGAAGAGGGCCGGACGCCCCGCCTGCTGAAGAGCGCCGCCTGCGGCGAGCAAGGCGAGTTCTTCGCCGCAGATCTCGCCGCGGGCAGGTACGTGCTGGAATTCGTGGCCCCGGGAACGGCGCTCACCACGACTGCGGAGATCGAGGTTGCCGCCGGCAGCATCGTCGCCGGCCTCGAGGTGCGCCTCGCCGCGGGCGGCTCGATCCGCGGCCGGGCGGTCGCTGGCGCTGGCGAACCGCTCGCCGGCGCCGCGGTGACGCTCGCGCCCGCCAACCTCGACCCGACCTCCCCGCAGGCGGAGGCGACGCGACTCGCACCGCTGCAGGGCAGGAGCTGCGTGACCGGCGCGGACGGCGCATTCCTCCTCGAGCACGTGGCCGCGGGCCGCTACGCCCTGTGCCTCGACGCCCCGGACGGCGGGGCGGCCCTGGTGCCGGAGGTGGAGGTCGTGGAACAGGGCGTGACGGACGTTGGTGCGGTGCCGCTGCGGCGCGGCGGCTCCCTGGCCGGCAGCGCCCTCGGCCCGGACGGCGCCCCGCTCGCCCTGGCGCAGATCGTCGCCGCGTCAGCCGAGGCGGGCTGCCGGCGCAGCACCCTCACCGACGGCCAGGGCATCTTCCGCTTCGAGAGGCTCCCCGCGGGCGGCTATCGCGTCACCATCCAGCCGCGCGACACCTGGGACGCGTTCCGCTACGACTGCGCGGCCGACGCCCAGGTCCCCGAGGGCGGCAGCGTGACGGTCACGGTGCGCATGCGGGAGCGAACGCGCTGATCCATGAACCAGGCGTTCCGCATCGGCTCGATCCTCGGCATCACGGTCAGGGTGCACGTGATCTTCCTGGCCCTCTTCGCCCTGCTGTTCGGGCAGATCGTCTGGACCTCCGACCTCGCCACCGGAGTGGTGTTCGCCACGCGCTTCATCATGGCGTTCGGCTTCGTGCTGCTGCACGAGGTCGGCCACTCGCTCGCCGCGCAGGCGCATGGCATCCGCGTCTACGATATCGTGCTCTGGCCGCTCGGCGGACTGGCACGCCTGGAGCGCCTGCCGGACCGGCCGCTGGCCGAGTTCCGCATCGCCATCGCCGGCCCGGCGGTGAACTTCCTGCTGGTGCTGCTGCTCGCTCCGCTGCACCTCGCCGCCGGCGGTGACCTGGTCCTCGACCAGGGCCAGCTCACGCCGGCGTCGCTGGCCGCGGACGCGGTCTACTTCAACCTGCTCATGGGGACATTCAACCTGATCCCGGCCTTTCCGCTCGACGGTGGCCGCATCTTCCGCGCCCTGCTGGCACGCCAGGTCCCCTCTCTCGCCGCCACGCGCGCCGCGGTCGACGTCGGGCGCTCCTTTGCCCTGGTCGCCGGTCTGGCGGCGCTCGCCTCGCCCGCGTACGCCGGCATCGTCTTCATCTCAGTCTTCGTCTGGGTGGCGGGCGGGCAAGAGCTGCGCCTGGCCGAGGAGCGGCAGCAGCGCGAGCTGGCCAGAGCGGCCGGCGCGACCTCGGCCCTGCGCGTCTCCCCGGGCGCGCGGCGCTACCTGGCGCTGGATCAAACGTCGCCGGAGGCGTACCGCCTGGAACTGGAGCAGCGGCTGCGGCGCGCCCCGGGCGAGTCCCGAGGAACCGCCCGATGAGCGACCGGCAGCCGGTCCATGCCGCGGGCCCGGCGACGCTCCCCTGGTGGTCCCGCCTGGCGCGCAGCCTCTCGCTGCTGCTCGTCCTCCTCGTGCTCCTGCAGGTCGCGGTCGCCTTCGGCATCCTCGTGAGCCACCGCCGCGGCGAAGCTCCTCCCGGCCGGGCCCTGACCGAGGCGGCGCTCGCGGCCGGCGGCCTGGAGCGCGTCGAGTTCTACTCGGAAGACGGCGTCAAGCTCGTGGGCGACCTCCTCGGCGACACGAGCCGCTCTCCGGTCGTCGTCTTCGGCCACGGCTACCGCGACCGGCGCCGCGGCGGCGACCCGCTCGCCCAGGAACTGCTGGCGCGCGGCTACGCCGTGCTGCTCTTCGACTTCCGCGGCAGCGGCGCCAGCGGCGGCGCCTTCTCCGGCGCCGGTGCGCTCGAGGGCCGGGACGTGGCCGCGGCCCTGCGCTGGCTCGAGCGCGCGCGCGGCGTGCCCGCGGCCCGCACCGCCTACGTCGGCTTCTCCATGGGGGCCGCGGCGGCGCTCATGACCGCTTCCTCGCTGAGCCGGCTCGCGGCCGTGGTCCTGATCGCGCCGTACGCGCGGCTGGAGGACACCTGCGAGGCACGCGCCCGGCATTTCCTCGGGCTGCCGCTGCGCCCGTGCTTCTCCCCTGCCCTGGCCATCTTCGACAAGGTGCTGGGCGTGGACTGCCGCCAGGTGAATCCGGTGGAGCACGCGGCGGAGGTCGCGCCGGCGCCGCTCCTGCTCCTCGGCGCCGCCGGGGATTGGCGCGTACCGCCGCGCGAGCTCGAGGCGATCCTCGCGGCCGCGCGCCCGCCCAAGGAGATGATCGTGCTGAACTGCGCCAGCCACCTGCAGCTCGGCACCCTGGGCCCGGAGGTGCGCCAGCCCGTGTTGGAGCACCTCGCCCGCTTCCTGCCGCCCTGAACTCCCGGTCCCATCGCGGCGGCGCCGCACCAAACGTGTCCGCGCTCACTGGCCGGGTCCGGCCGGCGCCGCCGCGAGTTCGAAGTTCGAAGTCGGTGGTTGGAAGCCGGACGACCCTGCGGCCGACTGCCACCCGCGCGCATTCGCGGCGCCTCGTGTCCTCGTTCTAGTGTCTGGGGATCTTCGCGCCGTGCGAAGGTCCTGGCGGTTAGTCGGAAGTTCTGGAGGGCAAACCGCCGTAAGTCTCCGCTCTCTCGGCCCATGAGTG
>DYIW01000038.1 GCA_020723465.1 Phycisphaera mikurensis
TTGCCCTGCTCGCTCCTCGACCCGGCGCGGCTACCGGTAGATACCTGCTCAGGCCCTCAGCTTTCGCCGCGCGGCTCCTCTTCCACGACCACGGCCGTGCCGTAGACCATGATCTCCGCCGCCGAGCGCGCGATTTCGACCGAGGCGAAGCGCACCGCGACCACGGCGTTTCCGCCCAGCGAGCGCGCGTGCTCCTGCATGCGATCGAGGGCCTGCTCGCGCGCCTCGGCCAGTACCTTGGTGTACTCGTCGACCTCGCCGCCGAGCAGGTTCTTGATCCAGCCGACCAGGCCGGAGACGCAGCCCAGCGAGCGCGTCACCGTGCCCGTGGCAAGGCCGAGCGTGCGGACCACGCGCACCCCTTGAATGCTCTCGCTGCTCGTGACGATCATCAGCGCCGCACTCCCTGATAGCGGTCGAGCCGGCGCACGCGCAGCCAGGCGCGCGCGACCGAAGAAACGAGCAGGGCGGCGCCGAACAGGGTCAGCGCCGCGCCGGTCTTGACCACGGGCGAGCAGGACGAGAGGAAGAGCCCGACCAGCGCCCAGCAGGCCAGGAGCGCCAGCCCGAGGAAGAGCAGGGTGAAGGCCAGGCGGCGCTCGATGCGCGCGCTGATGCGCGCGAAAAAGCGCTCGTACTCATAGTCCTCGGGCTCGCGCAGCCGCATGGAATCGGCGATCTCGTTCAGGCGGCGGTACTGCGCCAGCTCGGCGGCCAGCTCGGGATCGGCGTAGCAGCGCTCGATGAAGCTGCGGCGCGCCGCGCCGTCCAGCTCGTCGTCGAGGAAGCCCATCATCTGGATGCGGAAGTGCTCGCGGTCGTCCATGGCGCTTCCTTCAGAGAACGGCTTCCAGCCGCTCGCGCAGCCTCCGGCGCGCGTGGTAGAGGCGGGACATCACGGTGCCGATGGGAATCTCCAGCGTCTCGGCAATCTGTTGATAGGACATGTCCTGAAAGTGGCGCAGCGCCAGGATCTCGCGCTCGCGCAGCGACAGCCGGGCGAAGGCCTTCCAGAACTCCTCGCGCAGCTCGCCGCCGGCCAGGATGGCGTGCGGCGAGGGGGCGGACTCGTCCACCAGCTCGTAGTCCGGCTCGCCCTCGCCCGCGGCGCTGAGCGAGAAGCTCTTCACCAGCCCGCGGCGCTTGAGGAAGGACAGGCAGGTGTTCCGGAGGATCTTGTAGAACCAGGGGAAGAAGCTCTGGCTGGTGTCGAAGCGGTCGACCGCCCGGAACGACTTGAGGAAGGCATCCTGGGAGAGATCGAGCGCGTCCTCGCTGTTCTGCACGAACTGCATGGCGATCCCGTGGGCGCGGCGCATGTACTTGCGCACCAGCGACTCGAACGCCTGGCGATGTCCGGACTGGACCTCGCGGATGATCAGGATGTCGCTCGACTCGGCGGCCTCCATGTTTCGCTCGCGTAGTGCTCGCGGGGCCGCCGGATATTCACCGGCCGGCGCGAATCTCCTGGTCTCGTGCGTGGAGAACCGGGGCAGTATGGCGTAGGCGTTGCGCGCGCGCAACGCCCGGATCAGGCGCAGGCCGCGCCCCAGCGCGCCAGGCACTCCAGGATCTCGCTCGCGGCGCGCGCCGTCGCCCCGGGGGAGAACGCCGGCCGCAGGGTCCGGGACAGCGCTTCGAGGCAGGCGCGCCGCGCCGGCGTGTCCTGGATCAGCTCGAGGGAAGCCGCGGCGATGGCGTCCGCCGGCTCGCCGGCGTTGACGAACTCCGGCACCAGCTCCTGGCCGGCGATCACGTTCACCAGCGAGATCCAGGGCACGGTGATGAGCTGGCTGCCCATGAACCGCTGGAAGGGCGGGAAGCGGTAGACCACGACCATGGGCACGCCGTGGTAGCCGACCTCGAACGTGGCCGTGCCCGAGGCGACCAGGGCGAAGCGCGCCCCGCGCAGCAGCGGCGTCACCCGGTCCACCAGCGAGACTCCCGGGCAGTCCGCTCGCGCCAGGAGCTCCGCGCACAGGCGGTGCATGTCCTCGTGGATCTGCGGCACGAAGAAGCGCGCCTGCGGGATGCGCGCCCGGATCTGGCGCGCCACGTCCAGCATGAGGGGCAGGTGGTTCTCCACCTCCTGCCTGCGGCTGCCCGGCATGAGCACGATGCCGCAGGAGGAGGCGCGGATCTCCTGTTCCAGCCGCAGGGCCTCCGCGTCCTGCTGCTCGGCGGCGAGGTCGTCTGCCGCCGGGTGGCCGACGTAGCGCGCCTCCACGCCGCGCTGGTGGAAGTACTCCTCCTCGAAGGGCAGGATGGTGAGCGCGTAGTCGACCACCGAGGAGAACCAGCGCGTGCGCCAGGGCGCCCAGGCCCAGAGCTGAGGGCAGACGTAGTAGATCACGCGCACGCCGCGCCGGCGCGCCAGCGTGGCGAAGCCGATGTGCAGGCCCGGGTAGTCCACCAGCACCACGGCGTCCGGGCGCTCCTGCCGCAGGTAGCGGTCGAAGGTCTCGAGGATGCTGAGGAAGCGGCCGGACTGGCGCAGCACCTGCCAGATGCCGAGCACGGCGAACTCGCAGAGCGGGAAGATGAGTCGCGCGCCGGCGCGCTCGAGCAGCCGGCCGCCCATGCAGTCGAGAGCGAGGCCGGGTGCGCGCGCGCGCAGCTCGGCCGCGAGGCGCGCCGCGTGCTGCTCCCCGGAGACCTCCCCGGCCGAGATGATGAGCCGCCGCATCAGGTATCGCTGTCGCTGGCGACGCGCAACCGTACCAGCCCGCTTCCGGCCGACTGGAACAGGACGCGGCCGCCGTCGCCCAGGAGGATCGTGGACTCGGCCGCGCCGGCAGCGGCGCTGGCGGCGCCGCCCTGCACCAGGATGCGCGACTGGCTCAAGGCCGGCAGCCCGCGCAGCGGCTCGACCTTCTCCGCGGGCAGCAAGCCGAGCAGATCGATCGCCGGCTCGGCCGCGGCGGCCTGCAGGTCCTCCGGCGCGGCCGGAGAAAGCGGCAGCAGCACCATGCGGTTGCCGGCGTGGCGCAGGTCGGCGAGCAGCCGCTCGCCGCCCGCGCCGCAGGGCACGAGGCGGAGCGTGACGCCGGGCACGTCCAGCTCGGCCACCGACCCGGGGGTCACGACCTGGGGGCCGTGCAGGCCGCGGCCCGCGCGGCACTGCGCCACCACTGGCACCGCCGCGGCCGGGCACCAGAAGCGCCCCCAGGCCACCTCCTCAGGGAAGGCCAGGGCAGAGCGCGGCGCGACCGTGAAGACCACGTCATCGACGCGGGACAGGCCGCGCGCCGCCAGGAAGCGAGGCAGCGCCGCCGGGCGCGGCTGGTCCGTGAGGAACAGCACGACCACGCGGTCGCCGTGGGAGCGCAGCACCGCGCACTCGGAGTCCTTCTCCGGCGAGAGGAACTGCACGGTCGTCAGCCGCTCCGGCGCCCGGACGGGCCAGAGGCCGGAGCAGGCCGGCAGGGCGGCGAGCAGCAACCCGGCGCAGGTGGCGCGCCGGAGGTGCGAAACGGGTGCGCCGGAGGCGAGCGCCGCGGTCATGCTCTCTCACTCGACGCGCGTGAGCCAGTCGCCGTGCTGGCGGTCGCGGCCGCGCAGCACGTCCTGGTACGCGGCCGCCAGGGCGCGCGTCACCGGGCCGGGCTTGCCCGCGCCCACGGTGCGGCCGTCCACTTCGCGGATAGGCGTGACCTCGGCGGCCGTGCCGACCATGAAGGCCTCGTCCGCCAGGTACAGCCCTTCGCGCGGGAAGCTCTCCTCGCGGATCTCGAGGCCGAGCTGGCCGGCGCGCTCGCCCGCCAGGGTGAGGACCGTGTCGCGCGTGATGCCGGCCAGGATCGGCGCCGAAGTGGGCGGCGTGCGCAGGATGCCGTCGCGCAGCACGAAGATGTTCTCGCCCGGGCCCTCGGCCACCAGGCCATCGCCGTCCAGCAGGATGGCCTCGGCGCAGCCGGCCATCTGCGCCAGCCGGTTGGCCATGATCGAGTTGACGTAGTGGCCGATGATCTTGGCGCGCGCGGTGTGGCGCGAGAAGGAGAGGCGGTTCAGAGAGGAGATGCACGCCTTGATGCCATGCTTGATCCCCTCCTCGCCGAGGTAGGCACCCCAGGGGAACACGCCGATGCCCACGCGCGTCGGGCAGCTCGTGGTGCCGAGGCCCATCGGCCCCTCGCCCATCCAGACCAGGGGGCGGATGTAGCACTCATCGAGGTTGTTCTCGCGCACGGTCTCGACGCAGGCCGCCACGATCTGGTCGATGGTGAACGGCACCTTGATGAGCGCGCAGTGGCAGGAATCGAAGAGCCGGCGCACGTGCTCCCGCAGGCGGAAGACGGCCGAGCCGCCGCCCTCCTGGCGATAGGCGCGGATTCCCTCGAAGGCGCCGAGCCCGTAGTGCAGGGTATGCGTGAAGAAGTGGAACGTCGCGTCCTCCCAGGGGATGAGCTTGCCGTCCAGCCAGATCCACTTGGTCTTCTCCATGGTTCCTCGCTTCGCCGGATGAAATCTCCAGGATCCGGAACAGAGTCGTCGCGATTGTAGCAGGCGGCCGCGCGCGCCGCCCCGGTCCGGGGAACGGGTTTTCGCGCGGGCTCCCTGGCTTTTTGCCGGCGCGGCGCGAAGAATCGGCGCGTCCCGCGCGCTCGCGCGCGGCCCTGCCATGCCCAAGAAGCACCTGCCAAGCCTGACGGACCTGCCGCCCTTCAGCCCCAAGGACTTCCTCGCCTTCGAGCGCCACAAGTGGAGCGATCCCGAGTACAACGCCGAGCGCTTGATGCTCAAGCGCAAGCTCCACGCCATCGGCGAGCCGCTGCGGGCGCACCTGCTCCAGGCGGGCGAGGATCTGCTTCTGCGCACCTCCCTCCACCATCCGTACGTGTACAACGGCCACCGGGTCGACTCGCTCTGGCTCTATCTCTCGCCCTCGGACAAGGCGAAGCAGCCGCTCAGGGACCTCCTGGGAGTGGAGTTCGCCGCGGACACCGACGCCTCGTACATCCACGCCAACCTGGTGCTGGAAATCGACTTCCAAGGACTCAACCTGGGGCTGCGCGTGCACGAGCGGGCCTGGTGGGACACGCAGAATGCCAAGAGCCGCTGCGCCGAGCGCGCCGGAGCCGAGGAGTTCGCCGACTTGCTCAACGGGGTGAACGAGCGCTACGCGCTCCGCATGCACGACTGGAAGCAGGTGTACCGCTGCGGCCGCCTGCGCTGGGACGACGTGCTGAACTACTTCCGCCGGTTCACGCCCGGAGTCCACCGCCTGAACGTGCTCCGCACCGTCCCCAAGGGGGAGGCCGAGGCCACGGATTCGGGGCTGTTCAGCCGGGTGGCCGAGGAGTTCAGGAGCCTCCTGCCCGTCTACAGGTTCCTGCTGTGGAGTCCCGACAACAACCACCTGGGGCTGAAAGGAGGCTGACGATGTCGCGGGTCCTGCGCGCCGCGTTCTGCTTCTGCCTGGCCGGGCTCGCCGGCTGCGGCGGGGAGGATCGCGCCGCGCCCGAGCACCCTGTGGTGCTCATCGGCTTCGACGGGCTGGAGTGGTCGGTCGCGGGCCCGCTCATCCGGGCGGGACGCATGCCGCACCTCAAGGCCCTGATCGAGCGCGGGGTGGCGGGAGCGCTCGATCCGCAGCGCGAGTCCCTGTCGCCGGTGATCTGGACCACGATCGCCACGGGCAAGCACAAGAAGGACCACGGCATCGTGGACTTCCTCACTCCCGGCCCCAAGAAGATCCCCTTCACCTCGGAGGCGCGCCAGGGCAAGGCGCTCTGGAACATCGCCAGCGACTACGGGCTGAAGAGCCTGGTCGTGGGCTGGTGGATCACCTGGCCGGCCGAGGCGATCGACGGCTGGATGGTCGCGCCCTACTCCTCGCTCGGCCAGAACGACTTCAACTGGAAGGGGAACATGAGCCGGGACATCGAGGGCCAGACCTGGCCGCCGGAGCTGTTCCAGGAGGTCTGGCCCATCGCCGAGGAGGTCGCGGCGCCAAAGAACCTGGCGCGGCTCGGGGGCGAGCTGTTCGGCGCGGTCGACATCGACTCGCTCGGCGCCATGGAGAAGATGCTCGTCACTCAGACGCTGTGGTCGGTCGCGGCGGACGAGACCTACCTGCGCGCTCTCCTCCACCTCCTGGGCAGGAAGGACGGCCGGCCGGATCTGACCCTGTTCTACGACGGGGGCACCGATGTCTCGGGCCATCGCTTCTGGCGCTACCACGAGCCGGAGCGCTTCGCCTACGAGGTGACGCCGGACGAGATCGCACGCTTCGGCGAGGTGATCCACCGCTTCTACGAGCAGGCGGACCAGTACCTGGGCCAGGCGCTGGCCGCGGCGCCCGCGGGCGCGAACGTGATCGTCTGCTCCGATCACGGCTTCCACGCCGACTTCACCGAGAAACTGCCCCAGTTCGGCTTCTCCGGGCACCACCTGGACGGGCCGCCCGGGGTGATCGTGCTGGCCGGCCCGGCGTTTCGCCAGGGCGTGGGCGGCGACGTGGTGCTGTCCGGAACGGGCCAGCCGGCGCGCATCGGCTCGGTCTACGACGTGGCGCCGCTCCTGCTCTACCTGCTGGACATTCCCGCGGGCCGCGACATGCAGTCTCCGGACGGCGGCAACCTGCTGCGGCTCGCCGTGCGGCCGGAGCAGCTCGAGAGCCGGCCGCACGAGTTCATCCGCAGCCACGATGTCGGCTTCCGTCCGGCGAAGATGCCGACCGAGGTGTCGGGAGAGGCGACGGAGGACTTCATGGAGGTCCTGCGCAGGCTGGGCTACCTGGGGGGTGCGGGCGAATGAACCCGTGCGGCGGCGCCGGAGGGGGGCGGTGCGGCTGGCCGTCAAGAAGGGTGTCTGGTTGGGTCGATTCTGGGCTAGAGTGATGCGCTCGAGCGAACGACAGGAGAACGTGATGTACCCGGAAGAGCTGATTCACACCGCGCCGCGCGCGCACGACGACTGCCCCGAGGAGGGCGAGGAGGGCAAGGGGGAGAAGAACGCGCTGGCGGCGAAGCTGCTGAAGGCGCGCACCATCCTCATCGCCAAGCAGGTGGACAAGGAGCTGATGGAGAAGGTCACGGCCCAGTTGCTGGTGCTGTCGCACGAGGACCAGTCGCAGCCCATCTCCGTGTACGTCAACTCGCCGGGCGGGGACGCGGACTCGGGCTTCGCCATCTACGACATGATGAAGTTCGTGAAGGCGCCGGTGCACACCATCTGCGCCGGCTTGTGCGCCTCGGCCGCGGTGATCATCTACCTGGGCGGCGACAAGGGCCGGCGCCTCTGCCTGCCCAACTCGCGCTTCCTCATCCATCAGCCTTCCACCTACGCCCAGGGCCAGGCCTCGGACATCGCCATCACCGCCAAGGAGATCCTCAAGATCCGCGACCGCTACAACCAGATCGTGGCCGCCGAGACCGGCACCGCGGCCGAGAGGATCATGAAGGACGCCAACCGCGACTTCTGGCTGAACGCCGAGGAGGCGCGGAAGTACGGGCTGGTCGATCGCATCGTCGCCGCGCAGGGAGAGATCGAGTAGCCCCCGGCGGCGCGGGGCGTCCCGGCGCACGCGGCGCGGAGGGACGATGGGCCAGAGAAGAGCGCTAGTCGGCGGGGCGATCGGCCTGTTCGCCCTCTTGAGCCTGCTGCCGCCGCTGCTGTTGCTCGCCTCGGCCTTCTCGGGCGAGGAAGGCTTCACGCTGGCGCGCCTCAAGAACCTGGTGCTCGACGCGCGCCAGCTTGGCCTGCTCTGGAACAGCATCCAGGTGGGGGCGGGGAGCGCGCTCGCCGCCGCGCTTATCGGCACGCCCGTGGCGTGGCTGCTCGCGCGCACCGACCTGCCCTGGCGCGGCGCGTTCACGCTGCTCGCCGTGGCGCCGATCATCGTGCCGCCCTACGTCACGGGCATCGCCTACACCGAGCTGGTGTACGAGCTGGTGCGCGAGCTGGACCTCGGCTTCCTCGGCATCGCCGGGATCCCGGGCTGCATCTTCCTCGAGACCGTGTCGCTCTTCCCGCTGGTGGTGCTGCTCGCGGCCAAGGGCTTCCGCTCGGTGGACGGCGCGGCCGAGGAGGCGGCCCTCCTGGCGCGCGGCCGGCTCGCTGCCTTCCTGACCGTGACCCTGCGCCTGGCGCTCCCGGCCATCCTCGCCGGCACGCTCTTCGTCTTCGTCTTCGCCTTCTCGGACTTCTCCATTCCCGACTTCCTCTCCTTCGCGGCCACCTCGACGCGCCCCTCCCAGGTGTTCGCCACCGAGGTGTATCTGCAGTTCGCGACCTATCGCTCCTCGCCGGACGCGGCCGCGGCCTCGCTGCCCCTGGTCCTGCTGGTGGGTCTGGCGGTGCTGCTGCTGCTGCGGCTCGAAGGCAGGGGGGACTACGTGCTCCCGGGGACGCTGCGCAGCGCGCCCGCGGAGCGCCGCCTCGGGGCGTGGCGGGGCCCGGCCGTGCTCTTCCTGGCGCTGGTGAGCATTGGCGGCTCGCTCTTGCCGCTGGCGCAGCTCCTGCGCTGGGCGCTGCGCGCCGGTCCACAGGGCCGCCTGACCGCCTTCACCTCGGCCTTCTCCGAGGCCGGTGGGGACATCGGCCGGTCGCTGCTCCTCTCCGCCGGCGCGGGCCTGCTCATGGCGGCTCTGGGGTTCCTCGTGGCCTTCGGCGTGGTGCGCGGCCGCACGCGCCGCGCCTCGCGTCTGCTGGCCGCGCTCGCGCTCCTGCCCGTGGCCTTTCCGGCGGTGATGATGTCCATCGGGCAGATCCGCTTCTGGAACCACCCCTGGAACCCGCTCGCCGACCTGGTCTACCCGAGCAGCGTCCTGGTGCTCCTGACCTACGCCGGCCGCTTCCTGCCGTTCGCCGTGCTGACGCTGCGCGCCAGCCTGCGGTCGGTCGATCCCGCGCTGGAGGACGCGTCCGTTCTGGCCGGGCGGGGCTTTCTCTGCACGCTGGCGCGGGTAACGGCTCCGGCCGCGGCGCGCGGGCTCGCGACCGCCGTGCTGGTCGGCTTCCTGCTCTCCATGCGGGAGCTGGACACCGTGACCCTCTTGCCGGCGGGCTCGGACACGCTGCCGCACCGCGTCTACTCGATGGTCCACACCTCGCGCGACGCGATCATCGCCGCCCTCTGCCTGGTGCTGGTGGCCGCCAGCGCCGTGCCGCTGCTGATCTACCGCTTCGTCCTGGCGCGCAAGATCGAGGTGATCTGAGGGCGGCGGCGCAGACGCCGCCGCCAGTCGGGAGTCGGGAGTCGGTAGTCGGTAGTCTGTAGTGTCCTTCGGTCGGCTCGCGCCCTGCTGCTCGCCACGGTGCGCAAAGACCGCTTTGGCCGTCGATGCTGCTGGGACCTTCGTGCCACGGCAAGGTCCTGGCAGCGGGTAGAATGAAGACGTATGGACTACCCCTTGCGCACCATCGCCTATCTGGCCGAGCTGATCCACATCCCGCGGCAGCACAAGCCCGCGGATCTGCAGCGCATTCACTCGCTGGCGTTCGCGGACGAGCGCTGCCAGTACCACAACTTCGCCCTGATTCCCGGCGGCGCGACCCTGTCCAACCCTCAGGCGCAGGCGAACATGGTCTCGGCAGCGTCCTTCCTGCCGGACCGGGTGCAGGTGCGCGAGGAGATGTCGGGGATCAGCCGCGAGGACTTCCAGCAGCGCGTGGAGCGCCTGAGCGAGCTGGCGCTCGAGGTGCTCGACGTGCAGCAGTTCCTGGTGCAGAACTTCATCGTGCGGTCGCTGGTCAACGCGCAGAACTACAACGATTCCCGCGAGTTCCTCTCGCGCGCGGTCATGAACCTGGTGGAGGAGGACTTCGCCTGCCTGCAGCGCCTGCCGCAGCTCCTGGGCCTGCGCCTGGTGTTCCCCCAGACCAGCGAGAACCGCGGCATGTTCAACATCCGCGTGGAGTCCTACGCGGCCGAGCCGCGCTCGCTCTTCATCGAGAACGTCGGCGTGTTCCGCTCCGTGGTCAATCGCGGCAATGTGAGCGACCTGACCTCGAACTTCTTCGCCACGTATGACTACATCGACGAGAACATCGTCGACTTCATCGCGCAGTTCGACGGCCGCGAGGAGGAGCCGCCCAAGGAGTGAGGCGCGGGCCGTGGCAGCGGCCGGCGTTCACCTCGGCGGCGGGGGCGAGGCCGCGGCCGCGGGCACCGGCTGGTCCGTTTCCGCGCGCACGTGGCCGAGGGCGGCGTCGATGAGGCAGGACTGCGGCGTCGCGCCCGCGGGGTCCCCCGCGGCGCGGTGAATCGTCACCCAATACACGAACGTGCGGTAGCGTTCGTCCTGGATCAGGCGCGCGTCCACGCGCAACGCCTTCCCGCCGAAGTGCTGCAGAGCGATGCGGCGCGCCTCCTGCTCGGTGATCAGGCCGACCTCGTTGCGCTCCAGGACCACGGGCAGCGTCACCGTGAACGGCACGGCGTTGGACGTGAGCTTGGCGGTCAGTTCCACGCCTGCCTCGGGCTCCGAGCCGTAGACCGCGAACAGGCGGTAGGAGCCCGGGGCGGCCGTGGCGAAGTTGAGAGGGATCACGCGCGCGTGGGACGCGCGCGGCTGGATGACGACGAAGGACGGCGCCTCCAGCGGGCAAGACACCTGCTGCGTGTGGCGCGGCTCGGGCGCATCGGCCGGTTGACGGAAGAAGTCGACCGTGTGCGCGGACGGCCGGGCCACGGTGACCGCCGCGTCGCCGGTGTTCGTGAGCGTCACTTCGGCGAAGACCGGGGCGCCCACGCCGTAGCCGGCGGAGTCGAGCGCGAGCCTGACCTCGAGGCTGGGGGCGCCGACTTCGAGGTCCGCCCCGGCCCGGCCCGGACCGAAGCAGCCGGCCGCGGCGAGGGCGAGCAGCCAGGCGGCCGGCGTGGCGAGGGCGCTGTGTCGCTTCATGTACGTTCCACCTGCGAGGAGGAGACGGCGCAGGATAGCGGCCGGCGGCGCGGAGCGCCACGTCCGGCGGGCCAGAGGCTTGACCGCCCGTTGAACAAGTCATCCTGCCTGTGGCGGCTCCTCTCGGGCGATCTCGGCGTCGCGAGATCCTCGGCGAATCCCCCGATTCGCCTGCGGTCTCGCTCCTTGAACTCGACCGAGATGTGCTCGCCTCGGCGACGGAGCACTTCTTCAACGGGCTGTTACGGCAGGAAGGCGCGCGGGTCCTTGAGCTTGGCCGGCAAGTACTCGGTCATCACGTTGTCCAGGCCGTACTTGGCGAAGGCCTGCTGCTCGGCGCGGCGGCCGAGCTTGAGCAGCAGCTCCATCGCTTCCTGCCATTCCTTGTGGCCGGCGAAGAAGGGATCGTTCTTCAGGGCGTCGCGCGCGCGCTTGACGTCGACCTCCTTCAGGGGATGCGTGGGCAGGTCGTAGTCGATGATGTCCTGCGGCGTGACGCCGAGGAAGGAGGCGCGGGGCACGCAGAAGAAGCGGTTGACGTGCGCCGCGTTGCCCGACCCGACCTTGAGCGTGCGGTAGATGTTGGCGATGCCGTACGGATCGCAGTCGACGAAGGCGTAGACGGGGATGCGCACGTCGTCCGAGAGCCGGCGGATGAAGCGGCGCGTGGCGCGCGTGGGCACGCCGCTCATGCTCACCAGGATGCTCTCGGTCTTCCTCCAGAAGCCGTGGGCGGCGAGGCGCTGGAACATGCCGCCGGTCTCGATGGCCAGGATGAAGCGCGCCTTGGTGCGGAAGCGCAGGTGCTCGACGGACGAGGGGATGGAGTAGGCGCCCGAGCCGAAGCGCGTGCAGTCGATCTCGATTTCGGCGCCGCTCGTGCCGTCGCGGTCGATGACCACGAGTTCGCCGGCCACGGCGCCGCCGTGCTCGTCCGGGTAGAAGCGCAGTTGTTCGCGCGTCAGGCCGTGCAGGCTGAACAGCGCCTCGATGTCGTCCATGACCGCGTCCGACTCGGCCTGCTCGTCGAAGCGCGCCTCGCCCCAGTTCTTGGTCACGTAGTAGGCGTCGCGCTTGGTGGCGAAGTCGTCGGTCTCGATCATCTCCTTGGACAGGGCCATCATCTTGAGCGTCTGCGCGAAGGTCTTGACCGTGTTGACGCTCAAGGTGCGCACCGAGCGCTGGCGGCCGATCTCGAAGTAGCCGAGCTTGCGGTCATAGCGCACGTTGGCGAGCGAGCGCAGCGGCGTCTTCAGCTCCGGCTTCTGCCCGCGCGTCACCTTGCGGTGCACGTCGCGCGCCACCTCGCGGATGCGGGCGACGGTCTCCTGGTCGCGGCGCTCGGCCAGGCCGCCCGCGCGCGCCTTCTTCTTGCCGGTCTTCTTGCTGCGTGTCGCCATGTTCTCGCTCCGCAAAACGACTGCGGGGATGGGCGCGGGCTGCTAGGCCTTGCGCGACTTCTCCAGCACCGCGCGCAAGGTGCGGATCACCTGCTCGCGCTCCTGCTGCTTGAGCCGCAGGATGTCCTTGAGGGCGTCCCCGATGTGCGGGATGAAGCTGTCGATGTAGGAACGCTTCTTCGCCTCCACGTCTGCGCGCTTGCGGCGCGCGATGTGCTGCGCCACCTCGCGGCCGCACTCCTGCAGGGCGAGGCGGATCTCCTTGATGATCTCCGGGTAGTGGGCGATGGCCTCCTTGGACTCGGAGGTGAAGGGCACCCAGGCCGAAGCGACGTGCACGAACAGGACCAGCGGGCCGAGGGGCAGCGCACCGCGCGGCTGGTTCAAGTGATACTTGCGCCAGTCGGTCGTGGTCGCGGCCTTGAACACGGCGCAGGCCGACTGCTGGTAAAGGAGCGGCACGCGGTTGGCGAAGCGGTAGAGACGCACCGGCTCCTCGGCGGGCAGCTCGTCGCCGCCATAGGCGATCCCCACCTCGACCAGGAAGGGGTTGCCGCGGTAGAC
The DNA here is from genome assembly GCA_020723465.1 of Phycisphaera mikurensis. Taxonomy (GTDB): domain Bacteria; phylum Planctomycetota; class B15-G4; order B15-G4; family JADJEK01; genus JACQZJ01. The sequence continues at coordinate 12,815 of DYIW01000038.1, forward strand.
CGCGGGCGAGCGCGTGGTGGCGACGTAGCACGCGGCCTGCACCTCCTTCTTCAGGCCCTGCAGGATGAGGTCGCGGCCGATGGGCGAGAGGCAGTCGGTCGGCGGCGCCATCACCTTGACCTTGCCGAGGGCGCGGTGCAAGCGCTCCAGCTCGGCGGCCGCCACGAGCTTCAGGCTGCGCCCCGGATCGAGCGCCGCGTGCTGGCAGATCTGCTCGGCCACCCGCTTGGACACGCGCGAGAACTCGGCCTGCAGGAACGCGGAGATGCGGCGCGACTTGCTGGCGCGCATCATGTCGAGGAGCATGCCCAGCTCCACGCCGTAGGGGTGCGGCCTGATCTCCTTGGCTGCGACCGGCAGCGCGGAGGTGGCGCGGTCGAAGAGCACCTTCTCGCCCTCCGGCGGGTCGTAGGACAGGCGCATGTGGGGATTGGCGATGGCGCACTGCTTGAGGTAGTCGTCCACCGACTGGCGGCCCTTCTGGTAGCGGCCCTCGAGCACGATCTCGATCTTGGTGCCGTGCGCCGCTTCCCAGTCGTCCAGCGTCTCGTGCTTCAGCACCTCCGGCCGGTTCTTCTGCGTGTCGATGCGCAGCTCCAGGTAGTGGCAGGGCTGGCGCCGCGAGATGCGGCTCCACACGCGCACCGGCTTGCCGGTGGTGAGCAGGCCGTAGAGCGCGGCCGCGGAGATGCCGATGCCCTGCTGGCCGCGCGCCTGGCGCAGGCGGTGGAACTTGGAGCCGTAGAGCAGGCGGCCGAACACGCTCGGCATCTGCTTGGCGACGATGCCCGGGCCGTTGTCCTGGACGGCCATGACGAAACGGTCCTCGCAGCCGGGAACGGGCTTGAGGCTGACCGCGATGTCGGCCGCGACGCCGGCCTCCTCGGTGGCGTCCAGGCTGTTGTCCACCGCCTCCTTGACCGCGGTGAGCAGGGCCTTCTTCGGGTTGTCGAAGCCGAGCAGGTGGCGGTTCTTGGTGAAGAACTCGGAGACGGAGATCTCGCGCTGGCGCGCCGCCATCTCGTAGGCGGCGGCCTCGCGCTGGCGGTCGCTGGTCGCCGCGGGCGCGGGCGTCTTCGTGGCTGGGCTCATGGAGGGAGGAGTCTAGCGATCAGCGGTCAGCCGTCAGCCGTCACAGTACCTCGCCGCTCATGCGCCAGAACAGTTCGAGGCCGGCGCGCTCTGCGCCCCCGAGGCGGTAGTAGACGATGCGCGCGAGGTAGTCGCGGGCGACCTCTTCCGGCACGCCGCAGGTCGCGGCGGCGGCGCGGGCGTGTTCGTCGAGGCGCTTGAGGCCGCGCTCCCGCGCCTCGACCAGGAGCGCGCGCGCCGCACCCGCGTCCGCGCCGGGCGCGAGCAGCCAGACCGCCCAGACGAAGGGCAGAGAGGTGGCGGCGGTCCAGGCCGCTCCGAGGTCGACGCGGGCGAAGGCGCTCTCTCTCAGGCGCAGCGCCGCGTCGCCGATGACCAGGGTGGCGTCGGCGCCGCTTGCCGCCGGATCGGGCGCGGGAGGAGCGGCGCGGAAGGCGACGTCGCTCCGTCCCAGGATGCGGGCGTAGTAGGCGCGCGTGAGAGCGGCGGCCGTGAGGCTGGCGCCGTCGAGCGCCACGCTCGTCGCGGCACGCGGATCGCGCGCGCCGAGGAGCTGCACGCTCCAGACCGGCCCGCGGCTGGCGATGCACAGGTCGGCGAGAATGCGCTCCGGGCAGCGGCCCGCCTCGATCGACGAGACCAGGGCCACGTCCACCTTCCCGGCCGCGAGCAGGTGCGCCAGGCGCGCCGGGACCGCCTCGCTGTAGACCACGCCGGCGGCGTCCCGCAGGCCGTCGACCAGCGGCCGAGCGTTCAGGTAGGGCACGGCGGCGACGCGCAGCGGCTTCATCGCGGCGCCTCGGGCAGCAGGCACAGCTCCTCCAGGGCGCGCTCGAAGCGCTCGGCCAAGAGCTGGTGGCAGCGCGCGTTGGGGTGGGGGTCGGAGGGGCTGTTGCGCAGGCCGAGATCGCTGGTGAAGCCCGGGAAGCACATGCTGGCGTAGGGCACGCCGCGCGCGCGGCACTCCTCGGCGATCGGCGCGAAGTCGTAGAGGTCGAGCACGGCGACGCGGATCCCCTGCTGCTCGCCCTGGCGCGCCGCCTTCTGGTAGAGGCCGGCAGCGATCTCGATGCCGTCCCGCATGCCGGCGTAGATCTCGCGCAGGGTGGCGTCGTCGCCGGGCAGGAGCGCGTAGATGCTGACGTAAGCCGAGAAGTCGGTGAGGTGCGGCACGAGCGCGTGCAGCAGCGAGGAGACGCGGCGCCGCACGAGCAGCCCGGCCAGCCAGCGCGCCAGGATGCCGCGCTCCTCGAGCCGCCCGGCGAAGCCGCGCTGCAGCAGGAAGCTCTCGTCCTCGAGGAACTGCACGTCGTTGAAGTTGAAGATGAACAGCACGACGTCCGGCTGCAGCGCCAGCGCCTTGCGCTCGAAGACGAGGTACTGGTGGGTCGCCTCGTAGCCGGGCAGAGCGAGGTTGAGGATCTGCGGGCGCGGGCCGCTCTCGGCGCGCGCCGCGAGCCGCGCCTCGACGATGTCGGTGAAGCGCTGTTCGACCTCGACGCCCCAGCCGAAGGTGACCGAGTCGCCGAGCACGACGATGCGGACCGTGCCTGGCGGCCTGGCGGCCGTCGTTTCCTCGTCGCGGAAGCCGAGGGCGTTGGCGGCGTAGCGGCAGCCGGCCACGGTGGTGACGCCCGGGATGAGCTCGGGCATGGCGGACGTGTCGGAGACACGGCAAATGCGCAGGCTGCGCTGCTCGAACTCCCGCTTGTGCTGGAAGTGGGAGATGCCGCAGGGATCGATCCAGCCGACCAGCAGGTCGCCGGCCTTGACGGCGGCGGCCGCGGCGAGCAAGAGGAGCAACAGCCGTGCGAGCAGGCGCTTCATGCCCGCGGCTCCTCGACCCGCACGACGTTGTAGAGCGTGTCGCGCTCGACCGCCTGGAAGCCAGCCTCGGCGATGAGGCGCACCAGCTCGGCGCGCGCGAGCGCGCGCGGCGTGGCGGCGCCAGCGTCGTGACCGATGCGCTCCTCGACGAGCGTGCCGTCGAGGTCGTCGGCGCCGCAGGAGAGCGCCGCCTGCGCCGCCGGTATGCCGAGCATCACCCAGTAGGCCTTGATGTGCGGAATGTTGTCGAGCAGCAGGCGCGCCACGGCGACGATTCGGAGGGAGTCGTGGGCGGTCGGGCCTTTGAGGTGGGCAAGGGCCGTGTTCTCGGGATGGAAGGCGAGCGGCACGAAGGTCTGGAAGCCGCCCGTCTCATCCTGCAGGGCGCGCAGGCGCAGGAGGTGGTCGACGCGCTCCGCCGGCGTCTCGATGTGGCCGTAGAGCATGGTGCAGTTCGTCCTGAGCCCGGCCGCGTGCGCGGCGCGGGCCAGCTCCAGCCAGCGCTCGGCGCCGATCTTGCGCGGGAACAGCTCGCGGCGCACGCGCGCGGCGAAGATCTCGGCGCCGCCGCCCGGCAGGGAATCCAGGCCGGCCTCCTTGAGCTCGGCGTACACCTCGGCCGGAGTCTTGCCCGCCAGGCGCACCATCTCGTCGATCTCGACCATGGTGAAGGCCTTGAGGTGCACCCCGGGCCGCGCCGCCTTGACCGCGCGCAGCAGGTCGAGGTAGTAGCCGTACGGGAGCGAGGGGTGGACCCCGCCCACCATGTGCACCTCGGTGATGGGCTCGGCGAGGCGCCGTCTGACCTCGTCCGCCGCCTGCTCCGGCGTCAGGCAGTACGCCCCGGCCTGCCCCTCCAGGCGATGGAAGGCGCAGAACCGGCAGCGGCTGCGGCAGATGTTGGTGTAGTTCAAGTGCTGGTTGACGTTGAAGAAGGCGCGGTCGCCGTGGCGGCGGCGGCGCAGCGTGCCGGCCAGGGCGGCGACCAGGGAGAGGTCCTCGGCGGCGAACAGGCGCGCGCCGTCCTGGGCGTCGAGCCGTTCGCCCGCGAGCGCCCTCGCCGCCACGTCGGCCAGGCCCGCGGGCCCGGCGCGCCGCTGGACCAGCTCCTCGATCACGGCGGCGCTCCCGCGCCCTGCGCCGCAAGCGGGCCGCGCGCGTCGATGATGTTGTAGTAGAAGTCGCGGCGCCGCGGTGCGAAACCGGCCGCCTCGATCTGGCGCTCGATCTCCTCGAGGCGCAGGAGCTCGTGCGTGCCGGCCGCGGAGACCACGTTCTCTTCCATCATGCCGCCGCCGAAGTCATTGGCGCCGAAGCGCAGCGAGAGCTGCGCGCCGTCCGCGCCCTGAGTGACGAACGAGGCCTGGATGTTGGGGATGTTGTCGAGCAGCAGGCGCGCGAGCGCGAGCACGCGCAAGTAGACCGCGGGCGAGGTCTTCTGCGCCACGAGCCGCACACCGGCGTCGTTCTGGAAGTTCCAGCAGGCGAAGGCGGTGAAGCCGCCGGTTTCGTCCTGCAGGGCGCGCAGGCGCAGCAGGTGCTCGATCCGCTCTTCCGGGCGCTCCACGTGGCCGAACATCATGGTCGCGGTGGTCTTCACGCCCTGCAGGTGGGCCTGGCGCGAGACCTCGAGCCATTCGTCGCTGGTGGCCTTCTTCGGCGAGATGAGGCGGCGCACGCGGTCCACCAGGATCTCGGCGCCGCCGCCGGGGATGGAGTCGAGCCCGGCCTCCTTGAGGCGTGCGATGACCTCGGCCGGCGGGCGGCGCTCCAGGCGCGCGAGGTGGTGGATCTCGGGCGGCGACAGGGCGTGCAGGTGGAGGCGCGGGTAGCGCTCCTTCAGGTCGGCGAGCAGGGTGCAGAACCAGTCGGTCCGGAGGTGCGGGTGGTGGCCGCCCTGCATGAGCACGAGCACGCCGCCCAGCGCGATCAGCTCGTCGATCTTGCGGTAGATCTCGGCGCGCGGCAGGACGTACGCCTCGGGGGAGAGCGGGCGGCGGTAGAAGGCGCAGAACGAGCAGTCGGTGACGCACACGTTCGTCGGGTTGATGTTGCGGTCGACGATGTAGGTCACCATGGGCTCGGGGTGCAGGCGGCGGCGCACCGCGTCGGCGAGCAGGCCGAGCAGGGCGAGGTCCGCGCGCTCGTGCAGCAGGAGCCCCTCCTCGGCGGCGAGCCGCTCGCCGGCGAGGACCTTGTCGGCGATGGCCGTGAGCCGGGTGACCGTGGCGTCCATGTTCACTTCAGCGCGTGCGGCGCGGCCAGGGCAGGCCTGCGCGCCTGGCGGCTCCTTGCCGGGGAAACGAGCGCAGCGAAACCAGCATGTTACCGGAATGTCGTGCCGCGCGGAGCAGGCTTCCAGGTGGCGGCGCGTGCGGCCGGACGCCCTGCGGAACCTATAGCCGTCGATTGCCGGCAGCGGGGGAAGGCTACCGTGCGATGGATGAGCGCCGCGCGATCAGGACGCACCTGCCTCCGCAGGGCGCCGGCAGGCCGGCTACTCTTCCGGTCGATTCCAGTGCTATTCGTTCTCGCGAGCATCTTCCGGCAAGTCGTTCCGAGGCCGGATCGAACGGCGACGGACGCGCGCGCGTGAACTCGCGGCGCGCGCGGATTGGACAACCTCTGGTCCATGTACCTGAACCGAAGCGTTTCTCAGGGAGGATCCCTCATGAACCTGGATCGGGCGAGGTTGGTGACGTTGTTCCTGCTGCGCGTGGTCGCCGGTCTGCTGTTCCTCCAGGCCGGAGGCATGAAGCTCCTCGACTGGTTCGGCGGCGTCCCCGTCGAGCATGGCGGCCACCCGGCGATGATGTCCCAGATGTGGATCGGCGGCGTGCTCGAGTTCTACGGCGGCGCGGCAATCCTGCTTGGTGTCCTCACGAGGCCGGTGGCCTTCATCTTGTCGGGGGAAATGGCAGTGGCCTATTTTCAGTTCCACCAGCCAAGTGGCTTCTGGCCGATCCAGAACCACGGCGAGCCGGCCGTGCTGCTGTGCTTCATCTTCTTGTTCCTCGCGGCACATGGTGGGGGGTGCTGGAGCGTCGACGGATTGTTCGGGTGCAGGAGGCAGAAGGGAACCGAGTCGCACCCGGGAGCCTGAGGCTCGACGATGACAGAGTGAACGGCGGCCTGGTAGGGCTCGCCGCAGGCGGCGCCGAAGGGCCGCCGCCGAGGGAGGTCGGGAATCCACGATCGGTTGGTGCATCCTGCGTGAAAGAGCGTATGGTCGGCGCGCTTTTTCCCTGCGCTTGGCCGGGGCGAGGGCTGGAGGACGCGCCTGGCTGAGGCGATGGTCGAGAATGAGAGCAGGACTGGAGATCACATGAGGTTCCGTGGGACGGGTTCGTTGGTCGCCGCGCTGGTGCTCGCGATGTCCGGAGTCGCGTGCGCTGGAGAGGCGCTCGGCGGCGAGTTGGCCGCGCTGGTCGACGTTCAGAAGTACGAACGGTGCATCCACATCATGGCGATGCTGCTGATCGGCTTCGGCTTCCTGATGGTCTTCGTCAGGAAGTACGGCCGCTCGGCCCTCACCGCGACCTACCTGCTGGTCAGCATGGCGCTTCCCTTGTATCTGCTGAAGGACAGCGTCACCGGCGGCGACACCGCCGTTGCGACCATCGACAGGCTCATTCTGGCCGAGTTCGCCGCCGCGAGCCTGCTGATCTGCGCGGGCGCCGTGCTGGGTCGACTCAAGATGAAGCAGTACCTGCTGCTCGCGATCCTCTTCGTGCCGGCCTACGCGCTCAATGAGTGGATCGTCATCAATGGCGGCCTGGGCCTGATTACCGGGAAGGTGGTGGACACCGGCGGCTCGATCGTGATTCACGCGTTCGGCGCGATCTTCGGCCTGGGGGTGGCTGCATCGATGACCACACGGCGGGAGTATGAAACGCCCGTGGAGAGCGATGACACGAGCGACCGCTTTTCCCTGCTGGGCAGCATGGCCCTCTGGGTCTTCTGGCCGAGCTTCTGTGCGGCGCTGGTCGCCCCGGCCGACGTGCCCCGGACGGCGGTGGCCGTGGTCCTGGCTCTGTGCGGCTCGACTCTCGCGACCTACTTCGCGTCCGTGAAGCTGAGGGGGAAGGTGTCGGCGGCGGACATGGCCAACGCGGCCCTGGCCGGTGGTGTGGCGATCGGTTCGAGTTGTGACGCCGCCGGCAGCGCTGCGGCTTTCGGCATCGGGATGCTCGCGGGTGTGATCTCGACGGTCGGTTTCGCGGAGATCCAGGCCAGACTGACTGGCCTCACCAAGAAGGTGGACACCTGCGGCGTGTTCTACCTGCATGGCCTGCCGGGCCTCGCAGGCGGCCTGGCGGCGATCGTCTTCGTGTCCGGGATCGATCCGGCGGCTCAGCTTGCTGGCGTGCTGGTCACGGTCGTCGTCGCCGCCGTCGCCGGGCTGGTGAGCGGCAAGGTGATCAGCTTCCTTGGGCGCAGGGCGGTGGCGTACGTCGATAGCGAGGAGTTCGCGGTGGAGTAGAGGGGGCAGGAGCAGGTCGGGCAGGGCTGGTGGTTGTGCCGTGGGTGAGGTGTGCCTGTGCGGTAAAGGCTGCTCTCTTGCGGAGGTGGAGGCGACATGAACCGTGAGGAGCTTTCTGCGGCGGAGCGGCGCTTCCTGGACTTGCTTTGCAACCCGAGCACGAGCAGGGTGCGGGCTTGGAGTCTCGCCGTGGGAGGGGGCATCGGCCTGGCGCTCGTGGTGATCGCGGCGGCGCTGGTCGACAAGACGTTCGCGGTCAGCCCTGATGATCCGGTTTGCCAGACGGTCGAGAGCTGACGTGGGCCGGCAGCCGAGGGCGCGCATGAGCCTCCGGTCCGGCCAGGCGGGCTGAGGAAGGCTGAGGTACGGAGTCAGGGGCCCGGGCTCGACGGCCGCGAACGGTCGCGGACCAGAGCGCTCCCGCGGCGCGGTTCGCGGGAGCGGTCGATTCTCGGGCGGGCCGCAGTCGCGAGCCCCGGTGGCGAGGCGTATAGTCTCGCCACGTGCCGCCGAGGCGGCCGCAGCGACGGAGGACCTGGATGCCCGCGCCCGACGCCATGGACAAGATCGTCTCCCTGTGCAAGCGCCGGGGGTTCGTGTTTCCCGCGAGCGAGATCTACGGGGGGCAGGCTTCCTGCTGGGACTACGGCCCGCTGGGAGTGGAGCTGAAGCGGAACATCAAGGAGGCGTGGTGGAGCAGCCTGGTGCACGGCCGCGACGACATCGTCGGCCTCGACTCCGCCATCCTGCAGCACCCGCAGGTATGGAACGCCTCCGGCCACGTCACGGGCTTCTCCGACCCTCTGGTCGACTGCCGCGAGTGCAAGGCGCGCTTCCGCGCGGATGACCTGGAGAAGGCCGCGTGCGGCAGCAAGGCCTACCCCGGGCGCAAGGCCTCGCGCTGCCGCGACGCCGGCCTGTTCACCGATTCGCGCCAGTTCAACCTGATGTTCAAGACGCACGTCGGGCCGGTCGAGGACTCCGCGTCCGTCGCCTACCTGCGCCCCGAGACCGCCCAGGGCATCTTCATCAACTTCATCAACGTGCTGAACTGCTCGCGCAAGAAGCCGCCGTTCGGCATCGCCCAGATCGGCAAGTCCTTCCGCAACGAGATCACCCCGGGCAACTTCATCTTCCGCACGCGGGAGTTCGAGCAGATGGAGATGGAGTACTTCGTCCCGCCCGCGGACTGGCAGAAGTGGTTCGAGTACTGGCGCGACGAGCGCTTCCGCTGGTACGCGGACCTCGGCATCCGCCCGGAGAAGCTGCGCCTGCGCCCGCACGCCCAGACCGAGCTGGCCCACTACGCCAACGCCTGCGTGGACGTGGAGTACGACTTCCCCTTCGGCTGGAGCGAGCTCGAGGGCATCGCCTCGCGCACCGACTTCGACCTGAAGCAGCACGAGCAGCACTCCGGCCGGGAGATGATGTTCTTCGACGACGCCACCAAGAGCCACTACCACCCCTTCGTCATCGAACCGGCGGCGGGGGTGGACCGCGCCGCCCTGGCCTTCCTGGTGGATGCCTACGGCGAGGAGCAGGTCGCCGGGGAGACGCGCACGGTGCTGCGCCTGCACCCGCGCCTCGCTCCGATCAAAGTCGCGGTCTTCCCGCTGGTGCGCAAGGAGGGCATGCCGGAGCGGGCGCAGGCCATCGAGCACGAGCTGCGCCGCCGCTTCCCGGTCTTCTACGACGAGTCGGGCGCGGTGGGGCGCCGCTACCGCCGGCAGGACGAAATCGGCACGCCCTTCTGCGTGACCATCGACGGCGAGACCCTGCAGAACGGCTCCGTGACGCTGCGCGAGCGCGATTCCATGGAGCAGGTCCGCGTCAGCGCGGGCACCCTGGCCGAGACGCTCGCGCAGAGACTCGGCTGAGCGCGCCATGACCAGGCCGGTGCAGGGCGGCTACGCCGAGAAGGTGCTGAAGGGCATCCCGATCTCCACCGGGATCGGCATGGGGCCAGTCTTCCCCATGCCGGAGGCCTTCCCCTTCGACGCTCCCGCCTACCAGGTGCCGCCGTCGGCCGTGCCCGAGGAGCTCCTGCGCCTCGGCCGCGCCATCGCCGCCGCGCGCGAGGAGCTGGCGCGCATCCGCCAGCAGGCGGTGGCCAAGGTCGGCGAGGAGGACGCGCGCATCTTCCTCGTCCATCTGCAGGTGCTCGAGGACCCGGCCCTGCAGCAGCAGGTCGAGAAGGAGATCCGCGAGGTGCGCGTCAATGCCGAGGCCGCGGTCTCGACCGTCATCCAGCGCTACAGCGTCGCCTTCTCGCGCCTCGAGGACCCGTTGGCGCGCGACCGGGCGATCGACTTGAAGGACGTCGGGCGGCGCATCCTGCACAACCTCAAGCGCCAGGAGGCGCCCGAGAGCGAGGCGCCGTCGGTGCGCTACATCCTGGTGACGCGGGAGCTCTACCCCTCGGACGCGGCGCACCTGGACAGCAACCGCCTGGCCGGCATCGTCACCGAGACGGGCGGCAAGGCGTCGCACGCCGCCATCCTGGCGCGCGCCCTCGGCATCCCGGCGGTCTCGGGCGTGCGCGAGACCCGCGACCTGATCGCGCGCGGCGGCACCATGGCCATCGTCGACGGGCGCGAGGGCAGCGTCGTCCTCAACCCGGCGGCGCAGACGATCGAGCGCTACCGCAGCCGCGCCGCCCTGTTCGACCGCATGCGCGTGGCGCTGGCCTCGGGGCCGGCTTTGCCCGCCATCACGCGCGACGGCACCAAGGTGGACATCCTGGTCAACGTGGAGAACCCGGGGGACGTCATCCCCGAGGACCTGGGCGGCATCGCCGGCATCGGCCTGTACCGCACCGAGTTCATCTACATGGGCCGGGACACCTTCCCCTCGGAGGACGAGCAGTTCGAGGTCTATCAGATGGTCCTGCGGCGCGCCGGCGATCGCGAGGTCGTGTTCCGCACCATCGACATCGGCGGTGACAAGCGCCTGCCCTACTTCCGCGTGCTGGACGAGGACAACCCGGCGCTCGGCTGGCGCGGCTACCGCATCAGCGACGAGTGGCCGGACCTGTTCATCGCCCAGGTGCGCGCGCTTTTGCGCGCCGCGGCGCACGGGAAGGTGCGCATCATGCTGCCGATGATCACCACGGTGGAGGAGGTGCGGCGCGCCGGCGCCCTGGTGCGGGACGTGCGCCTCGACCTGGTGCGCCGCGGCGTCAAGGTTCCGGACAAGGTGCCGCTCGGCGTGATGATCGAGGTGCCGGCGGCCGCGGTGTCCATCGACACGCTGCTGCGCGAGGTGGACTTCGCCTCCATCGGCTCGAACGATCTGATCCAGTACCTGCTGGCGGCCGACCGCAACAACGCGCGAGTGGCCGCTCTCTCCCAGCCGCTCAACCCGAGCGTGCTGCGCACCGTGAACATGATCATCCGCGCGGCCAGCAGCGCCGGCAAGCCGCTGTCGCTCTGCGGCGAGATGGCGGGCAGCTTCTACTGCACCCTGGCGCTCCTCGGCATGGGATTGCGCCGCTTCTCCATGGCGCGTCACTACGTCACCGGCGTCGGCCGCCTGATCCGCGCGGTCACCGTCAAGGAGGCGGAAGCGACGGCGCGGCGCGCCCTGTCGTTTGCCACCACCGGCGAGGTCAAGGCCTTCCTGCAGGCGCGCACGCGCGAGATCTTCCGCAAGATGAAGGTGCCGATCGAGGAGGCGGACGGCGAGCTGTGACGCGCGCCCGGCCGCCGGCGCTCGGGAAAACGGCGGATTCCCCCTCAGATTCAACGGCCCGTCTGGACGAAAGAAGCCGTTGGCCGCGCTCCCGGAACGGGGCGTGCGCCAGTGCGGCCACGGGCCGCGGGGCATGCGTTGCCGGAGGGTGTATGACATCGCAGTCGTCGCTGGGGACGAGCCTCAGGACGCGCTCGGTGGCGAGCGGCGCCGCCCTGCAGATCGACCTGGGGGACCAGTTCCTGAACTACGACGTCGCCGACGGCCTCAAGGAGAGGGTGAAGAAGCTGCTCGGGGAGCAGCTCGCGGACGGACACCGCACCTTCCTCCTCAACCTGGAGAAGGTCGGGCTCATCGATTCCTGCGGAGTCGGACTGCTCATCGCGGCGCATCATCAGGTGGTGGCCGAAGGCGGCGTCTTGGCGATCGTCGGCGCCTGCCCGTTCGTGATGAAGGTGCTGCGCATGATGCGCCTGGACAAGTTCCTGGCGCTCTTCCCTGACCAGGAGCGCGCCGTGAGGGCGCTGGTCGATACGGTCTGACGCCGCCTCGCACGCGACTCGCGCACACTGCTCGTCCGTCCCGGGCCCGCGCGCCCGAGAAGTGGACTTCCCGGACGCGATCGTTCAGGATGGGGCGTTTCCTTCGGCTTGCCGCCTGCTGAAAGCGCCTCGTGATCGAGCCCTGGGTCTCCTACCTGCCCACCGCCCTCTACGCGGCCGCCGCCGTGGCGGCCGCGTTCGATCTGTGGCAGGGACTGCGGCCGCTGCGCGGCGTGGTCATCGTGCTCACTGGCCTGGGAGTCGTGGCGCGCGTGGCCGTGCTGCTCGAACCGGGTCTGTGCCCGCTCTCGACCGCCGGCTCGGGCATGGGGATGGTGTCCTTGTTCCTGGCGCTGCATCTCTGCTGCACGGTGCGCCTGGACGGCTCGGCGCGCGTGCGCGCCGTGGCGCTCCTTGGCCTGATCCTGGCCTTCGACGCCGCCGGGCTGCTGGTGTCGCCCGCGGGCCGCGGTGTGGAGCTGCCGGAGGGCGCGCGGGCCCTGGCGGAGATCCACGGCGGACTGATCCTGCTGGCCTGCGCCGCCTTCGCCGCGGGCGCGGTCTACAGCCTGCTCTACGTCTTTCTCTACCGCATCATCCGCCGCCGGCGCCTCGGCTTCTGGTTCACGCGCCTGCCCTCGCTCTGGCGGCTGGAGGCGGGCTCCAAGACCGCCAACTCGGTCGGCCTGCTCGCGCTCACGCTCGGGCTGCTCGTGGGAGCGCACCTGCTGGCCGAGGCGCGGGGCGGGCTGCCGCTCGGCGACGCGCTGGTGCAGCGCTCGCTGCTGCTGTGGCTGCTGTTCGCGGCGGAGAAGGCCTGCCGCTGGTTCCTGCACTGGACCGGTATCCGCGTGATGTGGGTGCCGCTCGCCGGCATGGTCGTCATCCTCGCGCTCATGCTGGTCGGCGAGACCGGGCATCCCTTCGGGAGCGATTCATGACCGGGATCGCGGTGGCCGGCGTCACGCATCGCACCGCGCCCGTGGAGGTGCGCGAGCGCTTCGCCCTGGGCGCGGAAGGGCGCAGCGAGGTGGCGCGGCGCGTGCTCGCGCTCGCGCCCGTGCGCGAGGCGGTGGTCCTCTCGACCTGCAACCGCACCGAGGTCTTCGCCGCGGCCGCTCCGGGCCAGGACGAAGCGCTGCCGGGGATGGCGCTGATCGACGAGAGCCCGGCCGGGAACGGCGCGGATCCGCGCGGCTTCTTCCGCCTACTCGAGGGGCACGAGGCCCTGGCGCACGTGCTCTCCGTCTCCGCCGGCCTCGACTCGATGGTCCTGGGCGAGACGCAGATCCTCGGCCAGGTGCGCCATGCCTACGAGGAGGCCGTGGCCGCGGGCCAGGTGGGGCCGGTCTTCCGCCGCCTCTTTCCCGCGTCCTTCCGCGTGGCCAAGAAGGCGCACACCCTCACCGAGATCTCCTGCGGCGCGGCCTCCGTCGGTTCGGTCGCGGTGGAGCTGGCCGGCAAGGTGTTCGAGGACCTGAGTCGTTCCACCGTGCTGCTGCTCGGCGCCGGCGACACGGCGGCGACCATCGCCAAGACGCTGGTCGAGCGGCGCGTCAAACGGCTGCTCATCAGCGGCCGCGGCGAGGAGCGGGCGCGGGCGCTGGCGGAGCGCCTGGGCGGCCAGGCCCTGCCCTTCGAGGACGCGCGGCAGAGCCTGGCCGAGGCCGATGTCATCCTCACGGCCGCCGCGCCGCTGGACGGTCGCTTCGTCCTCGGCGTGGACGAGGTGCAGGGCGCGCTGCCGGCGCGGCGCGTGCGCCAGCTTCTGATCATCGACGTGGGCGTGCCGCGCAACGTCGATCCGCGCGTCGCCGGCCTGGCGGACGTGTTCCTCTACGACCTGGACGACCTGCAGAGCCTGGAAGAGGCGACGCGCCGGCGCCGGCAGCGCGAGGTGCCCAAGGTCGAGCGGTTCGTCGCCCAGGAGATCGCGGTCTTCCGCGAGTGGTGGAGCTCGGCGCGCAGCCTCGGGCCCCTGCTGCGCGCGCTGCATCAGCGCTTCGACGAGATTCTGGGCCGGGAGCTGGACCGCACCCTGCCGCGCCTGCCCGAGGAGTACCGCGGCGCGGTCGAGGTGTTCTCGCGCAGCCTCGTGGACAAGCTCCTGCAGGCGCCCACCATCCGCCTGCGCCAGGGCGGCGAGCGCCTCGACGAGATGGCGCGCCTGGTGCGCGAGCTCTTCGACCTGCAGGACGGTGGCAGGGGGGACGCGCCTTGATCCCGCGCCGCCTCGTGCTCGGCACGCGCGCCAGCTCCCTGGCGCAGGCCCAGTGCGCCGCGGTGCGCGCGCTCCTGCAGCGCGCGGCGCCCGCTCTCGAGGTGGAGACGCGGCTCGTCCGCACCGAGGGCGACCGCTTGCAGCAGCACGCCCCGGTGCCCGGCGAGAAGCTGTCCAAGGGGCTCTTCTCCGGCGCCCTGGAAGCGGCCTTGCAGGAGGAGCGCATCGACCTGGCGGTGCATTCGCTCAAGGACCTGCCCACGGAGCTGTTGGACGGCCTGACGCTGGCGGCCGTGCCCGAGCGCGCCGACCCGCGGGACGCCTTTCTCTCGCGCGGCCCGCGTCTCGCGGACCTGCCACGCGGGGCGCGCGTGGCCACGAGCTCGCCGCGGCGCGCCTCGCAGCTCCGGCGCATCCGCCCCGACCTCGAGATCGTGCCGATCCGCGGCAACGTCGAGACCAGGGTCTCCAAGCTGCGAGACGGCGAGTGCGAAGGCCTGATCCTGGCCGCGGCCGGCCTGCAGCGCCTCGGCCGCCTGGACGAGGCGGCCGAGCTTCTCCCGGCAGAGCAGTTCCTGCCCGCTCCGGGCCAGGGCGCTCTCGGCCTCGAGATGCGCGCGGGCGCGGCCGCGGACTGGATCGCCGGCCTGCTCGAGGACCCGGCCGCGCGCGCCGCGGTCGAGGCGGAGCGGGCCGTGCTCGTGGGCGTGGGCGGCGGCTGTTCCTTGCCGCTGGGCGCCTGCGCGGTGGTGGAGGGCGAGGCGCTCCGCCTGCGCGCCGTGCTCTTCGCGGCCGGCGGCTCGCGCTGGGCCGAGGCCATGGACGAGGGCACGCGCGCGGACGCGCGGCGCATGGGAGCCGACGTGGCCGCGCGCCTGCTCGACCTGCTCGGCGCGGAGCCCGCGCCGTGACGGGGCGGCGGCCGGTCATCGCGGTCACGCGGCCGGGCGGCCAAGCCGCGTCCCTGGCGCGGCTCATCGCGGCCGCCGGCGCCGAGGCCCTGCTCTTGCCGCTCATCGTCATCGAGGGACCGCCGGACGCCGCGCGCCTGAAGGCGGCGCTCCAGCGGCTCGACGACTTCGACCTCGTCGTGTTCAGCAGCGCCAACGCGGTGCGCTGCGTGCTGGACGAGCTCGAGCGCGGCGGGCGCGCACCGGCGCGCGCCCTGGCGCGGCCGCTCGTGGCGGCGGTGGGGGAAGGGACCGCCGCGGCGCTGGCGGAGCGCGGCGTGCCGGGCGCCCTGGCGCCGGCGCGCTCGGGCGCGGCCGAACTCGTTGCGCTGCTCGCCGGGCGCCTCGCTCTGGCATCGGCCCGCGTCCTCCTGCCGCTGGGAGACCGCGCGCGGCGCGTGCTCCCGGAGGCGCTGGCGGCCGCCGGGGCGCGCGTCGAGGAAGTGGTGGCGTACCGCACGCTGCCCGCCCCGCCCGTCCAGGCCGCTAGACTGGAGGAGGCACTTCTCGGCGGCGCCATCGACGTCGTCACCTTCGCTTCGGGCTCGGCGGTCGAGGCCCTGCTCGCCGCCGTGGGCGCGGAGCGTGCCCGCGCCTGCCTGGCGCAGGCCGGCGTGGCGGTGCTCGGCGAGACAGCGGCCGCTGCCCTGGCGCGAGCCGGCGTGGCCGCGGGCGCGCGCGCGACCGCCCACTCCGACGCGGGGCTGTGCGAGGCGGCGCTCAGACTGGCAGAAGCGAGGGCCTGAACTCCTCGCGGAAAGGAACGGTTGTGGGTTTTCCGGAACGGCGCCTGCGGCGCCTGCGGCGCAGCGAGACGGCGCGCCGCCTGGTGCGCGAGACGCGCCTCACGGCCGATCGCTTCATCTACCCCATGTTCGTCATGCCCGGCGCCGGTGTGCGCCAGGAAGTGCCCTCGATGCCCGGCATCCACCGCCAGACCGTCGACCGGCTGGTGGAGGACGCGCGCGAGGCGCACGCCCTCGGCGTGCCCGGTGTCATCCTCTTCGGCCTGCCGCCAGCGAAGGACGCGCGCGGCAGCGGCGCCGACGATCCGCGCGGCCCGGTGCCCGAGGCGATCCGCGCCCTCAAGCGCGAGCTGCCCGACCTCTTGGTCCTGGCCGACGTCTGCCTGTGCGAGTACACGGACCACGGCCATTGCGGCATCGTCGAAGGCGGCGCAGTGCTGAACGACCCGACGCTGGCGCGCCTGACCGCGGCCGCGCTCGCCTACGCCGAGGCCGGCTGCGACGTGGTCGCGCCCTCGGACATGATGGACGGCCGCGTGGGAGCCATCCGCCGCGGCC
>DYIW01000039.1:0-7382 GCA_020723465.1 Phycisphaera mikurensis
CGCGGCGTCGCTCTCCAGGGCGCGGCGCAGCGCGCCCGCGGTGCCCGGGCCGCCGCCCGCGCGCAGCGCCACGAGCAGGCGCACGGCCAGGTCGGCGTCGCCTTGCGCCAGGGCGCGCTCCAGGCCGCCCGCCACGGCCGCATCCGCTTCCTCCCCCTCGAGGCGCGTCAGCAGGCGCAGCGTCGGGAAGTCGAGGTCCTCGCCCGCGCGCGCCAGCACCGCCTGCGCCGCTGCGCGCTTGAGCGCGCCCTGCGTCAGGTTCTCGAGGGCGTCGCGCGCGTCCGAGCGGAAGGGCTCGGGCGCGCCGAGCGCCTCGATCATGCGCTCGGCGAAGGCGCGCGCGCCGTCCCCGCGCGCGTGGGCCGCGAGCAGGCGGCACATGCGCTGGCGCACCCAATCGACCTTCTCCTCGAGCACGCGTTCCAGGAGCCAGGCGACCTCCTCCGGCGCGGAGGCGCCGTACTGCAGGAGCACGCGGAAGGCGCGCAGGCGCAGGTTGCCCTCCCCGTCCTCGAGGACCTGCAGCAGCCCGGAGCGCGCGGCCGGGTGGCGCGGCAGGTCCTCGAAGGCGCCGCACAACTCCTCGCGCAGGGCGCGCGGCAGCTCCGGGGAGTAGACCCAGAGCAGGTCGTTCGCGGTCTCGGCCGTGTGGAAGCGGCGCAGGGCGTGCACGGCCGCGGTGCGCGCCTCGTCCGTGGCGGGCGTGTCGCCGCGGGCGAGGGCCAGGAGCGGCGCGTGTGCCGCCGGCCCGAGCAGGCCGACGGCGAGATCCGCCCACGCTTCCGCTTCCTGCGCCGCCGCGGCCGGCAGCGCCTCGAGCAGGGCGGCGCCCGCGGCGGCGCGCTCGCGCGCCAGGACGAAGGCGGCCGGCCGGCCGATGCGTGGATCGCTCGAGCCGCAGGCCTGCAGCAGGAAGGCGCGGTGCGGCCCGTCGAGCAGGCAGACGCCGCGCGCGGCCAGCGCCGCGGCCGCGAGCACGCGCAGGCGCTCGTCGCCGGGCAGGTCGAGCACCTGCTCGAAGAAGGCGCGATCCTGGTCGTTCATGCGCCGCGCCAGACGCAGGAGGATGCGCTCGCCACGGTCCGCGTCCGCCGGGTCGAAGGAAGCGCGCAGGGCGTCGCAGGCCGCGTCCGCGTGCGCGACGAGCAGGCCGCGGAGCGCGGCCTCGGACACGTCGCGGTCGGGGTCGGCGGCGAGCGCAGAGAGCAGAGGCACGGCCTCTGCGGCGCCGGTGCGTGCCAGGGCGAGGGCGGCGGCGCGGCGCTCCGCCCAGTGCTCGGCGCGGGCGGCAACGAGCAACGCCGGATGCAGGGAGGAGGCGCCGCGCGCGGCGAGCGCCTTGAGCGCGGCGACGCGCACGGATCTGTCTCGGTCCGCGAGCGCGGCCAGGAGGCTCGCCTCGAGGTCGAGCTGCGGCAGGTCGGCCAGCGTGAGAAGTGCGGTCTCACGCAGGAGCGGGTCAGGGGAGGCGAGGGCCGCGCGCAGGGCCTCGGCGGCGCCCTCTTCACGGCCGATGAGCACGCGCCGGGCGCGCTCGCGTTCTTCTGCACCGCCGGCGGCGAGGAAGGCGGCGGCGGGATCGGCGGGCGCGAGCTCCTGGCCGGCCGCGGGCCCGCGCGCGGAGAGCGCGCCGCAGGCCGCGGCCAGAAGGAGCAGCGCGCGGAGCTTCACCGCTTTCCGGCGTAGCGCGCGAAGGCCTCGCCGAGCGCTTCCAGGAGGTCGCTGGCGATGAGCGCGGCCTGGCCCAGGCGGCGCGCGGCGACGTCGCCGGCCAGGCCGTGGAGGCGCACCGCGGCGATGGCGGCATCCAGCGGGCGGTCCATCTGCGCGAGGAAGGTGCCGGTCAGGCCGGCGAGCACGTCACCCGTGCCGCCGCTCGCCATGCCCGGGTTGCCGGTGTCGTTCACGTACGTGGCCTGGCCGTCGGTCACCACGGTCTCGTGGCCCTTCAGGCAGACGACGGCGCGGAAGCGGGAGGCTGCCTGCTCGGCGCGGCGCCGGCGCTCGGTGCGGCCGCGCGGGGGCGGCTCTCCGTCGAGGCGCATGAGTTCGCCCGGGTGCGGCGTGAGCACGGTGGGGGCGGAGCGCGTCAGCAGGACCTGTGGTTCGGCGGCGATGGCGTTCAGCCCGTCGGCGTCGAGCACGAGCGGCTCCTCGATGGCCGCTACCAGCCTGCGCACCGTGAGAACCGTGCCGCGCTCCATGCCGAGGCCCGGCCCGAGCACCACGGCGTCGGCTGCGTCGGCGCGCTCGAGCACGAGGCGGCGCGCGGCCGGGGCGAGGAAGCCGCGCGCCGACTCGGGCAGCGGCAGGTAGGTGGCGCAGGTCACGGCCGGCGCGATGAGCGGCAGCGCCGATTCGGGCGTCGCCACCGTGACCAGGCCGGCGCCGCCGCGCAACGCGCCCAGGGCGGCGAGCGCGGCCGCGCCCGGCATCTGGCGCGAGCCGGCCACGATCAGCACGCGGCCGTAGGTTCCCTTGTGCGAGTCGGCCTCGCGCGGTTTCAGCCTCGGGACGTGCGCGGAACGGGCCATGGCGGCTCCAGCGAGCTCTTGGTCCGGGCTGCCGGGGCGGCGCGGGCCGCGCGGGCGAGGGCCCGGGCCGGAGAAAACGGAGATTCCGATTATCCTGGCCGCGGCCCTGCGCGACAATACGGAGCGCCGAAGGAACACGCCGGCCCTTCGCCGGCGGCCGATCGGAGCGAGGCCAAGAGCGGTGGCACTGGTCGAGATGGCGCTGTCGCGCATCCTGATCCGCGAGAACAGCGATCAGCAGGTCATCTTCCTCAAGGAGAAGGGCGGCGAGGGGCGGACCTTCCCGATCATCATCGGCGTGTTCGAGGCGGTGGAGATCAACCGCAAGATCACGGAGGTCGAGACGCCGCGGCCCATGACCCACGACCTGGTGCGCAACATCCTGCACGGCCTGGGCGCCGAGCTGGTGCGCGTGGTGGTGGACGAACTGAAGGACTCGACCTTCTACGCCAAGCTGCACCTCCGCCACGAGGGCGAGGAGGTGGTGATCGATTCCCGGCCGAGCGACGCCATCGCGATCGCGGTGGCCGAGAAGGCGCCCATCTTCGTGGAGGACGCGGTCCTCGACGAGGTGGGCGGGCAAACGGAATAGACCCATCGCGGAGGGGTGGCAGAGCGGTCGAATGCGGCGGTCTTGAAAACCGTTGGGGCGCAAGCCCTCGGGGGTTCGAATCCCCCCTCCTCCGCCATGTTTCCCGAGGCAACGGGCCTTCGTGGCCGAAGTTCACGTTTCGCGACAAGTCACCCGTGATCTGGGCAACCACCAACGGGCTCAGAGTCGCCTGGACGATCTGGCGAGGCGAGCCAACGGCAGCGCGGCGGGGTTGAAGATGAGCTTCGTGGTCATCGGGGCGACCGTAGCGGGGTGGGACGGAAGCGTCTAGGATTCGAGGCGCTCGAGTTTCCGGAGAACACAGGGTTGAGCTATGGCACGTAGGTTTCTCTCGCTTGATGAGGCCTCGAGACAACTAGGCATCACGAAGTCCGATCTGCGGGCGATGATCAATGACGGGTCCATTCGGGCGGCTCAAGATGGATCAGACGTCTGGATTGCCGCCGAGGAAATCGAACGGCGCACCTCGAAAGTAGCGCCGGAGGGCTCGTCAACAGCAAACCCGAAAGCTCCAGCGTCGGGAAACTGGTTTCGGGTTGCTGTTACTGTAATGCTCTGCTGGCTTGCAGTAGACATCGTGGGATGCTACGGCTTTCTCCACCCCCCAATCACGTCTGCTATCGCCGAACTGGTGGCTGGTGTGCGGGAAGGAGCCCGCCAGGCTTCCCTATCGCCCCAGGAGCGAGATCGTGAAGAGCGAGACAAAGAGGAGCAAAAACGGAACTTAGACGCCATTGGCGAGGCGCTCGAAGAAGTAGCTAGTGCTCTAGCCCCGGAACATGCGTGTGCCCCCCCGGAATCCGCGCGAGCGGGCCTTCTCGGGGCAGGGCAAGATTCTCCTCAGATCACTCTCGCTGAATTACGGGCCGCTGTTGATAGCTGGGGCCAAGAGGGCGCTCGGTGGCGGCTCCATGGCAGGAGCATTGCGGACCGGGCCATCGTGAAGTCCGACACCGAGCTCCGCCAAACCTACCTGGGTCGCTGGTTCGTGTACGACACCGAGAGGGCGATTGATGCTCCGATCGGATCCGAGATCGTCTTCACGGCTTCTTTCACAAGCTCCCGAGGAGAGGATCTCGACCTGTCCGACTTTGCGGTCGTGGAGATCTCGCGATCCGCCGGGGAGGTAGCGAGTCAGGAAGCGGAGGAAGATGCCAGCGCGAAGTGGACCGAGCTCGTAAACGGTGCCGTGGAGATCGGGGAGAGCAGGACAGTCGGGTACATTTCGGTGCGCGTTCTGTGCGCCACGCAAGGGATTAGGACGCTTAGACGTAGCAGCAGCGTTTACGACTACCACAGGATGGTGCTGCAGCACCTGCCGTACGACGGAATGTCGGTAGATCTTCCCGTGCATGTGATCGAGATGGAGTGCAGAAACACGTCTAACCACCTGGCGATCGAGCCCATTGGGAGTTATTCAGCCTTTGGGAGCCCGATTGAGGTGCATGCCGCAGATGGCGCCTTCTATTACGGTTTCCCTCTTGAGGGTAGTCTGGATGGTGACCTCCAACCTGGCACGTCGCGGGTCTACCGGTTGGCGGTCCTACCTGCGGCAAGGCTGCAGTGGTCGGAGGTCGGCGTCAGAGATGGCGGCTCCGTGTGGGGCGTAGAGATCTACGGCGAACCCAAGCACGGGTCTTCGTGCCGGGTTCGGATTCGAGTGCCCCATGGAGCTAATGAGTCGAGCAAGTGAGCGATGGTGTTCGTACACGATTCACGGGCCGCTGCTATCGAAGAACGGCTGTGAGCTGGATCTGGGCCTGTGAGGCGACAGCGAGTCGGGAATGCCGGTTTCAGCGGGCTCTGCAGGGAGTGAAGGAGGTGAAGAAGACCGCGGCGCGGGACTCGCACGGGCGAAACTGGGGCTGTTGACATGGAGGGGGCGCGACTCTGGCGAGTGTGCGCGTGCATGTTTGCGGGTCGTGACGAGGTGAGAGACGGTGGGCATGGTCCTTGCAATCGGGTTGAGGACAGAGTCCATCTCGCAGCGCGTGGCAGTGGGCGAGCGGGAGGTGCCTTCGGCGGTGGTGGCGGGTGACGCTCAGGAGGGCCCTGGCTCCGGGCGGTTTGGGGGCCCGGAGAGTCCGGCAGCTTGATCGCGTGCGGCTTCCTTGTCTACCGACCTCACCGCTCTCGTCCAGGGACTTCCCTCCTCATCCCCCGGGAAGTTCGTGGCACGCGCCGACTGCGGAGGCCTGGACGAACGCGGCGCCTCACCATCGTCTACCGGATGGCTACGATCCGTTCGTGCTTTCGGTGAGGGAGGATGGCCTCTGGCGGTTGGAGGTCGCGGGATTCCTGAAGGTCGCGAAGGTCGCGTCTGATGAGATGGTCCGACGGCCCGGGATGACCGAGCACGAGTTGATGAACAGGCTGCTGGTTGCTGGCGGAAGGAAGCGCTCGGGCGGACGCGCAGAAGCCGCGTGGCGGAGCTGTTCGCGGGGATCGTACGTGGAGTTGCGGAAAGACCCGGAGCGACGAATCAGGTGAAGCTGGAGGATCTCCAACCCGACGCTGTCGTCCGCGGCATCCTGCCCGACGGACTGGTCACGGTGGTCAGCGTCGAGTGGCACGGCTCCGACGCGCTCACGCTCGTCTACCGCGGGCCGACGGGGCGCGTGGGGGAAGAGGTCCTCTACCGCCACGACGAGGCGCGGCTCGAGATCGCCACCGCCGGGCGTCCCTGGAGCTTCGACGGCGACGGCGCGTTGTTCCGGCTCGTGTCCGAGGCGCACCGCATCCGCCTGGCGCACCTCTTCGACCCGGTGCTCGCGGTCCACACCTCGCTCGTGGACCCGCTCCCGCACCAGATCACGGCCGTGTACGAGGCCATGCTGCCGCGCCAGCCGCTGCGCTTCCTCCTGGCCGACGACCCGGGCTCCGGCAAGACGATCATGGCCGGCCTCTTCATCAAGGAGCTGATCGCGCGCGGCGACCTGCGCCGCTGCCTGATCGTCTGCCCGGGCATGCTGGCCGAGCAGTGGCAGGACGAGCTGCACCGCCGCTTTCACCTGCCCTTCGAGATCCTGACCAACGACAAGCTCGAGGCCGCGCGCACCGGCAACTGGTTCCTGGAGAACGACCTGGCCATCGCGCGCCTCGACAAGCTCTCGCGCAACGACGATGTGCAGCACAAGGTCGGCGCCCCCGACTGCCGCTACGACCTCATCGTCTGCGACGAGGCGCACAAGCTCTCCGCCACCTTCTTCGGGGGCGAGGTCAAGTACACCAAGCGCTACCGCCTCGGCCAGCTCCTCTCCGGCCTTACGCGCCACTTCCTCCTGATGACGGCCACGCCGCACAACGGCAAGGAAGAGGACTTCCAGCTCTTCCTGGCGCTGCTCGACGGCGACCGCTTCGAGGGCAGGTTCCGGGACGGCGTGCACCAGGTGGACGTGTCCGACCTCATGCGCCGCATGGTGAAGGAGAGCCTCCTCAAGTTCGACGGCCGGCCGCTCTTCCCCGAGCGCATCGCCTACACCGTGCCCTACAAGCTCTCCGCGGCCGAGGCGCGCCTCTACAAGGAAGTGACCGAGTACGTGCGCGAGGAGTTCAACCGCGCCGAAGCGCTGCAGAACGACAAGCGCGCCGGCACGGTTGGCTTCGCGCTTACCATCCTGCAGCGCCGCCTCGCCTCGTCGCCCGAGGCCATCTACCAGTCGCTCCGGCGCCGGCGCGAGCGCCTGGAGAAGCGCCTGCGCGAGCTGGACCTGCTGCAGCGCGGCGCCGCCGCGGCGCTTCCCGCCGAAGGCGTGCTCGACGCCGACGACGTCGAGGACCTCGAGGACGCGCCCGAGAACGAGGTCGAGGCCGCCGAGCAGCAGATCCTCGATCAGGCCACGGCCGCCGCGACCCTGACCGAGCTGAAGGCGGAGATCGCGACGCTCGACCGCCTGGAGCGCCTCGCCGCCGCGGTGCGCCAAAGCGGCCAGGACACCAAGTGGTGCGAGCTGTCGCGCGTGCTCGGCGAGATCTTCACTCCGGCGGCCTTCCAGGGCCAGATCGACGAAGGCGACCCGCCCTACGGCGCCGGTCCCCTGCCCTGGCCCGTGGCCTCGCCGCGCCAGAAGCTCGTGCTTTTCACCGAGCACCGCGACACGCTCGCCTACCTCGAGCGCCGCATCGGCTCGCTCCTCGGCCGGCCGCAGGCCCTGGTCGTGATCCACGGCGGCATGGGCCGCGAGGAGCGGCGCAAGGCGCAAGAGACCTTCCTGCACGATCCCGAGGTGCAGGTG
>DYIW01000039.1:7392-28609 GCA_020723465.1 Phycisphaera mikurensis
GCCGCCGGCGAGGGCATCAACCTGCAGCGCGCCCACTTGATGGTGAACTACGACCTGCCCTGGAACCCGAACCGCCTGGAGCAGCGCTTCGGCCGCATCCACCGCATCGGCCAGACCGAGGTCTGCCACCTGTGGAACCTGGTGGCCGAGGAGACGCGCGAGGGCGACGTCTATCGCCGCCTGATGGAGAAGCTCGAGGAGGCGCGCCAGGCCCTGGGCGGCCGCGTCTTCGACGTGCTCGGCAAGCTGCAGTTCGAGGGGCGGCCGCTGCGCGACCTGTTGATCGAGGCTATCCGCTACGGCGACCAGCCCGAGGTGCGCGCGCGCCTGACGCGCGCCGTGGAGCAGGGCGTGGACTGCTCGCACCTCGAGGGCCTGATCGAGGAGCGGGCGCTCGCGCACGACTCCATGGACACGAGCCGCGTGGCGCGCGTGCGCGAGGACATGGAGCGCGCCGAGGCGCGCCGCCTGCAGCCGCACTACATCGAGTCGTTCTTCCTGGAGGCCTTCAAGCGCCTGGGCGGCACCGTTCGCCAGCGCGAGCCGCGCCGCTACGAGATCACGCACGTGCCCGCGCCCGTGCGCAGCCGCGACCGCCAGATCGGCGCGGGCGAGCCCGTGCTCGCGCGCTACGAGCGCATCGCCTTCGAGAAGGACCTGATCGCGCCGCAGGGCCAGCCGCTTGCCGCCTTCGTCTGCCCGGGCCACGCGCTGCTCGACGCGGCCCTCGACCTGACGCTCGAGCGCCACCGCGACCTCTTGAAGCGTGGGACGGTGCTCGTGGACGAGCGCGACCCGGGCACGAGCCCGCGCGTGCTCTTCTTCCTCGAGCACGCCATCCAGGACGCGTGCGTCCTGCCTTCGGGCGAGCGCCGCACCATCTCGCGGCGCATGCTCTACGTCGAGATGGACGCGGCCGGCGCCGCCCGCCACCTGCACTACGCGCCCTACCTGGACTACCGGCCGCTCGCGCCGGGCGAGCCCGACGCCGGCGCCGTGCTCGCCCGTCCGGAGGCCGCGTGGATCGCGCGCGGCCTGGAGGCGGGCGCCCAGAAGCACGCCATCGCCGAGGTCGTGCCCGAGCACGTCGCCGAGGTGCGCGGCCGGCGGCGCGAGTGGATCGAGAAGACGCACGCCGCGGTGAAAGACCGCCTCACCAAGGAGATCACCTACTGGGACCACCGCGCCGAGCAGTTGAAGCTCCTGGAACAGGCCGGTCGAGCCGGCGCGCGCCTCAACTCGCAGGAGGCGCGCCGCCGCGCCGACGACCTGCAGGCGCGGCTCCAGAAGCGCCTCGCCGAGCTGGAGCGCGAGGCGCAGGTGTCCGTCCTGCCGCCGGTGGTGCTAGGCGCGGTGGCGGTCGTGCCGATGGGGCTGCTGGGAACGCGGGCCGCCGGCCCGCATGCGGGCGAGACGCCCGTGCTCCCGGGCGACACGCAGGCCAGCGCCGCCCGCGCGCGCGCCATTGTCATGGAGGTCGAGCGCGCTCTCGGCTTCGAACCCGTCGACCGCGAGCTCGAGAAGCTCGGCTACGACGTCGAGAGCCGCGTCCCGGGCACGGGGAAGCTGCGCTTCATCGAGGTCAAGGGCCGCGTTTCCGGCGCGGCCACCATCACCGTCACCCGGAACGAGATCCTGTACTCGCTCAACAAACCCGACGACTTCATCCTCGCGCTCGTCGAGTTCCTCGACGGCGACCAGCACCGCGTGCGCTACCTGCGCCGCCCCTTCCAGCGCGAACCCGACTTCGGCGTGACCAGCGTCAACTACGACTTCGCGGAGCTGCTCGCGCGCGCGGAGACGCCGCGATGACCACGGCCAAGGAGTTCCGTGCGCTGATCGAGAGGCCAGAGGGCGCGAACGCCGAGTTCAAGTCCGCCTCCGGCGGCTTCTCCTTCGACGAGCTGGCCAAGTACTGCGTGGCGCTCGCGAACGAGGGCGGCGGCCCGATCGTGCTCGGGGTCAGCGACAGGCGACCGCGCCGCCTCACCGGCACGCGGGCGTTTCCGGAGCCGGGCCGAGCGGAAAGGGGGCTGTTCGAGCGCCTCGGACATCGCATCGCCGTCGAGGAGTACGAGCACGAAGCTCACCGCGTGCTCATCGTGCATGTGCCTGGGCGGCTGCGCGGCGCGGCCTGGCAGGACCGCGGCACGTTCTGGATGCGCTCCGGCGACGCCCTGGTCGCCATGTCCGACGAGCGGCTGCACCGGATCCACGACGAGGCCGGGCCGGACTTCTCGGCCGAGATCTGCTCGCGCGCGACGCTCGCCGATCTCGACCCCGCAGCCATCGACCTGCTGCGCCGGCTCTGGCAACGCAGGGCGCCCGAGCAGGACATCGCGGCGCGATCCACCGAGCGGCTGCTTGCCGACGCCGAACTCCTGGACGGCGGCAGCGTTACCTATGCCGCACTGATCCTGCTCGGCACGCACCAGGCGCTCGGCCGGTGCCTCGGACAGGCAGAAGTGGTCTTCGAGTACCGCTCGAACGAGATCCCGGGACCTGCGGCCGACCGGCGCGAGTTCCGTCGCGGGTTCCTCCCGGTCCTCGACGAGATCTGGCAGGCAATCAACCTGCGCAACGACAAGCAGCACTTCCAGCACGGGCTCTACGTCTGGGAGATTCCGACCTTCAACGAGCGCGCGGTGCGCGAGGCGGTCCTGAATGCCGTGAGCCATCGCAACTACCGCGACGCCGGCTCGGTCTTCTTGCGGCAGTATCCCCGGCGGATCGAGATCGTGAGCCCTGGCGGCCTCCCTGCTGGCGTCACGCCCGACAACATCCTCTTGCAGCAGAAGCCTCGGAACCGCCGCATCGCGGAGGTCCTCGGCAAATGCGGACTCGTCGAGCGTGCCGGCCAGGGCTTCGACCTGATCTACCGCGAGTGCATCCGGCAGAGCAAGCCGCTGCCTGACTTCACCCACACCAGCGAGAACTCGGTCTGGGTGACCCTCCACGGCGAAATCCAGGATCCCGAGTTCCTGCGCTTCCTCGAGGAGATCGGACAGGAGCGGACGGCTACGTTTGACACGGACGACTTCGTGACCATCGATCTCGTTCACCGCGACCAGGCCGTTCTTCCTCACCTCAGGCCACGAGTACAGCACTTGCTGGACCTGGGTGTGTTCGAGCGCGTCGGCCGTGGGCGCGGATCCCGGCTGCTTCTCTCGCAGCGCTTCTACCGCTTCCTGGGCAAGCGCGGCGTGTACACGCGCAAGCTCGGGCTGGACCGCGAGACCAACAAGGCGCTGCTGCTGAAGCACATCCGGCGGTGCGGAAGCGAAGGTGCGGCCTACGCCGAGCTGGCCCAGGTCCTGCCTGACCTGTCGCGCCGGCAGGTCCAGGGTCTCGTGCAGGAACTCAGGGTTGAGGGCCTGGTCGTCCTCCATGGGGCAAGAAAGGGGGCGCGATGGGTGGCGACTCCCTGACCCGGAGCCCGGCCGGTCTTTGCACCCGCCACTCTTCGCCGTGCATATCCCGGTGCATATGCCACGGGAGAGAGCGGACGACGGTTGCGTAACCTATTTCGTCACAAGCAGTTTCCGCTTGTTGTGGATTTGCACCGAATCTATGCACGGGTGCAACGAACCAGCCTCACCGAGGGGCGCGAGGGCCAGCCCCATGTGGGTCGCAAGCGACCCATCCGGAGACCCCGAGGTCTCGCGGGGGACATGACCGGATGGATCTCGCGCACCCCGCGGCCGCGCGCTGGCGCAAGCGTCCCGGCGCCGGGGCGACCACGTGGTCGGAGAATCTCGCGCTGCCGGCGGGAGCGTCCTGGTTTCCGCGCCCGTGCGTCCCCTCGGTCCTGCCGTCAGGAATCACCCGATGATCTCGACGGTGTTGAGAGATCCGCGCGGGCGGCCGTGGCGGCGGCGCGGGCGTGGGAGCGCCGGTGACCGGGAGCTCTTGGGCCTTTCGCCGTAGTAGATTGCGCAACATGAAACTCGAGGAGGTCCTCAGCCACCCCGCGGGCAAGACGCTCCCGCTCGGCGTCGACGACGGCACGCGCCACGTGGCCGGCGTCGAGCGCCCCCTGGAGAGTTGGGAGGCCCTCAAGGCATGTTCCATGGCCAGCCTGGTCGCTCTGCGCCAGACCGGAGCACACCACGCGTTCGCTGCTGCCGAGCTGGAGAGAATGCGTCACGAAGGAAGGCTGCAGGTGTTCCCGGCCACGTACCGGATCGCCTTGGACATGCGCGCGGCCGGAGCGCCAGAGTCTCGTGTCCCGGATGGGGAGGCCCCGTGACCATCCACACGAAGCCCACCGAGGTCGAGGGCCGCGCCGCGGGCGCAAACACGATCACGGGCACGAAGAACGAGATTCTCTACTCGCTCAACAAGCCCGACGACTTCATCCTCGCACTCGTCGAGTTCCTCGACGGCGACACGCACCGCGTGCACTACCTGCGCCGCCCCTTCCAGCGCGAGCCGGACTTCGGCGTGACCAGCGTGAACTACGACTTCGCCGAGCTCCTGGCGCGCGCGGAGGCGCCGCGATGACGGCGCGGCTCCGCTTGTTCGTCAGCTCAGTGCAGAAGGAGCTCGAGGACGAGCGGCTCATCGTCCAGAACCTCGTGAGCACCGACCCCTTCCTGTCGGCACACGTCACCCCGGTGCTCTACGAGTATGAGCCGGCGTCTCCGACAAAGGCCCTGGAGGGCTGCTTCGCGGCCCTCGACGCCTGCCAGGTCTACCTGCTGATCGTCGGCATCCAGTACGGCACGGCGATCGGGGAGTTGTCGATTACCCACGCCGAGTATCGCCGCGCCAAGGAGAGGGCGATTCCCGTGCTCGCCTTCATCCGTGGCGAGCGGCACGTCAAGCGCGAAGAGGGAACCATCGCCCTGCTTGCCGAGCTCGACGAGGATGGGCCCAAGTACAAGCGGTTCGGCAACGTCATCGAACTCCAGCGAGAGGTCCGCGCTGCGCTGGTGAAGCTCCTCCTGGATCGCTTCGGCATGGCTCCCACGAGCGATGAGGACGAGATCGCCCGCCAGACCATCGAGGCGACCTCCCCGTTCGAGTCGCGCCCCCTCGACCGGATCCGCTGGCAGGACCTCGACCACGACCTCATTCGCCGACTGCTGGCCGCTGCCGAGGGGCGCGAAGGGGCGGACCTCTCTGACGAGGATCTCCTGGCGGGTGCCAAGCTGCACGGGCTCGTATGGCGGAAGGCCATCGATACCTGGGTCCGCGGGGACGGCACGGGCTTCGGCGACGGCACGGGTCATGGGGGAGGTGGGCAGCAGAAGCTGCCTGACGAGCACTACGCGACGGCCGCAGGCATCGTGCTCCTGGCCCGCGACCCGTCGGCCGTCTTCCCCCAGTGCCGGATCCTGGCCGACGCGTACCGCGGAGCGGAAGCCAACGGAGCGCCGCGCGACCACGAGGACATCCGGGCGCCGATGCCGATCGCCGTCGAGCGCGCGCTGGCCTTCGTCGACCGCAACACTCGACACCCGATGCGCGTGGTCGGGCTCAACCGCGTGCGCATCGACGAGTACCCCGCCGAGGCGCTGCGGGAGGCCGTGGTCAACGCGGTCGCCCACCGCCAGTACGAGGATGCCGGGCGCAAGATCCTGCTGGAGGTCTTCGCCGACCGCGTTGTCGTCTCGAGCCCGGGCCTGCCTCCGTCGCCCATCACCCTCGCGAACCTGCGCACGGGCAAGTACCGTCCCTGCTCGCGAAACCCGGTGCTCGCCCAGTGCCTGTCCTACTTCCACCGCATCGAGGAACGCGGCAGTGGCTTCCGCCGCATGGCGGACCAGATGCTCGATCACGGGTTGGACCGGCCGCTTCTGGGAACCGACACCGGCTACTTCCAGGTCACGTTCCCGGGTCCGGGTGAGAACATCGATCGCCTGCGCGTGCCGCAGAGCCGGCTCGTGGTGACGCCCGCCGTGGAAGCGCAGCTCAACGAACGCCAGCGCACGATCCTGGCGCACGCGCTGGAGAGCGGTTCGGTGACGACGGGGTGGTGCATGGAGAGGTTGAGCGTCGCTCGGGACACCGCACACCGCGACCTCGTGGGCCTCGTCGAGCTGGGCCTCCTGGCCCGCGCGGGCTCCGGTCGCGCGGTGAAGTACGTACCGAAGGAGACCGGCGCGCGATGAGGAAATCATCCGACAATCATCCGACGGCAGGCCAAAATCATCCGATGCCGGCGCTGACGCGGTGCGCGAGGAATCATCCGCGGATCATCAGGCTCGCGGGGCCAATCATCCGACGCTGCGGGGGATCGGCGTGACCACCAGCAAGAAACTCATCGAAGTCGCGCTGCCGCTCGAGGCCATCAACCGGGCCGCGGCGCGGGAAGCCTACATCTATCGAGGCAACCCTTCCGCGTTGCACAAGTGGTGGGCGCAGCGGCCGCTGTCCCCCAACCTGGCGTTCGACTACGTGCTGCTCCTCGGCGTCTCGCTGGCCGCGGCGCGCGCGGTGATCTTCGCGCAACTGGTGGACGATCCCTCGAGCTGGCCCGACCTCTTCCCCACCGAGAAGGCGCAGCAGAAGGAGCGCCAGCGGCTGTTCCGCATCATCGAGGACCTGGTGCTCTGGGCGAACACCACCAACGAGACGGTCCTGCAGGCGGCACGCGACGAGATCTGGCGGAGCTGGCGCCGGGCCTGCGCCGAGAACGCCGACCCCCCGCGCGCCCGGGAGCTGTTCGACCGCCACCGGCTCCCGGCCTTCCACGACCCCTTCGCCGGGGGCGGCTCGCTGCCGCTCGAAGCGCAGCGCCTGGGCCTGGAGGCGCACGCGAGCGACCTGAACCCCGTGGCGGTGCTCATCAACAAGGCCATGATCGAGATCCCGCCGAAGTTCGCCGGGAAGCCGCCGGTCAACCCCGAATCGCGCCGTTACAAGAAGCTCTTCGCCCGGGAGTGGAAGGGCGCTGAAGGTCTGGCCGAGGACGTGCGCCACTACGGCCAGTGGATGCGCGACGAGGCCCAGAAGCGCATCGGCCACCTCTACCCGAAGATCGAGATCACGGCCGAGATGGCGAGCGAGCGGCCCGACTTGAAGCCCTACGTGGGCCGGTCGCTCACCGTGATCGCGTGGCTCTGGGCGCGCACGGTGAAGAGCCCGAACCCGGCCTTCACCAAGGTGGACGTGCCGCTCGCCTCGACGTTCATGCTCTCGACCAAGCCCGGCAAGGAAGCCTACGTCCAGCCGGTGATCGAGCAGGGCGGGTATCGGTTCACCGTGAAAGTCGGGAAGCCGGAGGATGCGGCGGCGGCGAAGAGCGGGACCAAGCTCGCGCGCGGGGCGAACTTCAAGTGCGTGATGTCCGGCACGCCTATTGCGGGCGACTACATCAAGGCCGAGGGCATGGCCGGCCGCATGGGAGCCCGGCTCATGGCCATCGTGGCCGAGGGCGATCGCGGGCGCGTGTATCTGGCGCCGACGCCCGAGCACGAGGCGGCGGCGCGCAAGGCGAAGCCGGAGTGGGAACCGGAACCCGAGATTGCGCCCGACCGCCGCTCGATGTTCACGCCGTTGTATGGCATGACACACTTCAAGCACCTCTTCACCCCCCGCCAGCTCGTGGCCCTGACGACGTTCTCGGACCTCGTGGGCGAGGCCATGGAGCGCGTCCGCCGCGACGCCCTCGCCCCCGGCCGCCCCGACGCCACCGCCTACGCCGACGCAGTGGGGGTGTACTTGGCACTCGCCGCGGACAAGACTGCCGAGTACGGATGCACGATAGTCCCGTGGTACACGAAGGAAGATCGGCCCAAGGGCTTGTTTGCCCGGCAGGCGATTCCGATGGTCTGGGACTTTGCGGAGGTGAACCCGCTCGGCGACATCGGCGGGTGCTTCTCAGCATCCGTGCGGATTGTCGCTGGGGCTACTGAAGGCTGCGCCGCCGATGGCCCTACGGGGAAGGCCGTGCAGGTTGACGCTGTGCGCGCAGACCTCGCCCACGGCGCCGTCGTTTCCACCGACCCACCCTACTACGACAACATCGGCTACGCAGATCTCTCCGACTTCTTCTACGTGTGGCTGCGCCGTTCGCTGCGCTCCGTCTTCCCCGACCTCTTCGCCACCGTGGCCGTGCCCAAGGCCGAGGAGCTGGTCGCCACGCCGTACCGCCACGGCAGCAAGGAGAAGGCCGAGGCGTTCTTCTTGGATGGCATGACGCAGGCGATGCACCGCCTCGCAGAGCAAGCGCACCCAGTGTTCCCCGTCACGATCTACTACGCGTTCAAGCAATCGGAGAGCGACGACGAACAGGGCACCGCCAGCACGGGGTGGGATACCTTCCTCGACGCGGTGATCCGTGCAGGCTTCGGCATGAGCGGCACGTGGCCGATGCGCACCGAGCGAGGCGCGCGCTCCATCAGCATCGACACGAACGCCCTCGCCTCCAGCATCATCCTCGTCTGCCGGCCGCGCGCAGCCTCGGCGCCCACGGCCACGCGCCGCGAGTTCGTCGCCGCGCTGAAATCCGAGCTGCCCCAGGCGCTCGCCTACCTGCAGCGCGGCAACATCGCGCCCGTGGACCTGGCGCAGGCCGCGATCGGCCCGGGCATGGCGGTGTACACGCGCTACAGCAAGGTGCTCGACGCCAAGGGCGAGCCGCTCAGCGTGCGCGAGGCGCTCGCGCTCATCAACCAGACGCTCGACGAGACGCTTGCCGAGCAGGAAGGCGACTTCGACGCGGACAGCCGCTGGGCGCTCGCGTGGTTCGAGCAGTCGGGCTTTGCCGAGGGCGAGTTCGGCGTGGCCGAGACCCTCTCCAAGGCCAAGAACACGAGCGTCGCCGGCATGGTCGAGGCCGGCATCCTCGAGTCGAAGCGCGGCAAGGTGCGCCTGCTCGCGCCGGCGGAACTTCCCGCGGACTGGGACCCTGCCGCGGACTCGCGCCTGAGCGCCTGGGAGATCGTCCACCATCTCATCCGCGTGCTCGAGAAGGGCGGTGAAAGCGCGGCGGCGGAACTCGTCGCCAAGCTCGGCGCTCAGGCCGAGATCGCCCGGGAACTCGCCTACCGCCTCTACAGCCTCTGCGAGCGGAAGAAGCGCGCGGCCGAAGCGCTTGCCTACAATGGCCTGGTCCAGAGCTGGCCCGAGATCGCCCGCCTGGCGCAGGAGTCCGGACGACCCAGGTCTTCGCAAGCCGGTCTTTTCGAATGACTTCTGATGGCGTCGTTCGGCCGCGCGAGCCTCGGCCGCGCTCTGAAGGCCGCCGGCAGATGTGCGCGGACCCGTCGTCCCCGAAGAGGCGCGCCGTCGGACCAGGGATCGAGGTGCAGCCGGCCTGCGAGTGGCGGTTCGCAGGGCCGGGCGAGGAGTGAAGGACAGAGGGAGACGAACCCATGGCCATCAGCAACCAGGAACGCGTCGGCAAGGCGATGGAGCTCTTGCGCGCGGGGCTCGCCCCGTTCGTCGAGCGCGAGTTGAAGGGCTTGCGCGAGGCCGCAGCCGCGGACGTGGAGCGCCGCCACCTCGGCGACGAGCGCGGCGCCGGCAGGAAGGCGCTGGCCGAGTGGGACGTGGCCGCGCTCTTGAAGCTGATGTGGGAGGCGTGGAACGACGTCTTCGGCAAGACGCTCGGCCGCGCCGAGCGCTCGCTGGTGCAGGAGCTGCGCGACTGCCGGAACAAGTGGGCGCACCAGGAGCCCTTCTCGAGCGACGACGCCGACCGCGCGCTCGATTCGATGGCGCGTCTCTTGACCGCGGTCTCGGCGCAGGAGGCCGACGAGGTCGGCAGGATGAAGATGGAGCTGCGCCGGCTCGTGTTCGACGAGCAGGTCCGCGGCGAGAGGCGCAAGGCCGGCGGATCGCTGATCGAGGCGGCGGCCACCGGCAGCCTCAAGCCCTGGCGCGAGGTGGTGACCCCGCACGCGGACGTGGCGAGCGGCCGCTACCAACAGGCGGAGTTCGCGGCCGACCTCTGGCAGGTGCATCTCGGCGAGGGCTCGGACGAGTACCGAAAGCCCCGGGAGTTCTTCCAGCGCACCTTCCTCACCGAGAGCCTGAAGCGCCTGCTGGTGGGCGGCGTGCGGCGCATCTCGGGCCAGGGCGGCGACCCGGTGGTCCAGCTCCAGACCAACTTCGGCGGCGGCAAGACCCACTCGATGCTGGCGCTCTACCACCTGTTCTCGGGGGCGAGCGTGAGCGAGCTGGCCGGCGTGGACGCGGTGCTCGCCGCGGCGGGCACGAAGAGCGTGCCCAGGGCGAAGCGCGTGGTGCTGGTCGGGAACAGGATCTCGCCCGGCAATCCCGTCACCAAGCCGGACGGCACCGTGGTCTGCACGCTCTGGGGCGAGATCGCCTGGCAGCTCGGCGGCAAGAAGGCGTTCGCGCGCGTCAAGGCCGACGACGAGAAGGCCACGAGCCCGGGCGACGCGCTGCGCGAGCTGCTGAAGGAGCACGGGCCGTGCCTGGTCTTGATCGACGAGTGGGTGGCCTACGCGCGCCAGCTCCACGATCAGAGCGACCTGCCGGCCGGCAGCTTCGAGACCCAGTTCACCTTCGCCCAGGCGCTCACCGAGTCGGCGAAACTCGCCGGGAACTGCCTGCTGGTCATCTCGCTGCCCGCATCCGACACCCAGGGCTCGCCGCACACGCAGGCGGATGACGTGGAGGTGGGAGGGCTGCGCGGTCGCGACGCGCTCGACCGGCTGCGCAACGTGGTCGGGCGCGTCGAGTCGTCCTGGCGCCCGGCGACCGCCGAGGAGGGCTTCGAGATCGTGCGGCGCCGGCTGTTCGAGCCGCTCGCCGGGCAAGGCGCCTTCAAGCAGCGCGACGTGGTGGCGCGCGCCTTCGCCGACCTGTATCGCGCCGAGAGCGCCGAGTTCCCGCCCGAGTGCCGGGGCGGCGACTACGAGAAGCGCCTGCAGGCGGCGTACCCCATTCACCCCGAGATCTTCGACCGGCTCTACGCCGACTGGTCCACGCTGGTGAAGTTCCAGCGCACGCGCGGCGTGCTGCGGCTGATGGCGGCGGTGATCCACAGCCTGTGGGAGAAGGGGGACAGGAATCCGCTGATCCTGCCCTCCACGGTGCCGATCGACGACGCGCGCGTGCAGTTCGAGCTGACGCGCTACCTTTCGGACAACTGGGTGCCGATCCTCGAGAAGGACGTGGATGGCCCGAGTTCGCTGCCGCTCAAGATCGACGCCGAGCAGCCGAACCTCGGCAAGCTGTCGGCGACGCGGCGCGTGGCGCGGACGATCTACCTGGGCTCGGCGCCCACGGCGGCGGCCGCGCACCGCGGGCTCGAGGACCGGCGCGTGAAGCTCGGCTGCGTGCTGCCGGGCGAAGCGCCGGCGGTGTTCGGGGACGCCTTGCGGCGCCTCGCGGCCGCGGCGACCTACCTCTATCAGGACGGGCCGCGCTACTGGTACGCCACCCAGCCGACGGTCACCAAGCTGGCCGAGGACCGCGCCGAGCAGCTCAAGCGCGATCCGGACAAGGTGGCGCAGGAGCTGGATGAGCGCCTGCGCGCCGACCTGCGGAAGAGCGGCACTTTCGCGCGCATCCATCCGCTGCCGCGCTCGGGCGCCGACGTGCCCGACGATCTCGACGCGCGCCTCGTCGTACTGCCCGCCGAGTATCCGTACACCAAGGAGCCGGAAAGCGCCGCCGAGACGGCGGCGCGGGCGATCCTGGAGTCGCGGGGCAACACGCCGCGGCTTTACCGCAACACGCTGGTCTTCCTCGCGGCGGACAGGGTGCGCCTGCAGGATCTCGACGAGGCGCTCTGCCGCTTCCTGGCCTGGGAGTCGATCGTTGCCGAGAAGGAGACGTTGAACCTGGACCCGCACCAGGTGCGGCAGGCCGAGACCCAGAAGCAGGCACCCGGCGACGGGCTGACGGCGCGCCTGCCCGAGACGTACCAGTGGCTGCTCGCGCCGGAGCAGGTGACTCCGCA
Source organism: Phycisphaera mikurensis (assembly GCA_020723465.1). Classification (GTDB taxonomy): domain Bacteria; phylum Planctomycetota; class B15-G4; order B15-G4; family JADJEK01; genus JACQZJ01. The sequence continues at coordinate 19,277 of DYIW01000039.1, forward strand.
GGCGGCGATCACCTGGCAGGCGCTGCGCCTCACGGGCGGCGACGCGCTGGCCGTGCGTGCAGGGAAGAGGCTCGAGAAGGCCGAGCTGCTGTTGACCGCGCTCGGCCCCACGATCCTGCGCAAGCACCTCGACGAGGTGCCGCTCTGGCGCGGCGAGCACGTCGCGGTGAACCAGCTCGTGGAGGACTTCGCGCGCTACCTCTACCTGCCGAGGCTCGCCGGGCCCGAGGTGCTGGTTCAGGCGATTCGCGACGGCGTCGCGTTTCTCACCTGGCAGTCCGACGCGTTCGCGTACGCGGACAGTTTCGACGAGGGCGCGGCGCGCTACGCCGGCCTGCGCGGCGCCCAGGTCGTGACGCTGGCGGCCGAGAGCGCCGGGCTGCTGGTGAAGCCGGACGTGGCGCGGCGGCAAATGGAGGCCGAGAGGCCGCCCTCCGTTGCCCCCGTTGGCCCGGGCCCGGGTCCGACGCCCCCGCCGCCAGGGCCAACTCCGCCGCCTCCTCCGCCCCCGGAACGGAAACTCCGCCGGTTCCACGGCACCGTGAAGCTCGACCCGGCCCGCGCCGGCCGGGACGCCAGCCGCATCGCCGACGAGGTGATCGCGCACCTGGTCGGGCAGGTCGGAGCGGACGTGAGGGTCACCCTCGAGATCGACGCGTCCCTCCCGGATGGCGCCACGGAGCAGATCGTGCGCACCGTGACCGAGAACAGCCGCACGCTGAAGTTCACCAGCCACGGGTTCGAGAGCGAGTAGGGCGGCGGCGGGGTTCAAGCGCGGGACGGCCCGGCGCCAAGCCAGGCGATCGAGCTGCCGGTCCCGGGCGTTTCCCAGCCACGAGCCCCGCTTGCTCACCTTCAGGTCCCTCGACTGGCCGTCTCGATCGTGGCCGCCCGCCGAGACCGTGGCGTGCTAGACGAAACGGCATGCAAACGTAAGTCGCTGGGATTCAAGGCGTTCGCGACTCCAAACAGCAGGCTGTTGCCCTTTTCGTTGCCGGTTGAAACCCGAGAACACGGCTCCTGATGTGAGGCGATGCCCGCAACGGTGAAAACGACCAGATGACCTGTCGGAAGGCACGTCTCGCTTGATGTCGCGAAATCAAGTCCGAGGAAAACGCGAACTCTGAAACCGTGTCCAGTCGTAGATTCGGGAGGATGACCACTCCCAGCGACATTCCTGAGAAGGACACCCGCCAGGCTGGAACTCCCAAGGAAAGGCCTCCGTTCCGCCCGAGCGATCTCATGCGTCGCGGGCACCCGGAGCTGTTCTCCGACAGCGCAGAGAGAGGGGAGACCCGGCTCGATCGGAGTGACCTTGACTCGTACCTCGAGAACCTCACCAGCAGGAACCAAGAGTCGCAGTTCGCGGAGTTTGCTCGCCGCCTCTCTGAACTGGAAGTCTGTCCGAACATCAAGCCACAAACCGGTCCGACCGGAGGCGGTGACAGCGGAGTCGATGGGAGCACTCATCCTGTGAGCCCGTATTTGGCCGAACGCGTTTACTTCGGTACACCGATCCCCTCTACGTCTGAACAGTGGGGATTCGCATTCAGCACTAAGAAGAGGTGGAAAGAGAAGGCGAAGTCAGACGTGGCAAAGGCCGCCGCCGTGCTCTCCGATGCTACGAAGATCTTCTTCGTCACGAGCCGGTTCGCGCGTGACAGAGATCGCGCAGCGCTTGAGGCCGAACTGAGCAAGCAGCACCAGCGCAACGTGCACATCCTCGATCGCACGTGGATCCTGAACCGCGTGTTCGAACACCAACACCAAGACCTCGTGGTTAAACACCTCGGCTTCGGAACGGCTCTTCGATCTGAGCGCAAGCTTGGTCCGCGAGATACGCACCGCCAAGCGGAACTGGCCGCGCTCCTCACAAGACTGAAGGATCCGGCGAACTACCTGGGAAATGATCTAGCAATAGCTCAGGACTACCTTTCCGCGGCCCTGTACTCGCGCGCCCTTGAGGAGCCGCGCCATGAGGTGGAAGGGCTGTTCGCTCGTGCTCGCGCCGTCGCGTTGCATGCCGGCGACTGCAGCCAAGTGCTAGCAGCAGGCTACCACCTCGCATGGACGTTGTTCTGGTGGTTCGACGATGAGGCCGCGACGGCAAACACCTTCGCCGAGCTCGCGCCGCTCCTCGCCGAAGTCGACAGCTCCGATGACGTCGAGCTCTTCGTCAACCTGCTTGCGTTGATGAGGGGTGCCTTTGCCGCAGGCAGGATAAGCGCTGAGCAGGCCGGACTCACGGAGTGGGCGGACGCGATTCGATCGAGACTAGAAGAGATCAAGCGTGACCGAAGCCGGCCGAGCAACGCCCTTACTGGGCAAACCGTGCTTTATTTACTCGAGCTTCATAACGCGGCCACGGACGAAAAGAGAGGAAACGCAACTCTCTTGGGCTTGAAGGAGTGCCTCGAGCGGTCTCGCGGTCACGTCGGTTACCCTGCGATGCACTACATTCGCGACTTGACCAAGCTGGGAAGGATCCTCGATCGCTTCCCGGCGTACGCTGATCTCTTCGAGACCATGACCGACATCGCGGTCGAGCGAGAAGGTGAGGCAAGGAAGGGAGAACTCCTGCTCCAGCGGGGCAAGCAGCTCCTCGAGGGGGAGAAGACCTCTGAAGGCATCCCGCGACTCCTTGAAGCTATGCTTCTGCTCGCGAAGCGAGAGACTGCGGAACTCGCCGCGCAGGCTGCAGTAGGGGCGGCCATTGGTTTCACTATGTTGAAGCTGCCGTGGGCTGCACGCCTGGAGGCGTTGTTTGCGGCAGACTGCGCGCAGAGGTTGCTGCAGCAGGATAAGGGTGGCGGGCAGCAGTTCTGCCAGTCACTGGTTCGATTGGCCTACCTCGATCTTTCTCTTGGTCGCATCGGGCCGCTCCTTTGCTGGATGCAGTGCTTCGAGTGGGTGAAGCTGCGGTTCGCAAGCGAAGGCTTCGAGGTCGACGAGATGCTTGCGGAGATCGTGAGGCTTGAGGCGGTGCTCGCAGCGGTCTTCGCGGCAATTCCTGTTGACAGGGCCCGGAGGTACGAGGGCGTTGCTCGCACGCTTGCGGAGCGGGGTCTTCCCATCGCTGCGGCAGCACTCTTCGCTAACTTGGGGTACTCGGACCGAACCAGAGAACTACTCAAGGCCCATCCGATTCTCGAATCCTACAGTACGGTTGACGACTTCATCGTGGATTTGCGAAGACAGCCGGCCGCATCCCAGACAGCGCCGCTCGGCAGCGAGACGGAGGAGTTCTGGCAGGGCGAGACGACGCAGCTCGGTGTGCGATTCATCGTACGCGCCAGAAACGACACTATTGCTGTGCTCATCGCGGAAAATCTGCTCGGCATCCTTGAGTTGGTGCTATCCCGGGCACGGTGGGAGAGCCTTGCCTTTGCCGTTGACGAGTTCGAGATCACGATCGATGTGGCATCGTGGGGCGCCAATCCTCCCAGCATCAGTCTTGAGGCGCTCTCGGACACCGGCCCGCTTGTGCTGATGTTCGCACGCGACGCCGAGCAGTGGATGGCGGAGCATAGCAGTGGCGTTCAGGAGTTCATGAGGATGCTGGTACTTAGCATCATGACTAGCATCACGATGGACCCACTAGAAGACCTGAAAGCCGAGTTCGTGCGATGGCACGAGAATGGCGCGATGAACACGATCGCTCCAGTCACACCATCCAGCGTGCTGGTTCGCAATCTGTTGGGGGATATGAGGTATGACCTCGGCTTCTGGTCCACCGCTACATAGTCGGTTCAACGAGGCCGAGGCCGTAGCGGCAGTCTCGCGGCGGTATGTGGCGCTCAGGGAGATGGTCTCCGCGCAGGTAGCGGCGCTTCAAGGCTGCTCGGAGTTTCAGTTGCAGTGTGCGCGCTACTACGAACGCGGTATTCCGGATTGGGTGATTGTGAACTCAATCGCTTCGCGCCTGTTGTTCATCCGAGTGACCGAGGGAGGTAAGCGGGCCCCGAGAAGCGGCGAAGTCGAGGAGGTCTTTCGCGCTGGGGGATCGATCTTGGCCGGTGTGCTTCCGTGCTCGGAGTTTCTTGGGGAGGTCTTCGAGCGGCAACTAGGAGTCGATCAGATGGCGATGTTGAAGGGCTACGGGTTCGTACCGCGACGCCGCTATGTTGGACTTGGCGTCATCGAGCGGTTCTTACGGGAGCGCATGAGGCACTTCGACTTCGATCTTCCTCACGCAGCGCTTTTCGGAAGACCACCTGGATCGTGGCCAACCATTCCGGGGTCGTAGCCTGTTCGGGCTGTATGTCGCCCGTGTAGTCCCGTCCGAGAATCGCTGGGTCGGGCAAGGTCCGGTGGAAGGCTGAGCTGACGCAATCTGCAGGCCCGCCCTGCCCGATCACGGCGTCGTTTCCTTGCGGCAAGTCTGCCTGACCCCGTCGTGTCCGAAAGCCGTGACGACTTCGATGAGGGCGTCGATGGTGTCAGGCAGCGGGGAATGGCGGATCCAGGGTCGCGGTCGTCGGCGGGGTCTCATCGCGTCGGAGGAGCAGGGCAGCGCCGCTGGCAGGCTGGGGAGGGAGGTTGGTCGTGGTCCGGGCGGACGGTGACCACGTTCGGTCGGCACGTGGCGACGGCCGGCGCCGTGACTACGCAGCGCGGTAGTCGTACCGGAGGACGCCGCCGAGCCGGTCGCGGCGCTGGACCTCGCCGGCGGCGGGTCCGGCATCGACAGCGGGTTCGATCAGTTCTTTCCCGAGCCGTTGATGGTTTCGTTCGCCGTGGGAGTGATCGACGAACTCGTTGATGGCTCGGCGAAGCGAGTTCGCGCCGAAGAAGACCATCTTGTTCAAGCACTCGGACTTGACCGAGAGCACCCAGCGCTCGGCGAAAGCCGAGCAGTCTGGCGCTTTCGCCGGGATGGGCACGCACTTGATCCCCTCAGCGCGGAGCAGCGACGTGAACTCGTCGGTGTGTTTCTTGTCGCGGTCGATGATCATGTGCGTCGCGCCGCGCAAGGCCTCGGCGTCGGGATCGGTGAGGTTCCTGGCGGCCTGCTTCATGAGGTCGCCCTTCGGCGAATCCGTGATGCCGACGATCTCGATCTTGCGCGTGGCGAGTCGGATCGCGAACAGGACGTAGATGGTCCTCAGCCCTCGGAGGGTCCAGGCCTCGACGGTGAAGAAGTCGGCGGCGGCGAGCATCGCCTTGTGCGACTTGATAGAGTGCGCCCAGGTGGTTCGGCGGCGCGGGGCGGGCGGGATCCCGTTCCGGGCGAGGACGGCCGCGACCGTGGAGGCGGCGACCCGGTGACCGAGGTTCGCGACAGCGCCCTGAAGGCGGTCATAGCCCCAGCCTGGGTTCGCCCGGGCCATCTTGACGATCTGCCGCTGGATCTCCTCCGTGATCTCCGGCCGGCCGGTTCGCTTGCGCTGGAACGTCCACTTCGCGGCCAGGATCTGACGATGCCAACGCAGGATGGTGTCGGGCGTGGCGATGGTCGCGTACCGGGAGAGCAACTTCCGGCCGAGCGCCTTGCCGGCCCGTGCGATGCGGGCTGGCTCCGCGTACGTGAACCGCAGCCTCCGCTTCACATGCCTGGCCTTGAAGACGCGGTTCTCCTCGATGAGGTAGTCGATCAGCCGCTGCTGTCCGCGCTGCATCCACCCGGCGAGGAGAGCCAAGAGCACCGCGGCGGGGTTGAAGATGAGCTTGGTGGTCATCGCGCCGACCGTAGCGGGGGCGGACGGAAGCATCTAGAATTCAAGGCGCTCGAGTTTTCGGCCCGCATACCATCGTCTGGAAGGCCGGAGCGGAGGAGATCCTGGAGAAGGTCGGGCGGGCTCGCCTTGCACTGGATGATGTGGCAACTGCATGACTCACACCACTAGCAGGCCCGAGCCGCCGGTGTCACACGCGACGAGGAAATGCAAGTCTCCTTTCCGCTCAGCACGCGGTCCAAGATCGCGGACGTCACAGCCCGCGTGACTGCGCACCCCACCGGATATGGGGCCAGAAGCTGTCTGGTCTGCCGCCAGGCACGGGCCTCGCATCCGCCCGCGCAGTGCCATCGGCAGAAGCACGTACGGCATTCGGGGATCGTATCCGCATTGCGGCCCTTGAGTTGTGCGACCTTTCCGGGGATCAACTCAAACTCGCGCCTCTCAAGACTGACCTCCCCGAGGAGAAAGAGGTCATACTCTGGGTGTGTTTCGTCAACAGCCTCGAAGCATGCCACCACCTTGCCATCAGGAGTGATGCACGCATGACCTCCCTGTGCGGAGCAAAATGTCTTTGAGACATTCCCCAGCCTTACGCCTGAGAATGACACGCAGAGTCCCCGGGATGCGGCCGCTTCGAGGGCTCGCACTGCAGAACTCGCCACCATGTCCGGGGGCACCGGTCGCAAGCCATTCCCGACTGCTGCGCCGGCAATCGTAAGCGGCTCAAGATGGACGTACTGGATCCCCAGATCGGCGAAGTATCGTAGGATCTCCTCCACTCGAGGCGCTGAGTCCTCAGTGAGTGTGCACCGCAATGGGAGCTGCTTCTCTCTCATGAGAAGATATCGAATGGTGCATTCGACTGCCTTCGAAGTGCCCCTGCCGCCAAGCGTCGGGCGCTGCTTGTCCTGTATGTCCGGCGGGCCATCACAGGAGAGCACTATCCGGTCAAATGTGTCTGCGAGCAGTTTCCTTGGACCAGGCCCTAGGACCCCATTTGTGGTGATTTGCGAAACAATCTTCAGTGGCCGAGCGATGAGAGCAGCTTGTCGAACGATATCGGAAGCCCAGAGCAGACGGAGAGTTGGCTCTCCGCCTCCATGGAATTCGAGGACAAACTCGTCACGCTGCTGTTGTCTCACATATCCAGCGGCCGCACTGACAGCGGCGAGAGCGAGTTCCGTCGGCATGTCGCGGCTGAAGGAGCCGGCGCTTGCATAGCAGTACCTACAGCGGAGGTTGCAGCGCGAGGTTGCGAAAAGCGTAATGCCGTAAAGGGCGAGCACGTCTGACTCATCCCGAGGGCTGCGGAGAGCCGTCCGAAGTGCCTCAATCTCGGCGGATGTCGGTATAAGATCATTGATTGCAGTGGCAAGACGAAGATCTTCATCTGTGGCCCTGCCATCGTGGTGCATTCGCATTACTGCCGCGAAGACTTGGCGGTTACACTCCGCGACCCAGAGGGAGATGGGGTCGTATAGCCCGTAGCGCCCCCCAGGCAGTTCAAGTGGGAAGGGGAGCGTCACGCTGTCCGGTATGACAGGCTCAGATGCCGCTGCGCGCCGCACTCTTGGCCAATCTCACCTGTGCCTGTGTGCGACGCACTGACAGTCGCACTGGCAGGGGCATGCTGGGCAGTACATCGGGCCCTCGCCCTCGCAGTAGCAGCAGAGCCCATTGCCGCCGAGCAGTGCCGTCGTTGCGCAGTCAACGGAGAACCGCGCGACTTGGAGGATGCCGGGTGGGAGTTCCGTGTGTCGGGCCTCGCCCTCCTGAGCGAAGTTCGCACCTGCGTCCATTCTCTCCTCCTCTCTCGTTTGCCGACCTGAAGCGGCGGGTCGCGAGTCGAACCCGTTCGTGTTGGCTGCGGTGCGGCAAGCTATGGAGATGAGTTTACCGGGCATGGGCTTGCCCGCGCAAGGGGAAGCCGCGCGGCGGAGGGTCTGTCGGAACTGCGCGATGCGAAGGGATGCAAGTGGGTTGTGAACCCTGGTGCGTCAGGATAGTTGGCGTCCGGTCCCGGGCCCAGGGGAGCCGGAGAGAGTCTTCCCTCTCCGGAGACTGGGCCCCTTTCGCCCGAAGGGCAGGTCACTTCCACGTGGGCGGTGAGTCTAGTTTCTGGAAGCGGCTGCTCGGGGGCGGGGATTCGAGTCCTGGTGGAGTACTCGACCGCGGCATGGATCTGCGCGATCGAGAGCGACGGCTGCGCCGACGTGCCCATGGGCTGTTCGCGGTGGGGGACGGGGACTTCGCGGGGGGATGGACCCAGGGCCGAGAGAAACCGGAGAGACCGCGATGCGACTACGCAGCGCGGCAACTGACAGCCATGCCGAGCCGGGAGAGCCGTCGGCGCTCGCCGTCGGTCAGGCGGACGCAGTCTGCGTCGAGGAGGTACTTGATGACGCGGTGCTGGTGGCGGATCACCCAGCCGGCGGAGAGCGCGAGGAGGTGGGTGAGGGCAGCATGAGGTGGCTGGAGCATGGTCCAGAAGACCGTACACGCGGGCGACGCAACTCACTAGGATTCAGTGCGTTCGGGTTTTCACACTGCGGGTTCGCTCGGTCCCCTCGCCGCTCAGATTCCCCGCCGTGACGCAGGGAGGCGCCGATCGCTCAGCGATCAAATCGCGCGAGTTGCTGGCCCCTTGATGACGCTGGCAGGCCAGATGTCATCCAGGAGCTAGACCGCAGGCGGCCCCCGCTCCGGTTGCTCACAGCGCACTGCTCGGCGAAACGGCCGAACCGATCAACCCGGAACGGCGGATCGCTCGTAATGAACGTCAGGTGCGTCACGGCGATGTACTTCTGCTCCTCGCCCGCCCCTTATTCCGCTTGCAACTTGGCTTCGCCCTTCAGGACCTGAACTAGGCGACTCACCGAGCGAGCCTCCGCGGGATCGACGAGCTCCTCAATGCGATCCAACAACGGCAGCCACTCGATACGATACATATCGTGATGGTCTAACCTGACGTCGGCGGTCTGACATCGCTTGAACCCAAAGCGGTTCATAAGTGCCACGCCCGCTGGGGATGCACCAAGCGCATACAACCTCTGCAAGGAGGTCGGGGCTGCAATCCTTGTTACGATGCCCCGAGCTGACACTAACGCTGTGCGTATGGCAATTGGATTCCCGGCACCGCCGCTGCCCAGAGCGACGACACTTTCGATGTATAGTACCTTGACCTGCTTGCTCTCGCGCGGTCCGAACAAGTCCTTTCCATGAATGTCCCGCTCGTGGATCTCTCCGCGCAACAGCGCGGACATGCAGGACTCCCTGACTGGTAGTATATCAATATTGCCACAAGCCCATCCACTATTGTCTCTGATGATGGAGAATCCATGCGGATTCGCCGTGTACCACTCCTCCAATGTTCCCAGGGGAATCACGTCGAGTCCCGAGTACACGCGCTTCGCGGTTGCTGCTACCCACCCGAGATCGGCTCTTTTCGCCGGAACAATACAGTAGGGTGCTGCAACGACCACCTGCATGGACTCGTCGGCATCGCTGCGATGACCTGAGAACAACGCCGCAACCGGCTTTTCGAGCGCAGTGGCAAGGCTGTTGAGAGTCTGCGCATGGCAACCCGTCGCTCGACCACATTCTAGGCCCGGAACAAGCGTGTGCCCCCCCGAAATCCGCATGGGCGGAGCCCTCC
>DYIW01000422.1 GCA_020723465.1 Phycisphaera mikurensis
TTCCTTGAAGCCCGCGCCCCAGATTCTCGTGTTCACCACGTTACGGCAGACGTGCGCCTTCTCCTGGACGCCCGGCACCTGCGCGTCGAGCTCCTCGACGAGCGGCTGGGTCGAGGCGGTGACGAAGTCGGCGCGCGCCGCCGCCTCGAGCAGGTCGGGCGTGATCTTCGTGCAGTAGCTCCACAGCGGATTGTGGCGCGGCAGGTTGGTGAGCAAGTCGTCGATCTCGAAGACCACCGGCTTGCCCAGGACGCGTGCCGCCTCCAGGACTTCCGCGCCCACGCGGCGGTCGGCGAACTCGCGCTGCACCACGAACAGGTCGGCCTCGAGCAGCGCCTCGACGTCGAACCCCTGGTCGAAGGCGCTGACGAAGGTCAACTCGAGGCGCCCCTGACGTTCCAGCTCACGCAGGGGGTCGAGCAGGCGCAGGCGCACCACCGCCCACTCCGCGCGCTCCTTGGAGAAGACCGCCACCTTCAGCCGGCGCGTGACCTTGCGGAAGCAAAGGGCCCGCGGCACCACGTAGTCGGGCGCGTCCCGCAGCAATGGGTAGAAGCCGTTCTGCGCGAACAGCTCCTGCCAGTAGGCGAGAGGCTGCACGTTCTGGTGCGCCGGCTCGGCGTAGTCCTCGTCCGTGGACGCGAAGATGACATCGCCGCCGTGCTGGCAGAGGCTCGCCACCAGGGCCGCGGCCTCGTCTTCGGGCAGGCGCTCGGCCACGCCGGCGCAGACGATCAGGTCGTGGCGCTCGCCGAGCGGCGCGCTCTCCGGCGCGACGCTGAGAAAGGGCCGGACCTCCTCGCCGGCGGCGGCGACCGCTTCAGCGGACGCGTCGCGGCCGTACGCCTCCACGCCCAGAGCGCGCAGCTCCGAGACGAGCAGGCCCCCGCCGCAGCCGAGGTGCAGGACCCGGCGCGGCCGGAAGTCCTGCACGATCCTCCGCGCCACGATCGCGGCGCGGCCCTGCCACGCGTCCTGCTCCCGGCGCTCCGCCGCGCCGTCCTGCCCGCCCGCACCGACCTGCTCGTTCGTCATTGCCTTCCCGTCCTATCTCTGGCGGCCCGCGGCCGCGTCCTCGTCAGCTCACCAACCCGTGCACTGCCAGCTCGCGCGCCGCGGCGTCGAACGTGTCCACGGCCGTCTGCTCCTTGACCCAGTCCACCAGCTCGTCCAGCCCCTCTTCGAGCGCCACGTGCGGCGCAAAGCCGAGCAGCTCGCGCGCCTTGGCGATGTCCGCGTAGCAGTGGCGAATATCACCCTCGCGGAACTGATTGCGCACGTCCGGGCGGTTCTCCAGATCGAGCCGCTCCTGGAAGAGGTCGTTGATCCTGAGGATGCTCGTGGCGCGGCCGGTGCCGACGTTGAACACCTGATAGTCGGCCGCGGCCTTCTCCATGGCCAGCAGGTTGGCCTGCACCACGTCGGACACGTGCACGAAGTCGCGGCTCTGCAGGCCGTCCTCGAAGATCACCGGCGGATTGCCGGCGAGCAGGCGCGTGCCGAAGATGGCGAGCACGCCGGTGTACGGATTCGAGAGGGCCTGGCGCGAGCCGTAGATGTTGAAGTAGCGCAGTGCCACGGTCGGCACGCCGTAGGCGCGGCCGAAGGCCAGGAACATCTCCTCGTGGTCGCGCTTGGTCACGGCGTAGATGGACGTGGGCTGCAGCGGCTTCTCCTCGGGCGTCGGGATGGGCCGCACGCTCAGGCCGCAGGTCGGACACTTCAGCTCCCAGTCGTGCGCCTCCATCTGCGCGCGCGAGCGCAGGGCCGGCGAGACCGCGCCGTGCTCCCGGCACTCGTAGGCGCCCTCGCCGTAGATCGACATGGACGAGGCCACGACCAGCTTCCGCACCGTGTGCGGCTCGTTGGCCAGGATGTCGAGCAGCGTGGCGCCGCCCACCGAGTTGCCGTCCACGTAGCGGCGGATCTGGTACATCGACTGGCCGACGCCCACGTACGCGGCCTGATGGAACACGACCTCCACGCCGGCGAGCGCGTCCTTCAGGCGCTCGCGGTCGCGCACGTCGCCGTGGACGAACTCGATGTCCTCGGCGAGGTAGCTGGGCACGCGTCCGCCCGGGTGCACCTGCCGGTCCAGCACGTCGTACACGCGAACGCGGTGTCCCCGCGCCAGGAGGGCGTCCACCAGGTGCGAGCCGACGAAGCCCGCTCCACCCGTCACCAGAATGCGCATGGTTGACTCCTTCATGCCCGGTGCGGCGCTGCACGCACGCTCTCCGCGCGCGCGGCGCTCGCCTGCGCCCGGGCGGCGCAACCCCGGTGCCAGGGTCGAGGCCGGCCGGCGCGGCGCCGCGCCCGACGGCTCAACCTTGCCGGCAAGCGGGACTTGCGCGCGCCACATCGCCACCCCGGCTGCCGTTCCGAGGCCCCGGACCGCGCTCCCCCGAGGAAGTCCTTTCCGCGACCAGTCATGCCGTGCGGAAGGCTTTTCGCCGGGAGGGAGAGCCTCTTCCGCGCGCGGCGCGGCACAGTCCCCTTCAAACGGCCGAGCAGGGCTCGACGTATGACGGCGGGGCATCATGGCGGCTTTCCGACCGGGCCGTACGATGTCCCGCACGAGGAATGGTGCGCGCCTGCTCTCCGGGTCACGGCGCGCCCGCGGGGCATCCGGCGGGCGCAGTGCGCCCCAGGGCGGCGCGAGGGTGGTGATCATGGTCGTCTGTCTGAACTGCGGCTCCGAGGTCGAGGCGGGCTTCCGCTTCTGCCCCGCCTGCGGCGCTCTCGCGCCCGCCAGCGCCCAGGCCGCGGACACGCTCATCGGCAGGACGCTGAACGACAAGTACCGCATCCTCGCCGAGCTCGGCGCCGGCAGCACGGGCCGGGTCTACCTCGCCGAGCACATCGGCCTGAAGAAGCGCGTCGCGCTGAAGGTGCTCCACCACGACCTGCACGTCAGCGTGGACGCGCTGCATCGCTTCCAGCGCGAGGGCATGGTCGCCGGGCAGTTCAACCACCCGAACGCCATCCAGATCTTCGACTTCGACAAGAGCGCCTCCGGCACCTTCTTCCTGGCCATGGAGTACGTCGAGGGCGTGAGCCTGCGCGCGCTCATGCGGGACTCCGGTCCCCTGCCGCCCGCGGACGCCGTGGCCATCATCTCCCAGGCGCTCGGCGCCCTGGAGGAAGCCCATCGCCAGGGCATCATCCACCGCGACCTCAAGCCGGACAACATCATGGTCGTGGAGGGGCGGGACGGCGCGCGCACGGTCAAGATCCTGGACTTTGGCCTGTCCAAGCTGATCGACCGGCCGCTGGCGGAGTCTGCCCGCACGCAGACCGGCGCGATCGTGGGCACGCCGCTCTACATGGCGCCCGAGCAGTGCGCGGGCGCGACCCTCGACCACCGCACCGACATCTACGCCGCGGGCCTGATCCTCTACGAGATGCTCTGCGGCGAGCTGCCCTTTCGCAGCGCCACCGTATCCGAGATCCTGCTGGAGCGCACGACCGAGGGCGCGGCGCCGCTGGCTGGAGCGCATCCGCACCTCAGGATCCCCGCGGACCTGGACCGCATCGTGGACAAGGCGCTCTCGCGCCGGCCCGAGGACCGCTTCCAGTCCGCGCAGGAGATGACGCAGGCGCTCGGCGAGGTCGACTTCGAGCGCCTGGCCGCCCCGGGCGCGGCCGCCTCGCAGGCGCGCACGCGCCGGC
>DYIW01000423.1 GCA_020723465.1 Phycisphaera mikurensis
GCGCGTACGCGCGGCGGGTCGGGTCGTCGGCGCGAGCGACGCGTGCTCCGCGCGAGCGACGGAGGCGTCGGAGGCGCGCCCCCCGCTCGGCCCCGGCGCGGTCGCGAGGAGCACCGCGCCGGTGACGAGGCCCGCGCCGAGGAGCGCGAGGCTCAGGAGCCAGAGCTGCCGCGGAGCTCGCGCGCGGACCGGATAGACCGAGGTCTCGGCCGTGCCCGGACCGGCAGGAGCGCCCGCGTCGGCGGAGCGGCGCTTCCGGATCGGCGAGACGGAGGTCTCGCCCGTGCGCGCGTCGTCCGGCGCCCCGGCGCCCGTGGCGCGCGGGCCGTCGTCGAGGACCGCGGCCCCGTCGAGCTCGAGCTTCTGGTTGGGATTGGTCGGCACGTCGAGGGCGACCTGCATCACCGCGTCGGCCAGCCGCCGCGCCTCTCCCCTGGCCGCGGGCTCCGCGACGGTCGGCGGGCGTCGCGCGAAGAAGCCTCGGAGCCGCGCGTGCGGATCGGAGGCGACGCCGAGGGCCTGCTGGATCGGCGCGAGCTCGCGGGCCAGGAGCTCGCGCAGCTCGGCGGCGCTCGCCGGCCTCCGCTTCGGCTCGCGGTGCAGGCAGCGGGCGATCAGACGCTGCAGCCCGGGCGGGATCGCCTCGACGCGGTCGGGCGGGAACTCGACGCGGTCGACGCCGTAGCGCGCCTGCTCGAGGCTGGGATTCGGCCGGAGCGGCACGCCGGCGACGAGCGAGTAGAGGACCGCGCCGAGCGCGAAGAGGTCGCTGCGCAGGTCGACCTCGCCCCGCGCCTGCTCCGGCGCCATGTAGCGCAGCTTGCCCTTGACCATGCCGGTGATCGTGACCGAGAGGCGGCCCCGCACCTTCGCCACGCCGAAGTCGGCGAGCTTCACGTCGCCCTGGTCCGAGAGCAGGATGTTCGCCGGGCTGACGTCGCGATGGATCACGGGCTCGGCGCGGAAGGTGTGCGCGTAGTCGAGGCCCGCGCAGACCTCCATCCCCACCAGCACCGCGACGTCGAGCGGGAGCTCCTGGACGCCGGAGAGCGAGCCGCGGTTCATGAGCTCCATCACCAGGTAGTAGCGGTCGCGGTACTCGCCGGCGTCGAAGGTCTGCACGATGTTGCGATGGGACATCGCCATCGCCACCCGCATCTCGTCGAGGAACATCCGCACGAGCTCGGGCTCCTGACTCAGGTGCGGATGGATCAGCTTGAGCGCCACCTGCTTGGTGGCGCCGCCCGGCGCCTCGAAGCGCGCGTGGTAGACCGAGGCCATCCCGCCCTCGCCGATGGGAGCGAGGATCTCGTAGCGATCGATCTGGCGGGGCGCCTCTTCGGACACGGACCTCATGATACGACCACCTGTCGCCGAATTCGAAACAGGAATGGGACCGCGATCCCAGCGCGCGGCCCCGAAGAGCCTCGCTCTTTCCCGGACGCGCTGGGACCGCGATCCCAGCGCGCCCCCTCGCGCTCACGCCATTCCGCCGCGCTCGCTGCTGTGCACGGAGGTTGCACGACTGCGACGCAGGAGGTGCACATGCGACTCGTCGGTTCGATCCTGGCTCTGCTCGGGCTCGCGGCAGCCACCGCCTGCGAGAGCGTCGTCGAGGGCGGAGAGACCCTCGAGGGCACCGAGGTGGCGCCCTTCTCCACGAACGGGGTCGTGGGGACGGCGCTCCAGCAGGCGGTGCTCGCGCGCGCGGAGGGCATCGCGGGCTGGAATCGCCCGTACGTCTTCAACGGCGTGCAGGACTGCTACGGCTACGTGCGCCAGGTCTGGAACGCGATCCTCCACGACGGCTCGCCGCACGCCGAGGACTTCTACCCGAAGCCCTACAACAGCAGCCGCTGGCTCGGCGTCGCCGGCGGGCTCCCGGTCGCGGACGCGCCGAGCTCGAGCTGGGTCACCTTCTCGAGCCCGTCGCAGCTCCTCCCCGGCGACGCGCTCTCGACGGCGCAGGGGCACCAGTGGGGCTCCAACTGGCACGGCGGGATCTACGCGGGCAAGACCGCGGCGGGTCACCGGCAGTGGGACAACACCCCCTCGGGGAGCAGCGGCGCCTATAACCGGCCGCTCTGGAGCGGGTTCCGCTACTACTATCGACCGACCCACGAGCTGCTCGCGAAGAGCGCGCAGCTCGCGCCGGCGCCGGCCTCGACCTACCAGTGGCTCCGGTCGCGCCACAGCGGCAAGTGCCTCGAGGTCGCGAGCGGCGAGAACGCGGCCAAGGTCTGGCAGGCCACCTGCGCGGACCTCTCCGCCCAGCGCTTCCGACCCGAGCCCACGGGCGCCGGCGCCTACCGCTTCGTCGCCGAGCTCGGCGGCAGATGCCTCGACGTCCCGGCGGGCAGCGGCGCGCAGGGCACCGCGCTCCAGCTCTGGGACTGCAACGGCCAGAGCCCGCAGCGCTTCAAGCTCCACGCCGCCGGCGACGGCTACCTCAGCCTGGTGCCCGAGTGCAGCCAGCAGTGCGTCGACGTCGGCGGCTGGAGCAAGGACGACCAGGCGCAGGTGATCCAGTGGCCCTGCCACGGGGGCGCCAACCAGGCGTGGCAGCTCTCCAGCCACGCGAAGGACGTGAGCTGTCCGCCCTCGGGCACCAGCTTCGGCAAGCCCTCCTCGCTCGGCGATCTGGCGCAGCGGCCGTGCAGCTACAGCTGCTGGGGGAGCGGCAGCCTGTACAACCTCTGCGCCGTCGGGAAATGGCAGTTCTGCCTGCCGGAGGGTCGGTTCGCCGCCTGTCAGGCGATGCCCTGAGCCGCGAGCTGGACACGTTCTCGATCACCAGCGTGCTTCCGAGTAGAATGACTCGCCGTGGACAGCCCGACGGAGATCCTCTACGAGCAGAAGCAGGCCGTCCTCGTGCTGCGCTCGGCGGTGCTCCGGGTGACCGCGGGGGCGGACGCGGGAGCCTCCTGCGAGCTCGGCCGCAACCGGGTGGTCGTCGGGACCGCCGACGACAACGATCTCCAGCTGAGCGATCCGAAGGTCTCGCGGCACCACCTCGAGTTCCAGGTGCAGGACCGCGGCTACCTGCTCCGCGACCTGCAGAGCACGAACGGGACCTTCTACCGGGGCGCGCGGGTCAGCGAGGCGCTCGTCGGGCAAGGGGCGGAGGTGAGGGTCGGCAGCACGGTGCTCCGGCTCGAGCGCGGGCGGGAGACCTCCGAGGTCGTCGGCGCCAAGCGGCAGTTCGGCAGCCTGATCGGGAGCTCGAAGGCGATGCAGCAGGTCTACGGGCTGCTCGCCGCGGTGGCGCCGACCGACGCGAGCGTGCTGATCGAGGGCGAGACCGGCACCGGCAAGGAGCTGGTGGCGGAGGAGCTGCACCGCCACTCGCCGCGGCGGGATCGGCCCTTCAACGTGGTGGACTGCGCCTCGCTCCCGAGGGAGCTGATCGAGTCCGAGCTCTTCGGGCACGAGCGCGGGGCCTTCACCGGCGCGGTCAGCGATCGCGAGGGGGTCTTCGAGCGGGCGCGGGGCGGGAGCGTTTTCCTCGACGAGATCGGCGAGCTCCCGTTCGCGCTCCAGTCGAACCTGCTCGGCGTCCTCGAGCGGCGGATGATCAAGCGCGTCGGCGGCGACCTGCCGCGCAAGGTGGACTTCCGCCTGATCGCCGCGACGAACCGCGACCTGGACC
>DYIW01000424.1 GCA_020723465.1 Phycisphaera mikurensis
CTCGGCGACGGCAACGTCACGGACGACGCCTTGACGGCGGCATCGCTCTCGGCCGACTCCGTGGGCGCGTCCGAGCTGGCGGACAACGCGGTCGATACGGCCGCTCTGCAGGACGGAGCGGTGACGAGCGCCAAGGTCAGCAACGGCTCGATCGCGGCGGTGGACGTGGCCGCGGACGTGCTGGGCGACGGCCAGGTCACGGACGACGCCTTGACGGCGGCGTCGCTGGCCGCGGACTCGGTCGGCGCGTCCGAGGTGGCGGACGGCGCGGTGGACACGGCCGCCATCCAGGACGCCGCGGTGACGAACGCCAAGATCGCCAATGGCGCGGTCGCCGCTGCGAATGTGGCGGCGGACACTCTCGGGGACGGCCAGGTGACGGACGACGCCTTGACGGCGGCGTCTCTGGCCGTCGACGCCGTGGGCGCCTCGGAGCTGGCGGACAACGCGGTGGACGCGGCCGCCATCCAGGCGGGCGCGGTGACGAGCGCCAAGCTCGCGGCCGACACCCTCACCGACGCGAACGTCACGGATGACGCCCTGACGGCGGCGTCGCTGGCCGCGGACGCCGTGGGTGCCTCGGAGCTGGCGGACAATGCGGTGGACACGGCCGCCATCCAGGCGGACGCCGTGACGGCCGCCAAGATCGCCGACGGCACGATCGTGGCGGCCGACCTCGGCGCCGACATCCTCGGCGACGGCCAGGTGACGGACGACGCGCTGACCGCGGCGTCGCTGGCGGCGAACGCGGTGGGCGCCTCGGAGCTGGCGAACAGCGCGGTGGACACCGCGGCCCTGCAGGACGAGGCCGTGACCAGCGCGAAGATCGCGGCCGACGCGCTCGGCGACGGCCACGTGCAAGACGACGCGCTCACGGCGGCGTCTCTCGCCGCTGACTCGGTGGGAGCCTCGGAGCTGGCGGACAACGCGGTGGACACGGCCGCCATCCAGACCTGGGCGGTGACCACGTCCAAGATCTCCACCGGCACGATCGTGGCGGCCGACCTGGCCGCGGACGTGCTCGGCGACGACCAGGTGACGAACGACGCGCTGACGGCGTCGTCGCTGGCGGCGAACGCGGTGGGGGCCTCCGAGCTGGCCGACAACGCGGTGGACACGGCCGCCATCCAGGACGGCGCCGTGACCGGCGCCAAGATCGCGGCCGACACGCTCGGCGACGCGAACTTCGCGGCCGACAGCCTGACCGCGGCCTCCCTGGCGGCGGACTCGGTGACGTCCTCGGAGCTGGCGGACAATGCGGTGGACACGGCCGCCATCCAGGACAGCGCCGTGACCAGCGCCAAGATCGCGAACGGCACCGTGGCCTCGGCCGACATTGCCGCGGACGTCATCACCGACGCGCATGTCCAGGACGACGCGCTTACCGCGGCGTCCCTGGCGGCGGACTCGGTGACGTCCTCGGAGCTGGCGGACAATGCGGTGGACACGGCCGCAATCCAGAACGGCGCCGTGACCGGCGCCAAGCTGGCCGGCGAGTTCCTCAACGACTCGTACATCGTGGATGACAGCCTCACCGCCGCGTCGCTCGCGGCGAACTCGGTGACCTCCTCGGAGCTGGCGGACAGCTCGGTCGACGCCGCCGCCCTGCAGGCCAATGCAGTCACCTCGGCCAAGATCCTCGACGGAAGCGTGGGCTGGGTCGACGTCAACTCGACCGACGCGGGCTGGACCTCGACCGGGTTCACCAACGGCCTGCGCATGGGCAACCTCACCGTAGGCGGCAACACCATGCAGGGCCCGAGCTCGGTGCACATGCTCATCGACGACGACAACGACGATCCGGACGGCGGCACTACGGCCACCTTCGAGGTGCGGCACGCCACCGGCACCGGCACCGAAGGCCTGTTCCGCGTCAAGGAGAACGGCGACCTGGATCAACTGGGCACGTCGCTCTCGGGCAGCCAGACCTTCGACATCGCCGAGTACTTCCCCACGAGCCAGCAGCTCGAGCCCGGCGAGGTCGTGGTCGCGGTGGACGACGCTTCCGCGCCCGGCACGGTGGTGCGCTCGACTTTTGCCTACCAGAGCGCGGTCGTGGGAGTCGTGACCACGCGGCCCGGCATCATCCTCGGCGGCGCCTTCTCGGACGAGGTCTACTTCCCCGATCTCTGCCGCGCCGAGCGCGCGGCGCGCGCTCAGGGAGACGAGACCGCGGCCGCGGCGCTGCGCCAACAGATCGCGCTCGCGGTGGAGAGCCTGCCGCGCGTGGCCGTTGCCCTGGCCGGCCGTGTGCCGGTCAAGGCCACGACCGAGAACGGCCCGATCAAGGTGGGCGACCTCCTGACCACGTCGAGCACGCCCGGCCACGCCATGAAGTACGTGCCGGGCGCCGCGACGGGCGAGGGCGTCATCGTCGGCAAGGCCCTGCAGTCGCTCGACGCGGGCGCTGGTTCCATCCTCATGCTGGCGTCGAACCTGTGAGGCCGCTGCTGAGCGGACGGCAGGGACGAACCGAGGGAACGGACATGAGTACCAACGCAATCACGCGGATTACGGCGTTTCTCGCCGCGCTGTGCTGCATCTTGGGCCTGGCCTCGCTGGCCGCGGCCGGCCAGATCACCAGCGCGGACATCAAGGACGGGACCATCCAGAACGCGGACTTCATGGACCGCACGCTGGAGCGCACCGCTTTCGACAGCGACACGCTCACCGCGGCCCAGATCGCCGAGGACGCGATCACGGCCGCCGAGCTGGCGGACGGCGCGGTGGACACGGCCGCGCTGCAGGACGGCGCGGTGACGACCGCCAAGGTCGCGGACGGCAGCATCGCCGAGGCCGCTTTCGCCGCGGACAGCATGGGCGCGGCGCACGTGGCCGCGGGCGCGGTTGAGACCAGCGAGCTGGCAAACGACGCGGTGGACACGGCGGCGATCCAGGACGGCGCAGTGACGGCCGCCAAGATCGCGGCAGGCGCGCTTTCGGGCGCCGCCTTCGCCGCGGACGCCCTGGCCGCCGCCGACTTCGCCGCCGGCGGGATCGGCGCCTCGTCGCTGGCGCCGGACGCGGTTGGCGCGGCCGAGCTGCAAGACGGCGCAGTGGACACTGCGGCCATCCAGGACGGCGCGATCACGGCCGCGAAGTACACGCTCGCCGACGCGCTCGCCGACGCGCACTTCGCGAACGACTCGCTCACGGCCGCCTCGCTCGCCGCGGGCGCTGCGGGGGCCGCGGAGCTGGCGAACGGCGCCGTGGACACGGCGGCGCTGCAGGCCGGCGCGGTGACCGCGGCCAAGGTCGCCGCCGGCGCGCTGGGTGACGCGCAGTTCGCGGACGACGGCCTGGGCGCGGGATCGCTCGCGCCGGATTCCGTGACCGCGGCGGAGCTGGCGGACGGCGCGGTGGACACGGCGGCCATCCAGGACGGGGCGGTGACGCCGGCCAAGCTGCCGGCGGACTTCCTGACCGACGCGCACTTCACGGACGACGGTCTCACGGCCGCGTCGCTCGCGCCGGACTCCGTGGCGGCCGCGGAACTCGCGGATGCCGCGGTGGACGCGGCGGCGATCCAGAATGGGGCGGTGACGCTGGCCAAGCTGCCGGCGGACTTCCTGACGGACGCACACTTCGCGGACGACGGTCTCACGGCCGCGTCGCTCGCGGCGAACGCCGCCGGTGCATCGGA
>DYIW01000425.1 GCA_020723465.1 Phycisphaera mikurensis
GAAGCGGCAATCGGGATCACAATCGACACGCCTCCGCTGAACCTCGCGGTGGTCCAGCGCTACATCCTCCGGCCCGGGGCGCGGGCGCTCGAGCTGGAGGAGATCCTCGCCACCGCGAACCCGGGCGCCGCGCCGCGCCCGCCGCGCGGCGGCGCGGAGACGGCGGAGAGGAGGCCGGCGAGCGAGGAGGCGGACGGCGCGCCGCAGGAGCATCCCGCCAGCGGCAGCCGGCCGGCCGCTCTCGAGCTGGACGAGGCGCTCGCTCGCGGCGATCGCCTGTTCCACGCCGCTGACCTGGAGGGGGCGCTCGCCGCCTACGACGCGGCGAACTCCGCCAGCCTCGACTTCGGCGCGCGTGCGCGCCTGACGCGCCGCATCGAGCGCGCCAACCGGGCGCGCTGGTTCCTCGACGCTCTGCGCAACTGGGTCGAGGCCGAGCCGGCCCGCGCTGGCTCCTTGAGCGTGTCCGATCGCTCCGACGCGATGTCCGGCCGCGTCACGGGCGTGGACGGGCAGCACCTGCTGGTCGAGCTCGAGGGAGGCGGCACGGCATTGCTCCTTCCCGCCGAGCTGAGCCTGACGTCGGTGAAGGCGCTCGCCCGGCAGGCGCGCCTGGAGCCCGCGGACCGGCTCAACTTCGTCTACTACCAGATGATCGACCGCGCGGAGGATGGCGGCGGCGCCATCGACGCGGAGACGGACGCGCTGCTGCTCAAGTGCCTGGAGGATCCCTCGCTCAAGACCTCGCTGGACGCGGCGATCGCGCTGCTGCGCGGCATGGCGGAGGTGCCGGAGTGGGGCTTCTACCGGCACGAGGGGCAGTGGTTGACTTTCCGCGAGCGCGAGACGGCGCGGAACTCCGCGGCCATCGCCGCGGCGCTCGCGCGCCTGGAGAAGGGCGGCGGCGACTACCAGACCGGCCTGCAGGAGCTGCGCGGCCTGTTGCCCGTGGCGCGCGAGGAGGTTCTGGCGCTCCTCTACGCGCGCCGCTCCCGCCTGCTCGCGGAGCTGAAGGAGCAGCCGGAGCTGCATTCCATCGACAAGCTCCTCGAGACGCGCCGCGAGCTGCAGGCGCGGCGCGAGCACGCCCTGGAGCTGATCTTCGACGAGGTGAAGTACTTCTACCCCTACCAGCCCCCCGACGTCCCGCCGGACATGTACCCAGTCTACCTCAAGGTGCAGCAGGAGGTCGACGAGCGCGTGGCGCGCGTGCGCGAGGTCTGGGGCAACGAGTTCGAGGAGGCCGAGGGCGGCGTCGCCCTCTCGCACGCCTTCCAGCGCCTGCTGGAGGAACTGCGCGCGGAGCAGGCCGTGCTCGCCAGCGCCGACCCGGACCACTTCACCGAGGAGCCGGAGCTGTCCGTCTTCAAGCTGTTGCCCGGCGACGCGCGGCGCGTGACCATCCGCAGCATCGCCCTCGATCTGGAGGAGCGCGCGCGCCTCGACCGCGACGCCGTGGTGCTGGCGCAGAACGCCGGCCAGACGTCCGTGGCGACCTCCAGCGAGCTGGAGCAGGTGCACATCACCAACTGCTACCGGCGCATGATGGGACGCCAGGCCGTGGCCTTGAACGACAAGCTGACCCTGGCGGCCCGCGGCCACTGCGCCTGGATCTCGCGCTCCGGCAAGTTCAGCCACTTCAACGACGAGGACCCGAACCTGAGGACTCCGCACCAGCGCATCGAGGCGCAGGGCTACACCTCGAGCGGCTCGGGCGAGAACCTCGCCATGTGCGGCGGGCCGATGGTCGCCCACGACTCCTGGCTGCATTCGTCGGGGCACCACCGGAACATCCTGTTCGAGTCGCACGCGGACCTGGGCGTCGGCAACATGGGGGTGTACTGGTGCCAGAACTTCGCCGGCGGCGCCGAGTACAGTGGTAACTTCAGGGAGTGAGAGCGCGGCGGCGGCGCGCCGCCCGCCGACCTTGTACGCCTCGAGCCTGAGAGCTGAGTCATGGCCAAGCTGATAGTCATCCAGGGCGGTCGCGAGAAGAGCTTCGACCTGATCGACGAGTTCGTCTTCGTGGGGAGCGGCGCCGACTGCGCCATCCGCATGGCGGGAACTGGCGTGGCCGAGAGGCACTGCCAGATCCTCAAGGTCGAGGGCGCCTATCGCTTGATCGACCTCGGCGGCGGCACCAGGGTGAACGGCCGGCCGGTGCAGCAGCACGAGCTCGACAACGGCGATGTCATCCAGGTGGGCGACGCCTCCCTGACGTTCCGCGGCGGGGTGAAGCCGGCCGGCGGGGCAGCCGAGGCGCCGCGAGCGGCCCCCGCGGCCGCGTCCATGCGCGCGGGTGGCGCTTCGGTCCGCGCGGGAGCCGGACGGGCGGGCCGGCCCTCGCGGCGCGGGGCGCGGCGCGGCGGCGGGCGCGAGGTGGTCGTGGCGCAGGAGATGCAGCAGGCGGCTGGCCAGCGCGAGATCCTCAAGCGCCAGAACGTGCGCAAGCCCGGGCTTTCCGGTCCGGTCATGCTCAGCATCGCCGCCGGGGTGGTCCTGGTCGTGGCCATCGCCGGCTACAAGATCATGACGGGGGTGCCGAGCGGCGACTGGGGGAAGGTCTACGCCCAGGCGCTGGACGCGTACGAGCACTCGAGGCCCGAGGAGGCCATCAAGTTGCTCGAGTCGATCCCCGAGGGAGCCCCGAACCGTCGCGTCGCGCAGAACAAACTGGCGGAGATCAAGGCGGGGATCACCACCGCGGTCGATCTCGAGCTGCACCAGCACGGCGAGACCGACTACCAGAACAACATCCTCTACTTCGTGCAAACCCGGATCGACAACCCGAAGTACGAGGGCGAGACGGCCTACGTGCGCATCCTGGTGCGGCGCCTGGAGAACTTCCTGGTCGAGTTCAAGGGGCACAAGCGCGAGGCGGAGGTGCAGCGCCTGCTGGACATCTACAAGGACCGGGTGCCCGCCACGCCGCCGACCGGGCACGAGGTGTGGATCGACGCGGATGTCGAGCGCGCGCGCGAGATGTATGGTCGCGCCTACACCATCGTGAGCTCCTGGCTGGCCAAGAACCCGGGGGTCGGCGCCGAGGAGAAGAAGGCCCTGACGGAGCTGCAGGCGAAGATCGTGCGCTGCGCCAAGGAGTTCTGGCAGGACCAGAACGAGGCGGCGGAGAAGAACGTCCAGACCGACCACTACGACGACGCCTATTCCAAGTACCTGACCGCCATGCGCCGTCTCGAGGGGCTGCCCGAGATGTACGACGTAGCGAAGAAGAAGGCCGACTACCTCAAGACGCAGGCGCCGAACAAGATCGTGCGCAAGCAGAAGTGAGGAGCGCGGGGGTTCGACTGGGATCCGGAGGGGAGTGAGTGAGGAGCATCGCGGCCGTTTCCCCGGCCTCCGGGAGCGGCAGCGGCTCCCGGTGCAGGCCGCGCGCGAGGAACGAGAAGGGGCTCGATCATGACGGACGCGATGTGGGCGCCGGGCGTGGATGAGGAACGGTGGGCGACAGTGGCACGCCGCCGCAGCCGCTCCCTGCGCCGAGGAAACGCCGCTCGCTCCGCTGGCGCGCCGCCTCGATGCCGGCGTGTCGAGGCGAGTCTGCAGTGGAGAAACACACGTGCGGACGGCGGTCGCGGGCCGGAGCCCGCTCCCGCCCCAGAAGGGTGCACCGCGC
>DYIW01000040.1 GCA_020723465.1 Phycisphaera mikurensis
GCCGCCCGGGGCCGCGGGATCGGCGACGTGCACGTCGGCCCAGACCTCGAAGGTCCCGGCGCGCGGGAAGACGAACTGCGCGGCGAAGCGCTCGCCGCCGCACGGGCGCCCGCCGTCGCCCTGAAGCGCGGCGATGGGCAGCGGCTGATCGACCGCGCGGTCGCCGGCGTACCAGTACTCGACACGCGCCACGCGCGGCGTGGTCTCGTCCGGCCAGGTGTAGGCCGCGAGCGCGCGCTCGCCGAAGCCCGAGATCCAGAGCGCCAGCGGCGAATCGCCCGAGGCGCGCAGCGACACGTCCGCGGTCGGGTCGTCGCTGCCGTAGGCGGTGGCGCGCGGCGCGCGGCTCATGCCGGTCGTGGCGCCGGTGGCGCGCGAGAGGAACAGCAGCGCGAAGCAGGTGTTCGGCTGCCCCTCGCCCCAGCCCGGCGCCGACCAAGAGCCGTCGCCGTTCTGCGAGTCCACGAGGAAGCGCGCCCCCTCGCGGTACCATTCGTGCTCGCCGATGCGCGCGAGCTTGAGCAGGCCGCCGACACGTTCCAGCCCGTAGAGCCAGTACTGCAGGTAGCGGTTCTGGTGGCCCTCGCCCGGCTTGACGTTGTTCCTCACGTCCCAGTGCTCGTCGATCCAGCGCAGGCCCTGCTCGATGCCCTCCTTCACGTCGCCGCGCTTCTTGTGATTCTGCTCGTCGACGATGGCCAGGATGCCGACGCCCGCCGCGGTCATGCTGAGCGACGGGCCGGAGGTGGGGTGATAGCTGAAGCCGGCGGCCGCGTAGGGATTGCGCTTCTCCTCCTGGTGCAGCAGGGCGAAGTCAGCGAGGCGGTTCCATACGGGCTGCGGCACCTTGCAGCCCGCGTTTGCGGCCGTGCGCAGGGCGAGAGCGGCGTACTGCGTGTTCGACATGTCGCGCGCGCCGTCCGGGTAGGCGAAGCCGCCCTGGACCTGCCAGGAGATCAGCTCGTCCACCATCGCCTGGATGCGCGCCGCGTCCTGGGGATCGGCGTAGGTGCAGAGAGCGATGATGTGGCAGGAGATGGCGTAGGTCTTGTGCGAGGCGTTGGCCCGCAGGAACTCGACGCCGCGCAGGACCGACGGATGAGTGCGCGGCAGGCCGGCCTTGAGCAGGGCGTAGACCGAGAGCGCGGTCTGGCCGGTGCGATAGACGGCGGCCTCGAAGCTCCACGAGCCGTCCAGCTCCTGGCTGTCGAGCAGGTAGAGGACGCCCTCGTCGATCGTGGAGCTGATGCGGTCCTGGACCTCGTGCCACGCCTCTTCTTCCGCGCTGCCGGGCGCGCGCAGCGGCCGCCGCGCCGCGGTGGCCGCCAGGCGGAAGCGGCCGAGCGCGTGCTGGCTGCCGTAGGCGAAGCGCAGGGAGAAGCGCAGCCAGGTGCCGGTCTTGTGCGCCAGGTCGCGGGAGGTCTCCGCCACGGCCACGTGCGCCCGGCCCATCTCGGGGTGGATCGACCAGCCGGTGTTCAGCACGCCGTCGCACAGGCCCGCGACGTCCTGCGTGTCCTGGGAGAAGTCCGCGGTGGGGCGTGCCAGCGAGACCGGGAAGTTCTTCTGCGCGTGCTTGGAGCGCGCCGCGACCTCGAGCTCGGAGAGGACGAAGTTGCCGTTGCCGGCGCGGCCCGGCCCGCGGTGCGGCAGGAGCTCGTCCGGGAGCGCCTCCAGGCGGAAGCCGGTGATGGGCGAGAGCTCGGTGAAGCACTCGAGGACGTACACGTCCTTGTCGGCGTTCGGCCCCGAGACCAGGATCGAGCCGTCCGGCAGGGTCTCGAAGGTCGCGCCCCCTTCCGAGGTGATCGTTGTCGGCTCGAGCACGGTCCACACCGGGCTCGGGGGATCTTCCCCAGGGACGAGCGCGAGGCCGAGGGTGAGGAGGGTTTGGACGATGCTCATGGGCTGCTCGGGGAGGCCTCCCGCCGGTTCAAGCGCGGGCCGCGGCGGTTATGATATCAGCCGGCGCCGGGCGGCGAGGGGCCGCTGAACCAGAGAAGGAGGCCCAGATGGTGTCGTGCATCGCTTTCCCCACGCGGGGAGCCCTGTTCCTGGCGGCGGCGGCGCTCCTCTGCGCGCCGGCCGCGGCGAAGACCGTCGTCGTGTCCAAAGGAGGCGCCCACCCGACGATCGCCTCGGGCATCGCCCTGGCCGGGCCCGGCGACACGGTCCTGGTCAAGGGCGGCGTCTACCAGGAGAACGTCGAGATTCCGGCCGGCAAGGATGGTCTGAAGCTGACCGCCAGCGGCAGCGTCATCATCGAGGCGCGCCCGGCGGGCGGGGCGGGCAACGGGCCCGGTATCCGCGTCAACTCGTCCGCCGTGAGGATCTCGGGCTTCATCATCGAGAACGCGGCCAATGACCTGAGCCCACCGAACTACTTGGGCTACGGGATCGAGTGCCTGCAGGACGGCCTCAAGGCGCAGGACTGCGCCATCTACGCCTGCTCCAAGAGCGGCATCTACGCCAGCGCGTGCGACGATGTCGAGATCCTCGGCTGCCTGCTCGCGGGCAACATCGGCGGCGTCTACGTCAAGGGCAGCAACGCCAAGGTCGTCGGCACGATCCTGAGCAACGACCAGAAGGGGACAATCGACATCATCGGCACCAACGCCAGGGTGGCCAAGTGCAAGGTCCTGGTGAGCGGCGAGAGCGGCATTGTCGTCTCGGGTGGGGGCGCCGTCATCGAGCAGAACGAGATTCAGGAGTGCGCGGAGCGCGGCATCTCGGCCATCGGTTCTGGCGAGAAGGTGACCGGGAACGACGTGCGCGACACAGGTATGGACGGGATCTACCTCTCCTCCGCGAACGGCAGCACGGTCAAGGACAACAGCGTCAGGAACGCGGCCGGGCGAGGCATCACCACGTCGGGGGACGACATCGCGCTGAAGGACAACGAGGTCCGCTCGGCCGCCAGCTACGGGATCATGACCAGCGGCGCCGGCTGCACCATCTCCGGCAACCAGGTCAGCGACGTCCTGGACTACGGGATCAACGCGAACGGGGACTTCCACGTGATCCAGGGGAACAAGGTGGAGCGCGCCCGCGGCATCGGCGTATGCATGAGCGGCGACCAGTTCGTGATCGAGAAGAACAAGGTCAGCGGCTGCTTCGACGGCTACCAGGGCATCTACGTGGCCGGGGCCGCGACCGCCGGCGAGGTGCGCGCCAACACGGTCTCGCGCTGCGCGGACTGCGGCATCATCGTCGCCAACGCCTTGTCCCAGGGCGTCGTCATCGCCGGCAACTCCGTGCGGGAGTGCTGCAGCAGCGGCGCCGGCGCCGCGGTGCAGGTGGCGGGAGGCCCCCACGACCTTCGGAGCAACGTGATCAAGGACTGCGGCGCCGACGGCATCCGCGTGGAAGGGCCCGGCAACCTCGTCGCCGAGAACGAGGTGATGAAGTGCGGGCGCGACGGCATCGACGTGGAGTCGGGCGCGGGCAACGTCCTGCGCAAGAACACGGTGAAGTGGTGCTGCGCGGAGGGGATCGAGAACGACGCGGGCGCCACGGGCACCACGGTCGAGAAGAACGTCATGAAGCAGAACCGGATCGACCTGGCCAACTCCGGCACGGGAACGCAGTCTGGAAACTCGTTCAACTCCGGCGGCTGGTCGACGCCCCCGGAGATCGAGTGACCTTGGCTCGCGGCGCGGGAATGGACGAACCCGCTGATGCCGCCTTCGTTCCGCCTGACGTCCTGGACCCGCGCTCTCGGAGCAGACCGCAGATGAGCCGTTCCTTCGCGCTGACCGTCCTCGCGCTCGTCCTTTCCCTTGCCCTGCCCGCGCCGTTCCCCGGGACGGCGCAGGAGCAGGCCGAGCCGCCGCCGCCGGAGGAGCAGGAGACCGCGCCCGCGGATGAGCCCGCCGCGGCGAGCGCGACCGTCGCGCTACCCGTCCCCGACGGGGCTCCCGAGGAGATCGTGACGCTCATCCGCGAGCTGGCCGAGGAAGGCGTCACCGTTGACTTCGCGAACCGCGTGATCGAGGTGCGCGGCGTGATCCTGCTCGACCGCATGAACGCCGGCTACCCCATCGAGTACCTGATCGTGACCGAGGGCGGGTTCACGCACGAGGCGCTCGGCATGGTGCGCGCCACCCCGTCCAAGCTGAACGCCGCCTTCCTGGCGCTCGGCCTCTCGCCCGGCAGCACTGTCCAGTTCGTGAAGAAGGACCCGCCGCCGCCGGCCGAGCAGATCATCTCGGGCGAGGCGCGCGAGTTCGACGCCATCCCGCCCGCGGGCAGCGTGGTCGACGTGGCCGTGCGCTGGGAGGACGACGCGGGCGAGCACCTGCGCCCGATCGAGGACCTCATCGTCTACATCACCAACGGCCAGGCCCTGCCGCGCCGCGGCTTCGTCTACGTCGGCTCGCGCTTCAGCCGCATGGTCATGGGCACGGAGCGCGTGGAGAAGTTCGTGGCCGACGTCGAGGGCAACATCGTCTCGCTCTACCTGAGCGGCGCCGGCTCGTGCCTCCTGGACATGAACAGCGCCGAGGGGGCCGAAGCCTACCTCTACGACGTGAACACCAGGCTCTGCCCGGAGCGCGGCACGAAGGTCAGCTTCGTCTTTTCGCTGCGGGACCCGTGAGGCGCGGCCGCCGCGCTCACGCGCCCTTCACCCAGCGGTCGAGCCAGGCGAGCACCTCGCGGTGCCAGAGCTGGCTGTTCTTCGGCTTCAGCACCCAGTGGTTCTCGTCCGGGAAGTGCAGGAAGCGCGAGGGCACGCCCAGGCGCTGCAGCGCGGTGAACGTGGACATGCCCGAGGTCTCGACCACGCGGAAGTCGTTGCCGCCGTGGATGACGAGCATCGGCGTCTTCCAGTTCCGCACGAAGTTGACCGGGTTCTGCTCCTCGTAGGAGCCCGGGTTGTCCCAGGGCGTGCCCATGTGGTCCCACTCCGGGAACCACAGCTCCTCGGTCATGAAGTAGGCGGCGCGCTCGTCCATGTTGCCGTCGTGGCAGATGAGCGCCTTGAAGCGGTCGGTCTGGCCGGCGACCCAGGTGATGAGGTAGCCGCCGTAGGAGGCGCCGAGCGCGCCCATGCGCTCGGGGTCGACGAAGTCGTAGGCGGCGAGCGCGTGATCCACGCCCTTCATCAGGTCCTCGAAGGGCTTGCCGCCCCAGTCGCCGCGAATCGAGTCGCAGAAGGCCTGGCCGAAGCTGGTGCTGCCGTGGAAGTTGACCCCGAGCACCACGTAGCCGGCGCCGGCGTAGATCTGCGGGTTCCAGCGGTAGTGGAAGTGGTCGTTCCAGCACCCTTGCGGGCCGCCGTGCACCATGAGCGCCAGCGGGTACTTCTTGCCCTCCTCGAAGCCGACCGGCCGCAAGAGCCAGGCGTGCACTTGGTCGCCCTCGGCCCCCTCGAACCAGACGTCCTCCGGCTCGCTGCGGAGCGCCTGCGCGAGGCGCTCGTCGTTGACGTGCGTCAACTGGTGCAGGTCCGCGCCTGCCGCGTCGCAGGTGAAGACCTCGACCGGGGAGCACATTGAATCCTGGCAGAAGACCAGGCGCCCGTCCGCTCCGATCTGCGCCGCCGCGCAGTAGTGGGTGGGCACGATCTTGACGACCGCGCCGCTTTGCGCGTCCACGCGGAAGAGCGGCTTGAGCGCGTTCTCCTCGGCCGCGGCGATGAGCGCCGCGCCGTCCGGCGTCCAGGCGATCTCCGAGACCGAGAGATCCCAGTCCGGAGAAAGCTCGCGCCGCTCACCGCTCGCGCGGTCGAGGAGCACGATGCCGGCGCGGTCCGCCTCGTAGCCGGGGCGGCGCATGGCCAGGTAGGCGATGGAGGCGCCGTCGGGCGAGTAGGCCGGCACGCTGTCCCAGGCCTCGTTCTCCTCGGTGATGCACACGAGCTCCGCGCCCGCGACCGGCGCGACGTAGAGGTCCACGTCCGTGCTCCAGGCCGCGTTCTCGACCATCTTCACGGTCAGGCACAGCTCCTGGCTGTCCGGCGACCAGGCGATCTCCTCGCCGCCGCCGAATGGCATCGTCGGGCAGTCGGCGTCGATGCCCTTCAGCAGGTCCACGGCCTCGCCGCCCGCGGCCGGCATGACGAACACGTGGCTGCGCTTGCCGTCCTCCCACGTGTCCCAGTGGCGGAAGAGCAGCGAGGTGTAGGCGCGCGCCTTGACCGGGTCCTCCTCCTTCTTCTGGTCGCGCGCGGCCGTCTCCTTCATGTCCGCGTCCGGGTAGACGTCGGCCGAGAAGGCCAGGCGCTGCCCGTCCGGCGACCAGCTCAGGTTGGAGACGTCCACGGGGAAGTCGGAGAGCTGCAGCGCCTCGCCGCCGCGCGGATCGATGGTCCAGATCTGGGCCGAGCCGGAGCGCGTGGACAGGAAGGCGATCTTGGCGCCGTCCGGCGACCAGCGCGGGTTGTAGTCCTGCGCCTCGTTGCTGGTGAGCTGGATGGTCGTGCTGCCGTCGATCGAGACCAGCCAGATGTCGCTGCTGCCGCGGTTGCTCTCGAGGGAGTAGACCTTGCTCACGTACGCCACCCACGCCCCGTCCGGCGAGAGCTGTGGCTCGGACAGTCGGTGCATGCCGAACATGTCCTCGAAGCAGAAGGGGTGCGGTGCGGCGGCCGGCTCCGTCCCGCCGCCGGCCGCGGCCGCCGTGACCAGGAAGGCCGTGATGGCCCACGTGCTAAGCATGTCGTCCTCCTCGCGATGAGTTCTGCGACCACGGGCTGGAACGAGGCAACCTAGCCGCCGGCGCGCCCGGGCGGAAGGGGGACCGCGCCCGCCGCTTCTCAGCCCCCGGCGAGGCGCGGCAGGATCTCGCCCGCCTTGCCCTTCAAGGCCACGACCGCGCGGTGGTCGAGCGGCGTCGGGTCCTGGTTGACGATGATCAGGCGCGCCCCACCTTCGAGCGCCGCGCCCGGCACCGCGGCCGCGGGGTGCACCACGAGCGAGGAGCCGACGCAGAGCATGACGTCGCAGGCGGCGGCCTGCTCGCAGGCCTCGCGCAGGGCTGCGGCCGGCAGGTTCTCGCCGAACATCACCACCGTGGTCTTCAGCAGGCCGTCGCAGTCGCGGCACTCGGGCACGGCGCGCGTGGCGAGCTGCGCGTGGATCTCGTCCATGGTGTAGGTGCGGCCGCACTTCAGGCAGGCGATGGTGCGCGTGTTGCCGTGCAGCTCGATGACGTTCTTCGATCCGGCAAGCTGCTGCAGGCCGTCGATGTTCTGCGTGATGACGGAGCGCAACCGGCCGCTTCGCTCGAGGCGCGCGAGCGCGTCGTGCCCAGGGTTGGGTCGCGCCGCCTTGAGCACTGGGTAGCGCTCCTCCTTGAAGAAGCTCCAGTAGTAAGAGGGATCCTCGAGGAAGGCGTCGATGCTGGCGAAGCGCGCCGGGTCGTACTTCGACCACATGCCGCCCGCGCCGCGATAGGTGGGGATGCCGCTCTCGGCGGAGATGCCGGCGCCGGTGAACGCCACCAGGTGGCGGGATTCGGCCACGATGCGCGCGGCCTTGGCGATCTCGCTGTCCATTCTGCGTCTCCGCTGCCCGGGATGGCGGCGAGTGTAGCCGTCCGCCGCGGCGCGCGGGCCGCCTCTCACCAGAGCGGGGGCAGCAGGCGAAACCGCACGCGGCGGGCGTAGTCCTCGTAGCCCGGGAGCTCCCGGCGCAGGGTGCGGTCCTCGAGCGCGGTGCGCAGCACGAAGAGGACGGCGATCAGGCCGCCGGGGGCGAGCGCCGCCATCGAGTCCAGGGAAAGGGGGACCGCGCCGGCGGAGATGATCACCCCCGCGTACAGGGGGTGACGCACGAAGCAATAGGGCCCGCGCGTGACCACGGCGTGGCCGCGCTCGCTCTGGATGCGCACGGCGCAGGAGAGGAAGGTGTTCACCGCCATGGCCCAGCAGCCCAGGGCGAAGGTCAGCGTCAGGCCGAGCCAACCGCACGCCTTGAACGCCGGCGGCACGCTCGACCAGCCGAAGCGTGCGTCCAGCCCGGCCACGACGAACAGGGCGCAGAGCAGGAGCGAGAAGGTGTAGAGGATGACCTTGTCCCAGGTCTTCACGTTAGGGGCGAAGCGCCGGCTGCGCTCCCGCATGAGGTCCGGATCGCGGCGCCACCCCCAGGCCGCGGCGAGCGAGACCGCAGCCACGTTCACGGCGAAGAAGGCCCAGCCCTCCGCCCAGTCGAGCCGGCCCGCGGGCACGAAGAGCAGCAGCCAGAAGAGGACGACCCGCAGCGCCGGCCGCAGCACGCGCCGCACGAGCTTGCGGTCCTTCGTCGCGTTCAGGCGCTCGCCCAGGCTCGGCCTCTCGATCTCAGTCGCTCCAGTAGTGCCACTCACCGGACTCGTACGACCCCCCGCCCATGAAGAAAAGCACGCTGGGATGCTCGATGAAGAAGCTGATGGTGTGTCCACCGTCGTAATCGACGTCACGAAACACGCATGGCCAGGGCAGCTCCGGGTCGATCCCCGCATCCGCGAGCGCGTCCGGGTAGGCGCCGTGCTCCTCGCGGTACGCCTCGAGCCTGGGGATCAGCGACTCGCAGTACTGCCTGAGCGCCAGGTCGTCGTGCCATTCGATGGTGCCGCCGCCGAAGAGAACGACGACCAGCCAGAAGAGGAGCGCGCCGCTGGCGCGGAGCGCCCAGCGAGCGATGATCGGGCGGTGGGCAAGCGCCGCGACGAGCAGAGTGACGAGAGAGGTGCACAACAGGGCGAGAGTGAGCAGCGCCAGCAGGACCACCAGGAAGCGCGGCCACGGCGAGCGCAGCCCCGGGCTGCTGACCAGGAGGGCAACGACCACCGCGACGCCGACCCATGCCGCCAGGACCTCGGTGCTGCGGCTTCCGGCCCGCCGGCCGCGGACGTACCAGGCGGCCGCGGCCACGAACGTGGCCGCAGCGCCCGCGTAGCGCAGCACGAAGTAGAGCCACCACCCTTGGTACAGGCTGCCGTGCGAGAGAAACGCGGCTGCGGAGGCGGCGGCCAGGCCCAGCGCCCACCACGGGGGCGCCACGATTCCCGGTCGGGTATCCCGGGTCGAGAGCGCCTCGGCCTTGCTCGTCTCCTCCGGCATGGACCGTCATTCTATCTTGTCTCTCGCCGCGCCGCCGGCCTCCCGAGCGACAGGACCCTTGACGCCGGGCGGCCTGCCGCCGTAGGTTTCGCGGCGATCCGCGCGCGGCCGCGTCCGCGAGAGAGGAAGGAGAACGCATGGGAGTTCCGCTGGTCTGCCCCGGATGCTCGGGAAGCGTGCAGGTCGCCGATGTCCACGAGGGGAAGGAGGTGCAGTGCGCGGAGTGCCGGACCATCGGCGTCGTGCGCGTGGACCAGGCGGGCGCGGCCCGGCTGGTGGTCGCGGAAGCAGCGGTCGCCGCGGCGAACCCGGAAGCAAGTTGTGCCGCATGCGGGGAGCGCCTCGCCCCGGGCGAGCGCTTCTGTCCGAAGTGCGGCGCGGGCGTTTCTGCCGCCGGCGAGGTCCTGCGGCAGCGTCGCGTCAAGGCCGTCGCCAGCCGCACGAGGCGCGCCGCGGGCGCGGGCCGCAAGAAGGCCATGACTGCCTCGCGCTGGATCCTGGTTCTCTCCATCCTGTTCACCATCGGCGGCACGGTGCTCGGGATCATGGCCCAGCGGAACGCCGCGCAGGCGCTGCAGAACCTCGAGGGAATGGCGGACGACGAGCCCTATCCGGAGGAGATCGCTGGCAAGGTGTACACGGCCGGCGAGCTGCGGGAGAAGATCCGGGCCGAACCGCTTCTGATCTTCGTCACCAACTATGGGCTCGCCATCGTCATGTTCGGCCTCTTCCTGTGGTCGAGGCGGGCGCCGCTGCCGGCCATCGTGACCGCCCTCTGCGTCTACCTGGTGATCCAGGCGCTCGGCGCGGTCGTCGATCCGGATACGGCTCTCAAGGGGATACTCATCAAGATCCTGGTGATCTGCGCGCTGCTCTCCGGCATCAAGGGAGCGCTGGCCGCGCGGGCCGAGGCGCGGAGCGAGGAGGAGAGAGCCGAGGGAGCGGCTTCGGCGTGAGCGGCGACGGCGAGGCGCGGGACGAGCGGACCGCGTGCCCCTCGTGCGCCGCACCGGTCCGCGGCGGCGCCCTGTTCTGCACTCAGTGCGGAGCGTCTCTCGGCGCCGGAGCGGAAGGGGTGCAGGGCGGCGGCGCGCGGCGCGGACCGAGTCCCGGCGCCGCGGGAGAGGAGCTGTGGCGAGCCCTCGCCCCTGCCCTCTGGCTCTGGGTGCTGCTGCTCGCGACCTCAGGAGGCCTCGGGCTGCTCGCACATGTTCAGGACGTGTCCTCGCCCGCCTTCGACGCCGCGGTCACCTTCGTCGACGCGGTCATCATCCTCCTGTTCTGCTTCGCGAACCGCGAGCGGCTCCGTCCCCTGCTGAACCGCACGGGACTGGGCCGGCGCACGTGGCATCTTCCGTTCCTCGGTTTCGCCGCCTTCTGGGCCTTCATGTGGGTCTACTTCCTGGCGCTCGAGTTTCTGGGCGTCGAGGACCTGCGGTATCTGGACGACTACGAGGCGCACGGCTGGCCGCTCTGGTCGGCCCTGGTGCTGATCGCTCTCTGCCCGGCCGTGTTCGAGGAGCTGGCCTTCCGTGGCGTCATCCTGTCCCGCCTCGAACGAGTGATGACGCGGAAGGAAGCCCTGCTGGTGCAGGCGGGCATGTTCTCGGTCCTGCACTTCTTCCCGCTGATCTTCGTCAGCCACTTCGTACTCGGCCTGGCGCTCGGCCAGCTCCGGCGCGTCACGGGAAGCCTCTACCCCGGGATGCTCCTGCATCTGGCGTGGAACGCGTGGGTGGTGCTGGCCGAGCGCCTGGGCTGAGGCTCACGCCCGCGTGTGCTCGATGATCGGCAGCCCCAGGACGGACAGAGTGCGCATGCCGTTCTGGTCGAGTCGGTCGCCGAAGATCAGAAAACGGCGGCGCAGGTCGATGACGTCGCCGCGCGCGTCGACCGTCTTGTTGCGCTTGTAGAAGGGCCACAGCACGCTCAGGTTCGCCGTGCGCGTCGTGCCCTGACGGATCTCGGACCGCTCGAAGAAGGGGTAGAGCGCCGTGGTCGATTCCTGTTGGTTCTCGACGCGCAGGTACGGCGCCAGCCAGAGCTTGCGGGAATCGGCCGCCACCGACCTGGAGAACAGGGGCAGGAACCACTGCCGGTGCGACTTTCCGCCCCATGCGGCGCCGGCGGACAACACGTAGAGACTGCGGGCGTCCCGCTCGCGCTGGTAGACGACGGCGGGGAGGCAGCACACGCGATCGACTTCCCCGCGGTCCGTGTGCCAGTAGACGCACGGGGCGACGAAGCGGTGGCCGCTGCTTTGCAGGTAGAACGGCAGCACGAGCAGGAAGTCGCCCTCGATGTACGCCGGCGGCACGCCCAGGATGGTGCGCTCCGGCGTCTGGTGGATGAGCGGGAGGAGCGTGAAGCGGTCTTCCTGCGCGCTGTAGTAGAGCGGCGCGGCGCGGACCAGGCGGCCGTCCGAGACCTTCGCCAGCGGCCACAGGACGTGGTGATCGCGGCCCTCGTTCGTGCGGCAGTAGAACGGGAACACCAGCCGAAAAGGCCCTTCCCGGACGTAGAAGGGATAGGCCACGGTCAGGGAGTCCTGATCCCGTTCGTAGAGCGGCCACAGGTCCGTGCTGGCGCAGCCGCAGAGCGCGGCCGCGGCGGACACGAGCACCAGAGTTCGAGCGAGCAGCGGGGCGAATCGCGTGGACATGGCAGCCTCCTTGGCAAGGGGAAGACGGACGCCACGGGGCGATGCATGCTTCGTGCCGCGCCGTAAGGCCTTGTGGATTCAGAGGCCGCCGGTCCGCGGCCTGTCGCTTCCATACACCCGATGTACAGCCAGGTACATCAGGCGCTCATGGCGTTGGGACAGCGCGACGAGGCGGATGGGCTGAACCGCAACCCGCGCGGAGCCGTTTGTTCTCCGCGAGGCAGCCAACCATCCGTGGAGGGTCGACCATGTCCCGTTCCGTGCGCGCCGAATGCGAGGAAGCGACACGCATCGAGATGACGCCGATGATCGACGTCACCTTCCTGCTGCTGGTCTTCTTCCTCTGCTCCATCCACTTCAAGGTCCTCGAGGGGAAGCCGCAGACCTTCCTGCCGAAGGACTGCGGCGTCAACCCGAGCGGCAGGCCGTTGCCTTTCGAGCGCGTCGATCTGCGGCTCGAACGCATCGAGACCAGGGCTCAGCGCGACCTGGAGCAGACCGCGGTCTTTCGGGACTGGCGCTGGAGCGAGGACCAGGTCGCGCTCTGGCTGCAGGGCGCACGGGTGCAAGGCCTGCGCCAAATGGCTGCAGAGCTGCGGCGCATGCGCCGGGCGCTGCCCGCGACGGCCGGCGAGGACGATCCGCTGTGCATGACCGTCAGCGCCGCGCCGGGAACGATCTACGAGGACGTGATCCGCATCGTCGACGTGATCCTGGACGCGGGCATCACCGACGTGACCTTCCGCGGCATCGACCTCGACTCCTGACGGCTCGCGCGCGACGCGAAGGGATTCCTGCGTTCTTGCGGAGCAACGGCGCCACGAATGCGCTCTGCATCTTGGCAGCGCCGCGCGCGGCTTGCCCACGCGCGTCATCGAGCGAGGAGGCTTCCACCATGTTCAGCACGAGGACCTTCTTCCTGGCGGGCCTGCTTTGCGCCCTGTTCTGCGGCGCGGCCGGCGCCCAGGGTCCCCTCTACTCCTTCTATGGCGATTCCATGGGAGACGGCTTCGGCTACGCCGTGGGCGGCGCCGGCGACGTCAACAAGGACGCCACCGTTGACGTCGTCGTGGGCGCCGCCTGGGACAGCAACGGCGGCCCCGTCTCGGGCTGCGTGCGCGTGTTCTCGGGTGCGAACGGCGCGCTCCTCCACACATTCTACGGCGCGATGGCCTCCGCGCAGCTCGGCTTCGCGGTGAGCGGCGCCGGAGACGTGAACAAGGACGGTTACGCCGACATCATCGCCGGCGCCCCGTACGACTCGCCCTCCGGCGTGCAGTGCGGCAGCGCGCGCGTGTTCTCCGGGGCGACCGGCGCCCTGCTCTACACCTTCGCCGGCGACACCTACGGCGATCAGATGGGCGTGTCCGTGAGCGGCGCGGGCGACGTGAACAAGGATGGCTACGCCGACGTGATCGTGGGCGCTCCAATGGACGAGAAGAACGGCACGCGCTCGGGCAGCGCGTTCGTCTTCTCCGGGGCGACAGGCGCTCAGCTCTTCCTGTTCAAGGGCGACTCTCCGGACGAGTGGCTCGGCACTTCGGTGAGCGGCGCGGGCGACGTGAATGCCGACGGGTACGACGACGTCATCGTCGGAGCGCCGTACGATGACTACAACGGCGTGCACTACTCGGGCAGCGCCAAGGTCTTCTCCGGGAAGACGGGCGCCATCCTCTACTTCTTCGGTGGCAGCCTGGCGCACGACAACTTCGGCAAGTCGGTGAGCGGCGCGGGCGACGTGAACGCGGATGGGTACGACGACTTCGTGACTGGCACGCCTACGCTCGACGTGGCGGGCAGCAACGCCGGTAACGTCCAGGTGCGCTCTGGCAAGACCGGCGGGGTCCTGTATTCGTTCAACGGCGGCGCGGCCGGGGATCTCCTCGGAGCGTCGGTCGCGGGAGCGGGCGACGTGAACGGCGACGGCTACGACGACATCGTCGCCGGCATGACGGGCGACGACGATCTGGGCGCGGACTGCGGCGGGGTCCGGGTCTACTCGGGCAAGGACGGCGCGGTGCTCGCCACGTTCCACGGCGACGCGGCCGGGGACAGGCTCGGGCAGTCGGTGGACGGGACCGGCGACGTCGACCACGACGGCTTCGGCGAGGTGATCGGCGGCGCCCCCCAGAACGACCAGGCCGGCGCCGAAGCGGGCAAGGCTACGGTGTTCCGCGTGACGCCCTGCTCGGGCAGCGCCACCGCCTACGGCGCGGCCTGCGCGGGCAGCGGCGGCTTCGTGCCGTCTCTCGCGGTGAGCGGCTGCGTGACCCAGGGAGGGATCCTGACCGTGCAGGTGGCCGGAGGGCTTGGCGGCGCCTTCTCCATGATGTTCGTGGGCCTCAGCGCCGCGTCGCTGCCCGCGGGCGGCGGCTGCACCCTGCTGCTCAATCCGATCGTGCTGTCGATCCCGCTGCCCCTCGGCGGCAGCGGACCGGGCAACGGGGCGATTACCGTGCCGGCCACGATTCCCTACAGCGCGCCGGACGTGATCGTGAAGGTGCAGGTCTTCGTGGCCGACGCGGGCGCGGGCGCGCAGGGCTTCTCCACCACGAATGGCGTGAGCATCGACATCCACTGAGTGCGGCGTCGCGCACGCTTCAGCCGCGCGCGCGCTCCGTGACCGCGCTCCAGGTGAGGAACGACCCGGCCACGACGAGCAGGCATCCGGCCCAGAACGAGGCGCCCGGCGCCACGCGCAGGTAGGCGCAGGCGAGCAGGGTCGAAAGGAGCGGCGTGGCGTAGGAGCAGGCTGCGACCAGGACCACGTCGCCCTTCCTCATGGCGTGGTCCCAGAGCACGTAGCCCGCCGCGGTGAAGAAGCCCAGCGCGCCGGCCTCGGCGCAGGCGCGTGCACCGAACGCGCCCTCCTCCGGGTGGAGCAGGGCGAGCGCCACGAGCACGATGCCGCTGGCGGGCAGGAAGAGCAGCACGCCGCCGGGCTTGTCGCCGCCCGCCAGGCGGCGCGTCAGGTTCGAGTAGAGCGCCCAAGAGACCGCGGCCACCAGCGCGAGCGAGTAGGCCGCGGGATTGTTGGCGGCGTTCGTCGCGAACGACGACCACGAGAGCGTCTCCCCGTGCCTCATGCCGAGGGCGACGCCGAGCAGGGCGAGCAGCGTGCCCGGAAGAATGAGGAAGCGCGCGCGCGTGCGCAGGAGCACCAGCGAGAAGAGGATCGTGAGGGGGCACCAGAGGTAGTTGATCAGGGCGACCTCGAGCGCCTGGCGCCGGTCTTCGGCAAGGCCCAGGGCCAGGTAGAGGGCGAGCAGGTAGAGCACGAACAGGGCGCCGCAGGCCACGAGGTAGGGCTGCGGCAGGCGCCGGATCTCGCCGCGCGCGCGGGGGGAGAGGGCGAGCCAGGCGAGCGCGAGCGCCCCGGCGACGAGCTGCGCTGCCGCTCCGGCCGCCAGCAGGCCCACCTGCTCGGCGAGGCTGCGCGCGAGCGCGATGGTCGCGCTCCAGAGCAGGATGGCGCCGAGGCCGCTGAGGGTGTGGCGGTCGATTCCCGGGCTGTGCCCGCGCAACTACTGCTTCCTCTCGTGCTGGCGATCCCACGTCGCGTTCACGGCTCGGCGCACTAGGCGCGACGATGTACATCGAATGTATAGTGCCCATCGCCACGTGTACAGGGGCGGAGTCGGACGGTCTGGAACCTACTGCAAGGAATCGCTCTCGTTTGTCCGTAGCATATTGCGAATAAGGGCTTTCCAGCGGATCAGCTCGCCGCCCGGCCTGACGTCTGACCTGCCTCCGGCCTGGCACGCGGCGTGCACGGTCTCAGCGGGCACCCCACACCAAACGAGGAGCTTTCGACATGAGGATCAAGACGATCACGGCGCCGGCGCTGCTGCTGGGCTTGGGCCTGACGGCGGCGTGGGCCGCTGGGGACGGGGCTCTTGCGCGCGAGGCGGATCCGGTCCAGGAGGCGTATCGCCTGAGGATGGACGGCAAGGTGGACGCGGCCAAGGAGCTGCTGGACGAAGAGGTCAAGGCGCATCCGGAGAGCGCTCAGGCCTGGTTCGAGCTGTCGCGGCTGGACTTCTACCGCAGCCTGCGCGAGGGCGAGGGCGGGAAGGGCATGGACCAGGCGCAGGTGGAAGTCGAGAAGGCCGTGGAGCTGCAGCCCGACAACGCGCGCTACCACGCGTGGGCGGGCCAGCTCGCAATGTACTGCGCCATCGGCAAGGCGCACGGGGGCAAGGAGGACGAGGTGCGCGCGCAGATGAAGAAGTCAGCGGACGCACTGGAGCAGGCGCTGGTCAAGGAACCGAGCCGGGACGAGGCGCGGTTGCTGCTCGTCTATCTCTACGGCAACAACCCGCCCGAGCTGGGCGGCGACCGCGACAAGGCCGAGGCGCAGGTCAAGGCGCTGGAGGCGCATGCACCCGTGCTCGGGGCCAAGGCGCGCTGCGACTTCTCGGTGGAGAAGGGGGAGGAGCGCCTGGCGATCTGGACCGGGCTGGCAGAGAAGCTGGCGCAGGACCCGGCCGTGCACGAGAACCTCGCGCTCGAATACGCGCGCGGCGGCGACGTCGCCAAGGCGATCGCCGAGGCGGATCAAGTGCTGGCGCTCGATCCGGAGCGCGTTCGGGTGCTGCTCGACGTGGGCCTCGCGCTCGGCCACGGCAGAAAGCTCGATCCGGCCGAGACGCTCGTCCAGCGCTACCTCGACAACGCCGCTTCCCAGCCGGCCGCGCTCAGGGCGTACGGCACCTTCCTGCTCGGGAAGCTCCAGGACATGAAGGGAGACAAGGATGCCTCGGGCGCGGCGCTGAAGAAGGCGCGCGAGATCGATCCGTACTGCTGGTTCACCATGCAGCCGCCGGCGCCGGAGCTGTTCGACGCGCCGTAGCCGCCGGGACGACGTCGCTCGCGCGGCGCCCGGCGCGGGACGGGTCGCTGGATCGCGTGCGGTCCGGCGGTTCGTCCCGCGCCCTTTGGGGCCACGGTCAACGCTCGCGGTGGAACGGAGGAGGAGTGCATGGGCGAGAAGCAGCGGCGACAGGTGACGATCGCACGCATGTGCAGCCGTCTGGCGGTGTTCGCGGCCGTGTTCCTTTGCCTGGACGTGTTCTTCTGGCTCACGGCCGACTTCGGCAGGTTCGTGCCGCCGAGCGAGGGCACGCTCCACGAGAGGCTGTACTACGCTGGCGTCGTCGCCAGCGGACCCTTCGGCGTGTACAGCGTCGGGAAGATCTCAGACGAGCTGGAGGACATCATCCCGTGGACGCTCGCGTCGGCGACGCTGGTGTCATGCTCGCTACTCTGGCGGCGTGCACTTCTGGCCCGGATGTGCGGGTATCTGGGCGTGCTGCTCTGGTTCCTCTTTGGTCACGCGTGGGCGTTCCTGCGGATCACGTAGCGCCGGTCCGCAGAGCGTGGACGAGCGGCGCGCGGTGGTAGCATCGCCGGCCCGGGTCCGCGCCCTACGGCGCCGCGGTCCGGCGGAGGGACACGATGGCCGCGCGCTGGTACCTTGTCCTGCTTCTCCTGTCCGCCTGCAGCCCTCTGGCTCAGCAGAACGCCGCGACGAAGAGGGACGCCGCCGAGGCGGAGCGGTCGCGGCTCGAAGCGCGGGCGCGGGCGGTCACGATCCACCGCGACGTGTACGGCGTGCCGCACGTGTACGCGGACACGGACGCGAACGCGGTCTTCGGCTACGTGTACGCGCGCGCCGAGGACGAGTTCGAGCGCGTGGAGCAGAGCCTGCTCGGCCTGCTGGGCCGCTCGAGCGAGATCGCGGGCGAGGCCGGGGTGGCGAGCGACCGGGTGATCCTCGCGCTCGAGATCCCGCGGCGCGCGCGGGAAGCCTACGCGGCGCTCCCCGAGGACGTGCGGGCGCTGTGCGATGCCGGCGCCGACGCGCTGAACTTCTACCTGCTCACGCACCCGCAGGCGAAGCCGGTCCTGCTCGAGCGCTTCGAGCCCTGGTACTTCATCGCGGAGAACTACGGCTTCAACGTGGCCATGCTGATGATGCCCGAGGGGCAGCGGCTGCTCGGGAGCAAGGGGGAGGAGGAGGGCGGCGAGGCGCCCGGCGCGGAGGACGAAGAGCGCGCGCAAGATGGCTCCAACATGTGGGCCATCGGCCCGCAGAAGAGCGCCAGCGGCAAGGCCATGCTCTTCATCAATCCGCACATCCCGCTGCACGAGCTGTACGAGGGGCATCTGCACAGCGACGCCGGCTGGAACTTCGCGGGCGGCAACGCCTACGGCGGCGGCCTGTTCCCCATCGTCGGCCACAACGCGCACCTGGGCTGGAGCTTCACGGTCAACTACGTGGACATCCTGGACGTGTACGCCGAGACCTTCGACCACCCGGACGACCCGGACCGCTACCGCTACGGCGACGGCTGGCGCCAGGCGACGGTCTGGACCGAGACCGTGAAGGTGAAGACCGAGGCCGGCTTCGAGGAGCGCGCGCTCACCTTGAAGAAGACGCACCACGGGCCGCTTCTCGGCGAAAAGG
Organism: Phycisphaera mikurensis; assembly: GCA_020723465.1. Classification (GTDB taxonomy): domain Bacteria; phylum Planctomycetota; class B15-G4; order B15-G4; family JADJEK01; genus JACQZJ01. The sequence goes on from DYIW01000040.1 coordinate 18,178, forward strand.
ACGGCAGGCCCCTCGCCGTGCGCATCGCCCGCATGGAGGAGAACAACCTGCTGCGCCAGCTCTACGCCATGAGCAAGGCGCAAAACGTCGAGGAGTTCAAGCAAGCCGCCGCGCTGCTCGGCATCGTCTTCCACAACCTGATGTGCGCGGACCGCGACGGGAACATCTACTACGTCTACAACGCCGCGATCCCCCGGCGCGACCCCGCTTTCGCCTGGGGCGAGATCCTCGACGGCTCCGATCCGGCGACCGAGTGGCAGGGCTATCACTCCCTCGACGAGCTGCCGCAGGTGCAAAACCCCGCCTGCGGCTGGCTGCAGAACTGCAACTCGTCGCCCTTCGTCACCGCGGCCGACGGGAACCCGCGGCGCGAGGACTTCCCCTCCTACATGGCCACGGACCCGAACGATCCGCGCGTGACCATGTCGCGGAGCATCCTCTCCGGCAAGGAGACCTTCAGCTTCGAGGACCTGGCCCGGGCCGCCTTCGACACGCACGTGTACGAGGCGGACCGCTGGGTCGAGCGCATCGTCGCCGCCTGCGGGGAGAGCGGCGGCCGGCTGGCCGAGGCCGCGGCGCTGCTCGCGGCGTGGGATCGCGACCTCACGCTCGACTCCACGGCCGCGACGCTCTTCCTGCTCTGGTTCGAGAGCCTGGCCGCGCCGCTCTTGCGCGGCGAAGCCACGGACGAGTCGATGCGCGCCAGCCTGGAGGAGGTGCTCGCGTCGCTGGAGCAGCGCTTCGGCACCTGGCGCGTGCCCTGGGGCGAGATCAACCGCCACCAGCGCCGTGACCTGCGCTCAGGCGAGGAGTTCAGCGACGAACGCGCGAGCTGGCCGTGCGCCGGCGGCCACGGCGTGGCCGGCGTCTGCTTCTGCTTCCTGGCGAAGACTCCCGAGGGGTGCACGCGCCGCTACGGCTTCCACGGCCACTCCTTCGTCAGCGTGGTGGAGTTCGGCGACACGGTGCGCGCCCTGTCCATCGTGCCCTTCGGCATGAGCCGCGACCCATCCTCGCCGCACTACGCCGACCAGGCGCCGCTCTACGCGCGCGGCGAGTTCAAGCCGGCCTGGTTCGAGCTGGACGAGATCCTGGCGCACCTCGAGCGCTCCTACCACCCGGGGCAGTAGCCGCAGCCGCGCCAGGGCCGGCGCGCGGTCCCTACATGCGCTCGATGATCGCCTGGCCGAAGCCGGAGCAGGAGACCTCGGTCACGCCCTTGCGGCCCTCGGCCTTCATCAGGCGCGCCAAGTCGTAGGTGACCTGCCCGTCCTTGATGGCCTTGGCCATGCCGCGCATGATCAGCTCGGCCGCCTCGGGCCAGCCCATGTGGCGCAGCATCATCTCGGCCGAGAGGATGAGCGAGCCGGGGTTGACCTTGTTCTGGCCGGTGTACTTCGGGGCCGTGCCGTGCGTGGCCTCGAACATCGCCACCTCGTCGCCGATGTTGGCGCCCGGGCCCAGGCCGAGGCCGCCGACCAGCGCGATGGCCGCGTCCGACAGGTAGTCGCCGTTCAGGTTGGGCAGCGCCAGCACGCTGTACTCGCCGGGGCGCGTCTGGATCTGCTGGAAGATCGAGTCGGCGATGCGGTCCTTCAGCAGCACGCGGCCCGCGGGCATCTTGCCGTCCAGCTCCTCCCACAGCTTCTTCTCGGTGACCGTGACGTCGCCGAACTCCTCGGCCGCCAGCTCGTAGCCCCACTTGCAGAACGAGCCCTCGGTGAACTTCATGATGTTTCCCTTGTGCACCAGCGTCACCGAGGGGAGCTTGTTCCTGACCGCCCAGTCGAGCGCCCTGCGCACCAGGCGCTTGGTGCCGGTGACGGAGATCGGCTTGACGCCGATGCCGCTGTCCGGGCGGATCTGGCGCCCGGTCTTCTCCTTGATGAGCGCGATGATGGCCTCGGCCACCTCGCTGCCGCGCTCGAAGTCGTGGCCGGCGTACACGTCCTCGGTGTTCTCGCGGAAGATGATGAAGTTCACCTGCTGGGCGTAGCGGTTCGGCGCGGGCACGCCTTCGAAGTAGCGCACCGGCCGCACGCAGGCGTAGAGGTCCATCTTCTGGCGCAGGCCGACGTTGATCGAGCGGAAGCGCTTGGCCACGCCGTCCTGCTTGCCACACTTCTCGCACGCCCCGCCCTGGTACTGCTGGTGGGCGCAGTGCAGGCAGACGTGCGTCTCCTCGCCGATGGGGGTGGTGAACGGCCCCTTGATCGCCACCTTCAGGTGGGTGATGGCGTCGATCGACTCCTGCGGCAGCACCTCGCCGTAGCGGTTGAGGCCCTCGAGGCCGCAGTACACCGGGCACCAGGCGATCTTGCGCTTGCCGCCGTAGGCCTTGTCCACGGCCGCGTCGACCACCGCCTCGGCCGCCGGGAAGATGTCCAGCCCGATGCCGTCTCCCCGCAGCTTGCCGATGATCGGGTGGTTGCCGACCTGGAGCTTGCCGTCGCGGACCTGGATCAGATCGCCCTTGGGGATCTTGACGTGCTGGAACTGGCTCATGGCGCCCTCTCGCATGTATGGGTTCGGCTCGCCCGTGCGCGCGCGCGTGCGAAACAGGCCATCTTGCCCGGGAGGAGCGCGCGGGTCAAGGCGGCTGGTTGCCGCGGGTTGGACGTTCCACGCGCGGGCGACGCGGAGTATCCTCGATCCCGCAGGATCTCAAGCGCCTCTACCTCGGTCACGCCGTCCGGCGCGCGCGCCTCGGGGCCGGCCGCGTGCCCGGTCAGGCCGGAGGAACCCGCCCATGAAGAAGAAGAGCGCGGCCGTCCAGCGCTTCCTGACCGTGCTGTCCCTCGTCGCCTTCGTCGCCGCGGCGGGCTTCGCTCAGCCGGCGTCGTTCGCGGCCAAGCAGAAGAAGCCGCAGCCGCGCCCGCCGCAAGGCAGGACCGATCCCGGCCGCGCCGGCGCGCCGGCTCCGCGGGCCGCGCCGCCCGGGCCGGTCCACTCCTGTGCGGAGTGGGAGGAGTCGGAGGGCGTGATGGCCCTCTGGCAGAACTTCGATCTCATGAACAAGCTGCGGCAGGACAACCAGGTCTACATCCCCGTCGACAGCACGGCCGAGCAGAACTGGTGGATCAGCCAATTCAACAGCTACGGCATCCCGCTGGCGAACTTCCACTTCCTCTCCATCCAGACGGACACGATCTACACCAGGGACTACGGGCCGTGGTTCGTCTGGGACGGCAATCACGACCTCGGCATCGTTGGCTATGACCCGGACTACGGCCCGCACGACGATGTCTTCGCCCAGAGTTTCGCCGCGCTGTTCGGCATCGCCTACTACAGCTCGGGCCTGAAGCACGTGGGCGGCAACTTCTACCCGAACGCCTACGGCGTGGCCTTCTCCTCGACCATGGCCTACTGGATCAACTGGCAGTACACGCACGCGCAGCTCGACGCGCTGTTCGAGAGCTACTGGGGCATCGAGCGCTACCACACTGTGCCGGTCACGGCGTGGACCATCCAGCACCACGACACCTTCGGCAAGCCGGCCAATCCCGAGACGATCATCGTCGGGCAGTTTCCCGAGGACTCGGAGCACTATCTGTACGGCGAGGGGATGGCAGAGCACTACGCCAGCCTGGAGAGCCCGTGGGGCCGGCCGTACAAGGTCATGCGCATGCCGATGTTCACGATGAACCCGGGCGTGCCCTGGTCGGAGTTCCGGCCGTACATCAACTCGCTCGTGTCCAACAAGAGCGTGTATGTGCCGATCACCAATCATCCCGACGACCAGATCGCGCTACGCATCTTCGGGAAGGCCTTTCCGGGCTACAAGATCGTGGGCGTGGACCACCTGGGCACGGGCTGGAGCGACTCCCTGCACTGCCGGACGCGCAACTTCGTGCGGCGCGACGCCATCCGCATCTACCCCTATCCGCCGGGAGACACCGAGGACACGGCCTCGGGCTACACCGTGACCGCGCGCGTGATCCCGCCGAAGGGCGCGGCGCTGCTCGCTGGCTACCCGGTGATCCGCTGGACGGACACGGGCGGGGCGCCTTTCAACAGCCTGGTCATGGCCGCCACCGGCGCGCCCGACCAGTACGGCGCCGCCATCCCGGCGCGGCCGCTCGGCAGCGAGGTGTCCTTCTACATCGAGGCGCAGGACGACGGCGGCCGCAGCGCGGTCTATCCGCTGGTGGCGCCGGACGGCCTGATGACCTTCCGCGTGCGCCAAGATGTCGAGGCGCCGGTCCTCTCGCGCTTCGTGCCCGCGCGCGGCGCCTCGGCCAACGCCTGGCCGCCGGTCATCCGCGCGCTGTGCACGGACGACATGGCCGAGCCCGAGGTCTGGATCGAGTACACGATCAATGGCGCGCCGCAGCCCGCTGTGCCGCTCGCGCGCGAAGAGGGGTGCTACTTCTACAGCGGCGGCCTGGCGGGCAGCGTCAATCCGGGGGACGTCGTCGCCTATCAGGTCAAGGCCTCGGACCAGGCGGCCGCGCCGAACACGGACCGCCTGCCGCAGTTCGGCCAGATCTACTGCCCGGTTCAGGGCTCGGGCACGGTCGCGGTGGTGGACTTGCCGCTGCGGCGCTGCAGCGGCCCGTTCATCGGCCGTGTCCTTGGCGACCTGGGCATCCCGTTCACCTACTACACCTCGTGGCCGAGCGCCTGGACGGAGCACGACCTCTGGTTCATCGACCTGGGTGTCGCGCCGGACAACTACATCTTGTCCGCCTCCGAGGCGAACGACATCGTGGCCGCGCTGCAGGCTGGCGACTCGATCTACCTCGAGGGAGGCGACGCCTGGTGCTATGACCCGACGGCGGCCACGCTGCGGCCCTGGTTCGGCGTGCAGTACCAGTCGGACGGCCTGAACCTGGAGGACGAGGTCATCGGCCAGGCCGGGACGGTGATGAGCGGCCTGGTCCTGCCGTACCGCGGCGAGAACACCTACATGGACGAGATCGGGGCGGTCGCCCCGGGCCAGGTCGTCTTCCGCTCCAGCGCGGACGGCCAGGGCCGTGCGGTCCTGCACGCCGCAGGCGGCTGCCGCACGATCGCCAGCACCTTCGCACTCGGCGGCCTGCAGGACCAGGCCGCGCCCAACACGCGGCGCGAGGTGCTGATCCGCTGCCTCGAGGCGCTCGGCGTCACCGGCATCGAGCTGTCCGCGCGCAGCGAGGGACGCCTCGGCGGCCAGGTGCCAGTCCGCCTGGAGGGCAGCGCCGGGGATCAATACGTCCTCTATTCGTCGCTCTTCGAGAACTACGAGCCGACCCCGTTCGGCCTGTTGCGCCTCCGCCGCGCGCACGGCGCCATCGTCGCCCAGGGAACGGTGCCGCCTTCCGGGGTAGTCGAGGTGCAGCTTTCCATGCCGAGCGCCGGCTACGAGGCGGGCCGGGAGATCCACCTGCAGGCTTTGATCGGCACGGCCTTCACCCCCGGGTCCGCGCACTTCACGAACCGCTGCATTGTGGAGGTGGTGAAGTAGCCGGGCGAAGCGGCGGCGCCCCTCACGGCGCCGCGGCGGGGAGTGACGGGGAGGTCGGGGAGCCGGAGCCCAGCCACCGGGCCAGCGCCTCCGCCAGGAGCTGGGGCGTGACCGGCTTGGCCACGTAGTCGTCCATGCCGGCCCGGAGACACTCCTCGCGGTCGCCGCGTCCGGCGTTCGCCGTCATGGCGACGATCGTCACTGCCGGGTTCCGCACGCCAGAGGAGCCGGCGCGGATCTGGCGCGTGGCCTCGAATCCGTCCATCTCCGGCATCTGGCAGTCCATGAGGACCAGGTCGTAGGACGTCTGGGCCAGCAGGCGCAGGGCCTCGCGACCATTTGCGGCCACGTCCGCGCGATAGCCCAGGCGCTTGAGAATGGCCGTGGCCACGAGCTGATTGGTGGAGTTGTCCTCGACCAGGAGCAGGCGATAGTCGCGGCGCTTGGCGATCGCCCGTGCGTCGGCGCGCATGGGCGCGGCAGGTGCCGGGCCCGGTTGAGTCTGGCCCGCGGCGGACCTGGCCAGGACGGCAGTGAACCAGAAGGTCGAGCCCTTCCCGGCCTCGCTCTCCACGCCGATCCGGCCGCCCATGAGCTCGGCCAGCTCCTTGGAGATGGCCAGGCCGAGGCCGGTGCCGCCGAACTTGCGCGTGGTCGAGCCGTCCACCTGCGAGAAGGGGACGAAGAGGCGGTCCAGGTGCTCGGCCGGGATGCCGATGCCCGTGTCCTCCACCGCGAAGCGCAGCACGACGCGTCCGGCGTCCTGACTGTCGAGCCCGACGCGGATCGAGACCTTGCCACGGGTCGTGAACTTCACGGCGTTGCCGGCCAGGTTCAGGAGGACCTGGCGCAGGCGCCCGGGGTCGCCGCGCAGGCGCTGGGGCACGTCCGGCGCCACGCGGCAGGAGAGGCTCAGGCCCTTCTCCCTGGCCCTGACGGCCAGCAGTTCCACGGCCTCGTTTGCGACGGCTGCAACTTCGAAGTCCAGGGACTCGAGCACGAGCTTGCGGGCTTCGATCTTGGAGAAGTCCAGGATGTCGTTGATCAGGGAGAGCAGGCTCTCCGCGCTGGAGCGGACCAGGTCGGCATAGTGGCGCTGCTCGGCGTTCAGGGGCGTGTCCAGGAGCAGTCCCGTCATGCCGATCACGCCGTTCATGGGCGTGCGGATCTCATGACTGACGCTGGCCAGGAACTGGCTCTTCGCGGAGCTGGCCTGTTCGGCCGCCCGCGCCAGCTCATTGGCGCGCAACGTCGCCTGCTCCAGGCGGTCGTTGGTTTCCCGCAGCGCCTGTTCGGCCTGCTTGCGCTGGGAAATGTCCGTGCGCGTCCCGCTCATACGCAGCGGCTGGCCGTCGTCCGTCCACTCCACCACCTGGCCACAGTCATGCACCCAGACCCAGGAGCCGTCCTTGCGGCGCATGCGGCACTCGCTATCGAACGAAGGGAGCTGTCCGGCGAAGTGGCGCTGCAGCAGAGCGCTCGCGGCCTCGCGATCCTCAGGGTGGCAGAGCCGCATCCAGGTGTGAATGGTCGTGGGCCGCAGCTCGTCGAGGAGGTATCCGACGATCTCAGCCCAGCGCTCGTTGAACGCAGTCTCTCCGGTCACCACGTTCCATTCCCAGGTGCCCGCACGAGTGCCGCGGATGACGTCCGCCAGCCGCTGGCGCTCGCGGCGCACCTCCGCCTCGGCGAGCAGCCGCTCCCGGTTCAGGATCGCGAGCGACACCTGGTCCGCGAGCTGGCAGGCGAAGGCGATCTCGTCCGCCTCCCAATGATGGTTCCGATCCACGTGCTCCAGACAGATCGTGCCGAGGTTCCTGCCGGCCGAGCGGATGACGGCATCCAGCATGGAGGTGATGCGGAGCGGCTTGAGATACCCCTCCACGTAGCCGGCCGTGCGCGGATCGGTCAGTGGGTCGTCGGCGGCCACGCACTGCGCGCTCTTCAGCGCCTCGAACTCGCACCGGAACTGCTCCTCGTGGAGCACGTCGCCGCCGGTGTGCCGCCCGGGGGTGGCCTCATAGAGGTCCGCGCAGCAGAGCCTGGTTTCGCTCTCGTCGAAGAGCCACACGCCCACGCGCTCGACGCTGGCCGCCCGGCTGGTCAGCTCGGTGATCTCGCGCGCCAGCTCTGGCACGGCGCCGGCGGCAAGGGCCGGGTGGGCGGCAATCGCCCCGACCACCTGCTGTTGACTGCGCGTCCGCTGGACGGCGGCCTGCATGGCCTCCTCGGCGCGCTTGCGCTCGGTGATGTCCACGAACGCCTCGAGCAGCACCTTCTCGCCGTCGAGGGTGATCGGGGTCATGGTCTCGAGAACCGGCAGCCGCTGGCCCTTTGCGGTGACGAGGACGCGCTCCGTGGTGGCGGATTCTCGGCCGGAGTCGCACGAGGGTCGACTTCCGGGTTCACTCGGGCCAAGGTAATCGTGACAGAACTGGCCCACGACCCTCTTGCCGTGCGGAACACCCATAAGGCGCAAAGCAGCGTCGTTGGCGTGGCGGATGCGCCGGTCCTGGTCGATGATCAAGATGCCTACTGGCACACCGGCGATGATCTGCTCGAGATTTCTCTGCGCGGCCTGGGCCGCCTGCCGAGCGCTTTCGGCTTCCTGCAGGTGCTTGAGCACGTCGCGCCGGCTGGTCTCCAGGTCCCTGGCATGAAGCTCCAAGTCCACGGTGCGGGCGCGCAACTGGATGGTGCGCTCCGCGACCTGCGTCTCGAGCTCCAGTTGGCGGTGGCGCAGGGTCCCGACGACCAGGCCTATGGCGAGCGCGAGCAGCGATCCCGCGATGGCAGTCCACCAGGCGGCCCGTGCCGGATACGCCGCGAAGAACGTCGGCCCAGGGTGTATGACCGCGGCGAACGCGCGCCCGAACGCGAAGATGGGATAGACGTGGACCAAGTCCGCGCCGGACGGCTTCGCGCCAAGCCGCGGGACTCCGCCCGCCGCGCCCGCCGCGTTCTGCGGGCAGGAGGCGAGCCGCTCCGCGGAGCCCTGTCCCGAGAGCTGGTACAGGTCCACCGCGGCCACGCTGGCGCGGCCCCCTTCGGCTCCCAGGGCGCCTTCGAGCGCCTCTCCCATGCGCAGCACTGACATCGCGAAGCCGCGCAGCGCCGGCCCGCCCGCGTCCGAGCCTGCGAACACGGGATGGAACAGCAGCAGGCCCTTCAGCTCCGCGACCCTCTGGACCAGGGTAACCAGGTCGGAGGCCCGACAGCGTCCGGCGCGCTCGGCGGCTTCCAGTGCTGCCCGGCGCTTGGGCTCGGAACCCACGTCGAATCCGAGCGCGGGTTCGTTGCCCGCGAGCGGCTCGACGAAGTACACGGGGTGCAGGACTCCCTGCGAGGCGGCCGCTGACGGCTGGCCGTTCGCGTCCTTGGCGAAGATCGTGTAGCCGGCCAGGCCTTCTCGGCGCGCGGCGGCCTCGATCTCTCCCTTCTCAGCGGCGTCGATCCGAGGAATCCAGCCCGTGGCGTGGACTGCCGCCATGCGGGCCAGGGGTGCGGCGAAGGCGCGGAACTCCTCGCGCCCGCATCCTCCATGCGCCTCGAGGAAGCGCGCCACCGCGGCGTTCTCCTCTTCCAGGTGGAACAGCACGTGGCGCACTCTCTCCGCCTGGGCGTCGGCGAGCTGGCGCAGCATCTCGCCGTGCGCGCGGGCTTCCTGCTCGTGCAGCCAGGCGGCCAGGGCGACCGTCGCGGCCAGCCCGCACGCGACCGTCAAGACCGCCTCGGCGTGCCGCAGGCGGAAGCGCCGGCGAGAATCCTGACTCCGCCGCCAGCGCAGCACCAGGGCGCTGCCGATCACCAGCAGGCTCAACGCCGCCGTGAACTGCAGGGGAACGGCCCGCGCCCGGGAGACCTGGATGCTCCAGTCGCCGGCCGGTACGTCGATGCCCAGCGCCAGCAGCACCTCGCCCGTGCGCGGATCCTGGACCGGCGCCACGCCGCTCACGAACGTGCCGTACTCGTCCGTCACCGGTCCAAACGCGGCCGCCGTGCCCTGCCTCAGGCATTCCCAGTCCTGTGGGCGCGGTTCCTCGTAGACGGTGCCCGGAGGAGAGGCGTACGCGTCGTCCTCGGCCAGATTCTCCGGGCCGAAGACGATGCAGTCGTCGCGGATGGCCATCGAGTAGAGGCTGCGATGGCCGAGCGCCCCGGCGTAGGCGATCATCTGTTCCCGGACCGTCTGAAACGCCGGGTTGCTCCTGTCGGCGAGCGAGAACGTCAGGGCCTTGACGTGCTCCGGATCGACGGTCCTGGCCACGGCCGTGACCTGGCGCAGCACGTTCTGCCGCAGGTCGGCATCTGCCTCCTCGCCGCGGGACATGGCGGCGACCCACCCCAGCCCGGCCAGCAGTACGAGGATCGCCGGGATGTACCAGCGCGCCGGGGGGCGCGCCCCCGGCCCGGAGTCCCCGGGCCGCGGGCCTCCTCCCGGGCGCGCGGTGAGCGCGACGCCGCAGGCCGTCAACAGCAACTGCAGTGTGAGCCAGAAGACGAACATCGCCCATAGCCCGCGGGAAGGCGGGGCGTCTCCAGGTTAGGTCGGATGAGCGGCTTGCCTCTCGCGGAGGCAGAAGGAGGCCATGCGAGCTGCTTATCGGCAGGCGCGGCTTCTGGTCTGAACGGCAAGGCGGAGGGCGCTGCACGCGCGCGCGAGCGCTTCCCGGCCCCGCGGCCGGGAAGGCGGCTCAGAGCCTGAGCAGGAATCCCCCGCGGCCGCGTTGCGAGCGCCGGGGGGGGCC
>DYIW01000426.1 GCA_020723465.1 Phycisphaera mikurensis
GTTGCGGCGGCGGGGGGGCCGGCTGCGGCGTTCTGGGTCCTCAATGACTCGAAAAAAGTCGAGTCGTCGCCGCGCCGCGCATTCGGCCCCCCCCGGCGCTCGCAACGCGGCCGCGGGGGATTCCTGCTCAGGCTCTGAGGGAGCGCGGCGTCCCGGCCGCGTCCGGCTGGCAGAACCCTTCCGGCCTGGGCTAGAATGTAGGTCTCCGAAGGTCCGTCGCGACCGTCACGGTGCGTGACGAGGAGGTCTGCCATGCGCAGCAACGTCGATTCCTTCCGGCCCGGCCGCAAGGCGATCCTGTTGGCTTCTCTGCTCATCGGGGGGCTGGTGCTTCCGGTCGCCCTGCTCGACGCTGGATCGCGCGGCGGGCGCTCCGGGGGCGCAGGCGGTGGCCGGTCGTCTGCAGGCGGCAGCCACTCTTCCGGCGGCAGCAGCCGGTCGTTCGGGGGCAGCAGCCGCTCCGCTGGCGGCAGCTCGCGGAGCTTCGGCAGCAGCAGCCGCTCGTTCAGCGGAAGCAGCCGGTCCTTTGGCGGCGGCTCGCGGAGCTTCGGCAGCAGCAGCCGCTCCTTCGGCGGGAGCACCCGCTCATTCGGCGGCAGCAACCGGTCCTTCGGCGGTAGCACGCGCTCTTTCGGCCGCAGCTCACGTTCCATCGGCGACAGCAGCCCCACTTTCCGGTCGAGCGGTCTCGGCAGCTCCAGCCGCTCCTTCGGCTCGAGCCGTGTCTCCCGCAGCCGCGGCAGCAGCGACTCGGTCATCGGCACGGACAGCTCCGCGGCGCGGACCTTCACGCGTTCCTCGTCCGACCTGTCCCGCTTCTCGCGCGCGCGTACCTCGGACGCGCGCTCGGCCGTCACCTCGCGCGACACGATCTCGCCGAGCCGCCTCGGCCGCTCCATGAGCCCCGACTCCTTCACGCGCACGAGCGCCGCGACCCCGCGCACGCTCACGTCAGCGGGCCTCGGCACGCGCATGGAGCCCTCGGCCTTCCGCTCGGCCGGCAACGCCACGAGCCTCGGCGGCCGGGACGCCACGCGCGCGCGGACCGCCGGGCCGTCCTCGGTGAACACGGGCCGCGACGCGACCAGCGCGCGGCTGCACCGGAACGACGCCCTGCAGGACCGCATCCGCGAGCAGCTCGCGGATGGACCGGACACGAACGCCCGCCTCAAGGAGAACATCGACGCCGTGCCGCAGGACGTGGACGTCGACGTGGACGTGGACGTGGATGACGGCGACGTGGATGTCGACGTCGACGTGGACGTGGACTACGACGACTGGGACTGGGAGGACTACCTGGCCTGGGGCCTGGTCGGCGGCGTCTTCGACTGCTTCTGGCACTACCCCTACTACCACCACCACTACCTGTTCTGGGGCCACCACCCCTACTTCCACGACTACTTCTGGTGGCACTTCTGGTTCGGCTACTACCCGATCTGGAACCACTACGCCTATCCGGTGTACGTGAGCTATCAGCCGGTCGCGGTCCCGTCGCACAGCGAGACCGTGGTCTACTATCCGGCCTATGCCGAGCCCGCGGCCGCGCCCGCGCCCGCGGTGGAGCCGGAGATCCCGGCGCGCCTGGGCGAGGAGCTCGAGGAGCTGGGCAAGGACGAGAACGCGGTGGCCTGCCTGGAGCAGGGTGCGGCCAAGTTCAAGTCGGGCGACTACCGCGGCGCCGCGGATCAGTTCCGCCGGGCCATGCTCGCCGAGGCCGGAAACGCCATCCCCAAGTTCGCGCTGGCGCACGCGCTCTTCGCCCTCGGCGAGTACCAGTACGCGGCCTTCTTCATCCGTCGCGGCATGGAGGTCATGCCCGAGTGGCCGGCGGCGGGCGCGTCCCTGCATGAGCTCTACGGCCGGCCGGACGACCTGGCCGAGCACACCATCGCGCTCCGCGTCTACGCGGACGCCAATCCGACCGACGCGGACGCGCGCTTCCTGCTCGGCTACGTGTCCTTCTTCTCCGGCGACCTCGACGGCGCGGAGAGCGCGTTCAAGCAGGTGGCCGCGGCCAACCCGGACAGCGCACCGACGCAGGAGTTCCTGAAGCGCATCGCCGAGATCCGCCAGCTCCTGGGCGAGCCGGCGGAGCAGCCGCCGGAGCCGGTCGAGAAGTGATCGCGCGCCCGCGCGCGCTCAGCGCCAAGAAGAGGCGCGCGGAGCCAAGCTCACCCCCACTTACCGTGAGACCGAGGCCATCGCGGGCGTGAATACGGTCTCCAGGAGGCAGAGGCTCGACGATCGTGCGGACCAACGCGCAGCGGGTAACGTTCCCCGCTGCCATCGGGCCCAGCATTCAGATCACCAAGCAAGTTACCGAGCAAGCCACCGCGCAAGTCACCGCGCAAGTCGCGGCCATGCTCCGTGTGGCGGCCGACGGCCCCGTGTCCAGGGACGTCCTGCAGGTGGCTGCCGGCATCAAGCACCGGGAGCACTTCAGGCGGGCGTACCTCGAGCCGGTGTTGAACGCCGGGTGGCTGAAGCGGACCATACCGGACAAGCCCCGGAGTCCCATGCAACGGTATCGCACGACCGATGCCGGCAGGCGCGTCCTGGCGGAGCAAGGGTGAGTCTCGGACCGGTCCGCGGCACGCGACTCGGCAGGGCGGCGGCGCGCGCCGCGATGAGGCGGCGCGGCGCGGCGCCGCGCCCTCGCCCTCGGCGAATACCAGTACGCGGCCTTCTTCATCCGCCGCGGCGTGGAGGTCATGCCCGAGTGGCCGGCGGCGGGCGCGTCCCTGCATGAGCTCTACGGCCGGCCGGACGACCTGGCCGAGCACACCATCGCGCTCCGCGTCTACGCGGACGCCAATCCGACCGACGCGGACGCGCGCTTCCTGCTCGGCTACGTGTCCTTCTTCTCCGGCGACCTCGACGGCGCCGAGAGCGCCTTCCGGCAGGTGGCCGAGGCCAACCCGGACAGCGCGCCGGCGCAGGAGTTCCTGAAGCGCATCGCCGAGATCCGCCAGCTCCTGGGCCAGCCGGCCGCGAAGTGACCGCGGCCCAGGGCCAGTCCCGCAGCCCCTGCGAACAGCGCTCGAATGCTCCTTGACGCGGACGCCCGCCCGCGCTGGAATCCTGCCCATCCGGACTCCACGAGTTATCTCGTGCGCTGAACCGCGGCGGTGAGACTTCGTGGAAGAAGGGGCAGGAGGATGGAATACCGCGCCTGGTTGGGCGTCGCCACGGGGTTGAGCGAGGCATTCCCCCACCAGGAGCGCCTCGCACTTGAACGTGGCTCTCCGGACGCGCTCCGCATTCCTACTGGTCTGGGCAAGACCGAAGTACCGGTCACGATGGGAACGGGGACGAGCAGTACGAGGAGGACAAGGCGGGAGCAGGACGAGAGGGGAGGCGAGGGATGATCGCCTTCGAGATTCGTTTCCTCGCCGGCCACTCTCACACCACGTCGTGGACACGGCATGCGCACGATGTCGCGGACGAGTGGCCGCCAGCGCCCTGCTGGATCCTGCGGGCACTTGCCGCCGCCTGGGCTCAGGGGCGACTCCCTGGGGTCTCGCGAGAGCAGGTGAAACGTGCCCTCTCGCATCTCCGTGGCGTACCCGAGTATCGCCTCGCGACCGCCAGCCGCGGGCGCATGTGCCACAACACGCCGCCG
>DYIW01000427.1 GCA_020723465.1 Phycisphaera mikurensis
GCGCGCGTGCGCCGCCGCGACTTCTCCGGCCCCGTTGCCGGCGCGCACGGCCCGCCACGCATCCTCCAGGGCGAGCAGCAAAACGCCTGGCTCCTGTCCTGGTCCGCTCACGGAGACGCAACCTAACAGAGGAGCGCGGCCGCGGAGAGCCGCACGCGCGGCCACGCGCCGGATTTCGCACGGCCGCGGCGCTACACTCGCCATCCATGGCGCCAGGCGAGCAACCCGAGTGCATGCGCTGCCGGCACTTCTACGTGACCTGGGACAGGGACCACCCGCGCGGCTGCCGCGCCTACGGCTTCAAGAGCCAGGCCCTGCCCTCGGCCGTGGTCCTGCAGGAGTCGGGAATCCCCTGCAAGCTGTTCGAGGGCAGGCCGGCCGCGGCCGCTCCGCCGGAGCGCGAGTGAGCCGCGCCGCGTGCTGCTCCCGCCAGGCTTCCCTGCTCGACAGCGAGCAGGTCGCAGGAGGCCGCCCTGGACGCTGAGCCCGGCCTGGTCGAGATCCACCGCGCGCGCTCTCCGGAGGAAGCGCGCGTGCACGCGCTCGTGCTCGAGGCGCGCGGCATCCCCTACGTCCAGCGCCGCGTGCGCGGCTGGCACGTGCTGTTCGTGCGCCTCGCGGACGCGCCCGAGGCCTTCTCCCAACTGCAGCAGTACCACTTCGAGAACCGCGGCTGGCCGCCCGCGGACATGCCCGTCCGCCCGCTCGCCTCGGGCGCCTGGGCCGCGCTCTGCTACTGCGCGCTCCTCGCGCTCGCCTACCTGCTGCAGAGCCGCGGCGCGTGGGGCGTGGACTGGTCCGGCGCGGGCCGGACGATCTCCGACCTGATCCTCGGCGGGGAGTGGTGGCGCGCGGTCACGGCCCTCACGCTCCACGCCGACGTCGCCCACCTGGCGGGCAACCTCGTCTTCGGCGGCTTCTTCGTCGCCGCCGCCTGCCAGATCGCCGGCAGCGGCGCCGGCCTCGCGGCGGTCTTTCTCTCCGGCGCCGCCGGGAACCTCTTGAACGCCTTCCTGCGCGGGCCGGGCCACCAGTCGCTGGGCGCGTCCACGGCCGTGTTCGGCGCCGTGGGCGTGCTGGCGGCCTGCCAGTGGCGCCTGCGCCGCGCCGCGCGCGCCCGTCGCATCTGGCGCCTCGTGCCCCTGGCCGCCGCCCTGGCCTTCCTCGGCTACCTGGGCGCCGCGGGCGAACGCACGGACGTGCTCGCGCACGCCTGCGGGCTGGCCTGCGGCGCCCTGCTCGGCCTCCTCCTCGGCTCGAGCGGCGCGCGCGCCCTCCTGGCGCGGACGGTCGCGCAGCTCCTCTGCGGCCTGTTCCTCGCCCTGCTGCTGGGCGCGTCCTGGGCCCTGGCGCTGGCCTGCCGCGCGTGAACCCGCCGGCCGCCGCTCACTCGACCTCGACCGGCTGCCCGGAGGAGCACGCGGCCGCGCCCGCTCCCTGCCCCCCCGCCTGGCCCGCGCCGCGGCGCCCCTCCTTCAACCAGCTCGCCACGCGCTGGCGGTAGAGCCGCTTGCGCGCGCGGATCTCGAACAGGTCGCGCACCAGGCCGGGGTGCCGCACCATGGCGACCAGGCGCTCCCACTTGCGCTGCACCTTGGCCCGCAGGCCCATGCATGTCCGCCGGTGCCTGGCGATGAGCTGATCGCGCGCCGCCTGCAGCTCCTCGAAAGAGAAGCGGTCGTGGCGCCACATCTCGGTCTGATGCCAGTAGCCGTAGCGCACGTCCTCGGGCTGGTGGATGATCCGGTCCTTGATCTCTTCGTAGACGGTCGTGCCCTTGTGCGGGCACAAGAGCGAGACGGCCACGTTGTGCGGCATGGCCCGGCGCACGATGTCCTCGGTGCACGCGTGGTCCTTCTCGGTCTCGCCCGGGAAGCCGTAGATGATGAAGAACTTGAAGTAGATGCCGATCGCGCGCGTCAGCTCCGCGCCCTTCAAGATCCCCTCGGGCGTCACCGCCTTCTTGATCGAGACGAGCTGGTCGGGCGAGCCCGACTCGAGGCCGTAGTAGAGCTTGATGCAGCCCGCCTTGCGCATGAGGCGCAGCATCTCGAAGGTGACCGTGTCCACGCGCGATTCCGCCGACCACTCCATGAAGATGCCGCGGCGGATGATCTCCTCGCAGATCCTGATGACGCGCTTCTTGTTGATCGTGAACAGGTCGTCGAAGAAGAACACCTGCGGCGGGTTGTAGTCCTGCATCACCTTCTCGACCAGCTCGACGGTGCGCTCCGCGGACATGGCGCGGTAGTTGCGCGGCGTCATCTCCGCGTCGCAGAAGGTGCACGCGTAGGGGCAGCCGCGGCTCGAGACCAGCGGGATGCCGGGATTGACCATGCGCTCGAAGAAGCGCGGCATGTCGTACAGGTGGTAGGCCGGCAGGGGCAGCGCGTCCAGGTCCTTGATGTAGGGCCGGCGCGGCGTGGCGATCAGCCGGCCGTCGCGCTTGAAGGTGAGGTTCTGGATGTTGTGCCAGCGCTGCGGCTGGGCGCGCGCTTCCAGGATCTCGGGCAGGACGTAGTCGCCCTCGCTCTGCACCGTGACGTCGCAGCAGTCGTCCTCGAGGAAGAACTCGGGCGCCACGGTGGGGTGTGGGCCGCCGATCACGACGAAGCGGCCGGCCTGGCGCGCGCGGTGTCCGAGCTCGCGCGCGCGGCGCGCGTTCGAGGTCAGCGCGGTGACGCCGACCGCGTCCGCCCAGGCGATCGCTTCGTTGATCTTCTCCTCGGGCTCGATCGAGTCGTCCAGCAGGCGCACCTCGTAGCCGCCCCTCTGCTCCAGGACGGCGCCCAGGCAGGCGATGCCCAGCGGCGGAAAGACGTCGTCGTGCGCGTACTCGCTGCCGCCGGCAGTGAAGCCGCCGATGCCCGCTGCCTTCTGCTGGAATGAGCGCGACTTGGCATAGACGAGAGCAACCCTCATCCGATCGATCCTCTGCGGCTCAGGTCCGCGGGCGCGCGCTCGCGCCCGCGAAACGCGACAGGTCCCTGAACGGCCGCGTCCGCGGCCTGGTTGGTTATAGCACTTTTTCGGCGTTTCAGCCGCGAAACCGATCCCGCGCTAGGGTCCGGCCTGATCGCGGTAGGCCCGGTCCTGCTGGAACAGGCCCAGGCGCGCCTGGATCTCGGCCGCGAGGCGCTCGAGCCCGGCCGCCCGGGCCAGCTTCAGGGCCTTCTGCGCCGTGGCGCGCGCGTCGCCGAAGCGGCCGGCCGCGGCGTAGGCCACGGCCAGGGTGTCCAGGCGGTCGGCGTCCTTCCCGGCGGTGAGCTGGCACAGGTGCTCCGCCAGGCGCACCGCCGCGCCCGCGTCACGGAGCGTCTCGTCCGGATGGGCCGCCAGGAGCCAGGCCAGGTTGTTGAGCGCCGGCAGGAAGTCCGGGTCGATGAAAAGGAGCGTCCGATAGGTCTCGACGGCCGCGCGCGGCTCGCCCGCGCGCATGCAGTCGATGGCCCGGTTCACGCCGTCGGCCAGCTCGGTGCGCAGCCCGGCGCACCGCGCATCGCGCGCCGCCGCGGCGCGCAGCTCCTCGAGCGCGGCGTCCATCCGGCCCACGTTCGCGGCCGCGCGCGCGCGCCGCACGTGCCGGCGCG
>DYIW01000428.1 GCA_020723465.1 Phycisphaera mikurensis
CGAGGCGCACCGGCGGCAGCGGCCCCGCGGCAGCGAAGCCCTCGCCCGCGTCGAGCACCTCGACGTCGACCTCGTAGGCGACTCCGTGGACCGTGATCCTGAGCTTCATCGCTCCTCCTACTTGCGTTCGCCGCGCCTGCCGCCGAAACCGCGCCCGCGCGCGCGCTCCGGCCGCGGCGGCCGGCGCGCGATCGCGTGCGATCCCTGCAGCACGATGCGCCCCTGCTGCGCCCAGGCGCCGCCGTCGTACGCGCCGCGCAGCCTGGTGATGCGCCGAATGTGATGGCGCCCGCCGATGACCGTGGCCGCCGCGGCCGCGATGAGCAGCAGAGTGATGTTGTCGAGGCCCGCGTCGCGAGCCAGCGCGCCGGCCGCCGCGCCGCGCTCGCGCTCCTGCCAGCGCGCGTCCAGCCGCCGGACCGCCGCGATGATCCCGGTGAGCAGCGCCAGCACGGCGAACACGATCGCCATGCCGACGGCCGAGAGCAGCAGCCCCTCGACCAAGTTGTCCAGCATGCCTTCGCTCACCGCCTCCTCCGTGCGCTCACAGCGGGATCAAGCCGTGCGTCTTCTGCGGGCGCAGCTCGCGCTTGCTCTGCAGCACCTCGAGGCTGGCGATCAGGCAGGGGCGCGTCTCGGCCGGCCGGATCACGTCGTCGAGGTAGCCGCGCGCCGCGGCGACGTAGGGATTGGCGAAGGTCGCCTTGTACTCCAGGACGCGGCGCTGGCGTTCCGCGGCCTGGTCCGCCGCGGCCTCGATCTCGCGGCGGTAGAGCACGTTGACCGCGCCCTCGGCGCCCATGACCGCGATCTCGGCCGACGGCCAGGCGTAGACGCGATCCGCGCCCATGTCCTTGGAGCACATGGCCAGGAAGGCGCCGCCGTAGGCCTTGCGCACCACCACGGTCAGCTTGGGCACGGTGGCGGCGGCGTAGGCGAAGAGCATCTTGGCCCCGTGGCGGATGATGCCGCCGTACTCCTGGTTCACGCCCGGCAGGAAGCCCGGCACGTCCACCAGCGTGATCAGCGGGATGCTGAAGGCGTTGCAGAAACGGATGAAGCGCGCCGCCTTGTCCGAGGAGTCGATGTCGAGCGTGCCGGCGCGCACCAGCGGCTGGTTCGCGACCACGCCGACCGTGCGGCCCGCCATGCGGCCGAAGCCGACGATGATGTTCGCGGCGAACGCCTCCTGCACCTCGAGGAAGTCGCCGCGATCGACGATGCGGCGCACCACCTCGAGCATGTCGTAGGGCTGGCGCGAGTCCTCGGGCACGATCTCGTCGAGCGCGCCGTCCGCCGCGACCGCGGCTGCTTCCAGCTCGGGATCGACCGGCGCCCCCTCGGTGTTGTTGCTCGGCAGGAAGGAGAGCAGCCGCCGCGCCAGCATGAGCGCCGCGCGCCCGTCGTCTGCCACGAAGTGCACCACGCCCGCGTAGTGCGCCTGGCTCTCGACGCCGCCGAGCTCTTCCGCGGTGACCTCCTCGCCGGTCACTTCCTTGATGACGCGCGGGCCGGTGATGTAGAGCTGGCCCGCGTGGCGCACCTGGATGATGAAGTCGGTCAAGGCCGGCGAGTAGGCCGCGCCGCCGGCGCACGGCCCGGCGATGATGCTGATCTGCGGCACCACGCCGGAGAGGAGGACGTTCCTGTAGAAGATCTGGCCGTAGCCGGAGAGCGCGTCCACGCCCTCCTGGATGCGCGCCCCGCCGCTGTCGTTAATGAACACCAGCGGGTGGCCCGTCTTCAGGGCCTCGTTCTGCAGCTCGCAGACCTTGCGCGCGTTGGCCTCGCCCACGGTGCCGCCGGCCACGGTGAAGTCCTGGCTGGCGGCGTAGACGATGCGGCCGTCCACGGCGCCACAGCCCGTGACCACGCCCTCGGCCGCCAGCTCCTTGCCGGCCATGTCGAAGTCCGTGCAGCGATGGCGCGCGAACAGGTGGCTCTCCAGGAACGTGTCGGGATCGAACAGCAGGGCCAGGCGCTCGCGCGCCGTGAGCTTGCCCGCCGCGTGCTGGCGCGCGATGCGCTCCTCGCCGCCGCCGAGGTAGAGGCGCGCCCGCTGCTCCTCCAGCTCCTTGATCTTCTCGCGGTCCATGTCAGTTCTCGAACACCTTCAGCCGCAGCCCCAGGGCCTTCAAGATGAGCGCGCCCGTCTCCTCGACGGCGCGATGGGTCACGTCGATGACCGGCCAGCCGCGCTCATCGTACAGGCGCCGGGCGGCCTGCACCTCGCGGCTGACCTCGCGCGGGTCCCAGTAGTCCATTTCGCCCATGTTCCACTCGCGAAAGCGGCGCGCGCGGATCTCCGCCAGCCGCCGGGCTTCGACCGTCAGCGCCACGACGTTCTGCTGCTCGTGGCAGGCGAGCTCTGGCGGCAGGCCCTGCTCGGGCACGATGGTGACGTTCGCCACCTTGAAGCCGCGGTAGGCCAGGTAGAGGGCGTTCGGGCTCTTCGAGACCCGGCTCACGCCGGCGATCACGATCTCGGCCTCGGCAAGCGTCTCGATCCTGCGGCTGTCGTCGTGCTGCAGCGAGAACTCCAGCGCCAGCATGCGGTTGTGGTACTCCGAGTTCGTGGCGTGCAACGCGCTCGCGCTCCAGTTGGCGCGCGTGCCCGTGGCCGCCTGCAGGAACTCGAGCGTGGGTCCGAAGATGTCCCACGCCGGCAGCTTGCGGCGCTCGCACTCGGTCAGGAAGAGCGCCTTCAAGTCAACGTTGCCGAACCAGTAGCACACGATGCCCTCCTTGATCGCGTCGAGCACGCTCAGGACCTTGTCCCGGGTCGTTGCAAACGGCGCCGACTCGATGGCGAAGGTGCCCGCCGGGAACTGGGTCTTGAACATGACGAAGAAGTGCTCGAGCAGGCAGCAGCTCGACTCGCTCACCAGGTACACGCGGTGCCAGGGCACGGCGTGCGCGCGCGCGTCCGGCTGCTTGGCGGTCACGGCGTCCATGGGGACCTCCCTTCCGCAGGTGTCTCGTCTCGTCCTTGCCACGCGTCGTAGTGCACGCGCGCGGGATCGATGCGTTGCCTGGGCTGCCGCGCCTGCGCCGGGCGGCCGAGGACGACCAGCGCGAAGGGCACGACGTGCGCCGGAATGCAGAGCAAGGCGCGCATGCGCTGCACGCGCCCCTGCAGCGGATGGATCCCGTGCCAGATCGCGCCCAGGCCGAGCCGCTCGGCCTCGACCAGGATGTTCTCGGCCGCGGCGGCGCAGGCCTGTTCCCAGAAACCCACGTGCTTCTGCAGCGTCAGGTCCCCGCAGCAGAGGATCGCCGCCGGAGCGCGCGCGGCCATCTCCGCCTCCGGCAGGATGTCCGGGATGCGCGCGCGGATCGCGGTCGCGCGGATGACCACGAAGTGCCAGGGCCGCTCGTCGCCGGCGGACGGCGCGGCCATGGCAGAGGCGAGCAGCGCGCGCAGCGCCTCGCCGGAGAGCGGCTCCTCCGTGTACTCGCGGACTGTGCTGGCCGAGACCATTGGTTCCATGGCGACGTCCTCGCCTGCTGCGGTCGGGCCGCGGTCTGGCGCGGCTCAGAGCCTGAGCAGGAATCCCCCGCGGCCGCGTTGCGAGCGCCGGGGG
>DYIW01000041.1:0-21453 GCA_020723465.1 Phycisphaera mikurensis
CGTTCGAGAGCGAGTTCGGCGCGAGCGGGGACGCGCTCGCGCTCAATGCCGGTGCGGCGCCGGCCAGCGCGCCCGCGCCGGCCGCCTCGCTCGCCCTCGAGCGCGCGCTCGCCGAGTACCGCGCGAGCGGCATGGCGGACGCGGCCCTGGCCGCGGCGCGCCTCGACGGCGTACGGTAGGCGGCGGCGAGCGCCGAAAGGAAGGGGACCGCCACAGGTGGTGGCACGAGAACCTCACGGGCACGCTTTCGATTGGTGACTCGCGCGCGCCGTGGCGCCACGGGTTGGAGGCGCACGGACCGATCATCTCGACAACGGGATGCTTCGCCTCTGTCCGTTCCATCGCCTTGGAGGCCGGAGGCTGCCTGGGAGTGGACGGCACGTCCGGCTCTCGGTTGCGTGCGCCTCCGATGATGCGCCTCCCACAGGCATCGCTGTTGCTCGGCGACAGCGGCCGCCTGCTGGTGACCGCGCCTCTTGCTTCGACGGAGGCGGTCCTGCCTCTTTCGGGGACCGCTCAGCCAAGAGCACGTCACTGACGTTGCTATGCCGCACGGATATTCGGCCACGAATGGCGTGACCATCCGCATCGACTGACCACCGAGCCGATCAGGGCTGGATGAACAGCGGGACCTGGTTGCTGGCGAAGATTGCCTCGTTGGTCGTGGTGAGCAGCACGTAGGCGTGTCGGAGGGTGAGGTCGACGGCGATCGGCAGCCCTGCGGGAAGGTTGAACGAGGCGGTCGCCTTGCCGGCCGCGTCGAGCGTGCCAAGCGAACCGGAGAGCAGAGGCGTGTTGGGATAGGATGCCGTGAACAGCAGGTAGGCATCCAAGTTCAGCGGCAGGACCACCGAGCCGAGCGGAAGGCCAGGCTCCGTTCCCGTGTACGAGCCGAGCAGGAAGTACTTCATGCCGGCGCTGACCTGGCCGGCATCGAGGTCGAGGGTCTGAGTCCCACCCGCGCTGGCCGTGAGCGTCGCGACGTCGGCCGAGAGGCTGCGTTGCCTACCGAACAACACGTAGGTTGTTCCGGCGCGACCAAGCCCGTTGGGATCAGCCCAGGGGGCGCCTACGATTACGTCGGAAAGGCCGTCGTGGTCCAGATCACCGGCTGCCGCCACGCCCCAGCCGGCGTAGTCGTCCTTATTAGCGCCCTTCAAGACGGTCCCGAAGACCCCGTGCAGCGAACCAAGCGACATCGAGCCGGATGCGCCAATGTTGGGGCCGCCGTAGACCAACGCAGCTCCACCACGCAAGATACCGCCGAAGTGGAGATGGCGAGTTCCGATCACGACATCCGCCATGTCATCGCCGTTCACGTCCCCTGCGCCGGAGACACGATAGCCAACCCTGTCCCCCTCGCTCTCCCCATGCACGACGAAGCCATTCGTACCGTCGAGGTCCGCGACGGTCAGAGAGCCACCGGCTATTGGACCCGCCGTGCCGAACAGCACCGCCGCCTTCCCAACCTCGTCAACTCCATTCGCAGTGGAGTAGGGAAGGCCCACCACAAGGTCGTCAAGACCATCGCCGTTCACATCGCCGGCCCCAGCGACCGAGTAGCCCGCCTGGTCGGAGTCGTCGATTCCAAGGAATCTGAGACCCTGCGCCGCCGTGAGCTTGCTGACATCGAGCGACCCACTCGCGCCGATCCCCGTCCCGCCGAACACCACGTAGGCAGCTCCACTCGCAGGTGCCATGGCAGCCTGGCGTGGGGCGCCGATCACGACGTCGTCCCCTCCGTCGCCGTTGAAGTCGCCAGCGCCGGCCACGTCGGCGCCGAGACGGGAGAGTCCGGGAGTGCCAAAGACAACGAAGCCGGCCAGGCCATCCAGGGCGGCCACGTCGACCTGGCCGGAGGCAAGGTCGGACGTTCCACCGAATACCACGTAGGTCTCGCCGGCCTGGATGTTCGAGTACTCGCCGGATCCGTTGTCCTGGAGAAGCGCCACTTGGTTCGAGTCGGCGATTCCCGCGGCCACATCGAGCAAGCCATCGCCGTTCAGGTCGGTCACGCCGATGCCTGCGACTTCGCCGCCGGCTTGGAAGCTGACAGGTGTCGCTAGAGTGCCGTTGCCGTTGTTCCGCAGGAGCGTAACATGCTTGTTCAAGGTGCCGGCATTACCCGTCAGCACATCGCGATCACCGTCGCCGTCGACGTCCATGAGCACCAGGTCGGTTGGATTAGCGTCCGGATCGTACGAGACCGGCGGGAAGAAGAGGCCGCTTCCCCTGTTGAGGAGTATGAGGATCTCCACGCCGGCCACGCAGCATAGGTCCGTGCTCTGGTCGGCGTCCAGGGCCGCGGCCTGGAGCAGGGTGGGCACCTTGGTCAGGGCGATATGCGACGCCGCCGCAAAGCCGCCCAAGCCGTTGTTTCTGAAGAACGAGATCCGGTTGGGATTCTCCTCGGCCACCGCGGCGTCCAAGTCCTGGTCGCCGTCCAGGTCGATGAGAGCGATGGCGTGGGGCTTGCCCATGAGGCTGAATGAGGCGGCGGGGGGAGGTGGGTTGGGAGCGTCGTTGTAGAGAATGGACAGGTTCTTGGTCGTGGTTGCGGAGTAGTGGCCAACGGCGATGTCATGATCGCCGTCGCCATCGACGTCTCCCGTGGCCAGACACATGTCTCTCTCGCCGGTGAACTCGATGAGCTCGAAGCCAAGCAGCCCGTTACCGAAGTTGCGCTTGGTCACGACGTGGCCCACTTCCTTGTTGAGCTGCTCGTCCCAGTCGGTCGTGGCCACGACCATGTCCAGGTCCCCATCGAGATCGATGTCGTCCAGGGTGAAGACGTTTGGCTCGTTCAGCAACGGGAACGTCAGCATCATGTAGCTCGTGCCGTTGTTGTAAAACACGGTGTACTTGTCCTTGTCGCGGCTGGTAAGAAGGACGTCGCCGAAACCGTCCATGCTCAGGTCCCCGGCGCGGACGCAGGTCAGCGGGTTGGGAGCGGTGAGCGTTGTCGGCGGCGTTCCTGCCATCGGTGCGCCGACCGCCACGTCGTCGACGCCGTCGGAGTTGATGTCCCCGATCCCGGCGAGTCCCGGTGGGACGTCTCCCTCGACGACATAGCCGAAGAGCCTAGCTCCGACGGAGGGGTTGAGCGCCGCCAGGTCGACGCTGCCCGTCGCGCCGACCGTAGGCCCGCCATAGATGACGTAGGCCTCGCCGTCTGTGCCGGCGGTGACCCCATCGCCCGCCACCAGGATATCCTGGTGGCCGTCTGCGTTCACATCTCCAGCCGAGGCGATGCTCACGCCGATCTGATCGTACTCCTTCAGGCCCAGGATCGCGAACCCGGTGGAGCCATCCAGTGCCTCCAGGTCAACGGGGCTGGTCGCGGAGGCTCCCGAGCTGCCGAAGATCACATAGACGCGACCGACAAAGGTCAGGGCTCCGCGAGGTGCGCGATGTGCGCCGATCGCGATATCGTCGTAGCCGTCTCCGTTCACGTCCCCGAGGCCGGCGACATCCTGTCCTGCCCAGGCTTCCTTAATCGAGGACTCGAGGAGGATCCCGTCGGGGGGCGAAAGAAGGCCGAGGTCGATCTCCTCCGAGAACTGCGCGTGCGCCGCCGGAGGGAGCGACCCGGCGCCGAGGATCAGGGTCGCGAGAACCCGCGTCCAGTGAGGCTTCATGGCACGAGCTCCAGGAGGGTGTCGTTGCTGGCGAAGGTAACGATGCCTTGCGTCGGTCTGAAGACCACGAAGGCATGGTGGAACTTCAGTCCGAGAAACTGCGGGCTGATGGGGCCGGGAATGCTGTAGGAG
The DNA here is from genome assembly GCA_020723465.1 of Phycisphaera mikurensis. Classification (GTDB taxonomy): domain Bacteria; phylum Planctomycetota; class B15-G4; order B15-G4; family JADJEK01; genus JACQZJ01. The sequence goes on from DYIW01000041.1 coordinate 3,771, forward strand.
GCAAACGCGGATCCCTGGGCGTCGAGCAGCCCGTACTGGCGGGGGAAATACCAGCCGTTGGGGAAGGTCAGGAGGAAGCTGAAGTAGGCGTCCCAGATGAGTGGGAGGTCGTGTCCCTGCAGCACCGTCGGTGGCCAGGTTCCGGTCATGCTGCCCAGGATGATGTACGCCAGGCCAGCCTGAGCCGGTCCCGCCTGGAGGAAGAAGTTCTGGGACCCTCCTGTTGAGATGCTGATCTGCTCGGTGTCGACCGTGAGGGGAGTTGGGGCAGTGGCGTCGTACACGACGTAAACCGCTTCGTCCGAGGCGATGAGGCAGTCAGGGTCCCCATCGCCATTGAGGTCGCCCCCGCCCGTGACGACTCGGCCGAGGTACTCTTGAGCCGCGAGCCCAGGTATGAGCTTGCCGTTGGTTCCGTCAATTGTACCGAGGTCAAAATGGCCGCCCAGCGCGCCAGCGATTCCGCCGTAGACCAGGTAAACCAGACCGGAGTTCGGGAGCCCGCCTCCGTCGGCGTGGGTGGCACCGATCAGGAGATCGGCGAAGCCATCGTGGTTGAGGTCTCCGGCGGTCCAGAGACCGGTGCCGGCGGTTCCGTAGGCCTCCGGGCCGTCCAGGAGCACGCCGTTGCTCCCGTCCAGTTGCTGCAGGAGCAGAATACCCAGGCTGCCGATTGTCGGCGATCCATAGATGACGGCTACCTGGCCGGCGTCGGTCGCGGAGAAGTGGGAACCCTCGAGGCTAGCAGCCAGGTCGTGGAGGCCGTCGCCGTTGAAGTCGCCGGCCGGTGCGACGTGGTTGCCGAACGCGTCGCCGGTTTGGGCGCCGGAAATGACGAATCCGTCGCTTCCGTCGAGGGTGGCCAGCTCGATGGGACCCGCGGTGCCGAGTCCCGTCTTGCCGAAGACCACATAGACCTTGCCCGGACCAACTGGATTCTGGTTCATGGGCTCGCCGATGGCGATGTCGGCGGCGCCGTCGGCGTTCAGGTCGTCAATGATGGCTATGCTCAGCCCTGAGAAGCCGAGGGGATGGGACCCATTGATCGCTGCGCCCTGCGTGGCCGTGAGTCCGGAGATACTGAAGACACCTGAGGCGCCAGTCCCCTGGCCGCCGAACAGCACGTAGGTCACACCGGCGGCATTGACTCCACCGGGATCCGCCCGGCTGGCTCCCACGATGATATCGTCGATGCCGTCCAGGTTCAGGTCTGCGCCTCCAGCGACGTTGTAGCCGAGCATGTCGTCAGCGTTGGCGCCAAGAATGGCGAATCCGTTCGTGCCATTGAGCGCGGAAAGGGAAATGTACTTCGCCGTGCCCAGCGTAGGGCCACCGTAGAGCACGTACGCCCTGCCGGCATCGCTCTTGCCAGGGTAGTCGGCCGCGGGCGCCCCGATGACGACGTCTGCAACGCCGTCGTGATTGAAATCGCCCGCGGACGACGCGCTGAAGCCCGCGTGCTCGCCGGCGGGGTTTCCCAACAGGACCTTGCCATTCGCGCCGGTGATGGTGTTCACGTCGAAGACGCCCGAGGCTCCGACGGCGGATCCGCCGAACACGAGGTAGGCTGTGCCGGCGGAGTAGTCTCCCGCGATGTAGTCGCGGCAGCCGTCCCCGTTGACGTCGCCCACGATGGCCAGCGAGGAGCCCGCGGTGTTCTTGAGGAGGTAGCCGATTTCACCGTCCAGGTTGCCCAGGTCGAAGGTCGGCTGGGGCGGACACGGCTGGGCCGGGGCGTCGGGCGGAAGCGCGGATAGCAGCACGAGCGCCGCGCAGGGGAGAGCGGTGCGCAGGACAGGAACCATGAGGCCCTCCTTCCAGGTCAGGGTGAGGCTTCCCCCGCGTCTCTCGACGGGGTACGTAGTGTACCATCGGCTTGGCGACTCTCTGTGGGAATCCTGCGTCAGGCCAGGGGAGCGGATCGCCGCACCGTCTGACGGCGGCCGGGTGGTGCCCTCGGCAAGCCGATGACTGCATGGGACTTGTGCATGCAGCGGGGATGCCGATACCTCTTCGCCGCTTGTGGGCCGGCGCGGGACGTTCTCTGCCTCGGATGGGCGGAGGCGGAAGAAGGGGCGCGGCGAATGCCCCTCGCCGCTCTCAGCAAGGAGGTGGCTTCATGGCGAGCTCATTCGGAGGTAGCCTGCGGCACGTCAGCGCCCAGAGCGTCAGGGTGAATGAGGCCGAGATGGTGAGCATGATGTCCGAGGTGCGCGACGCGCGGCCGCCGGGAAACCGGCTCTCGCTCGCTGGCCGGGCGGTCGTCGGCAGCTCGCTGTCGTTGATCGTGATGGTGGGCAGTGCGGCGCTGTCGTCGGTGGTTGACCCCGAGTCGGCCAGGGGATGGTCCTTACTGGCGACGGCCGCGAGCGCCGTCTCGTGGCTGGTGCTTGGCGTCGCAGGCCTCGTGGCGGGGAAGGAGCCGGCGATTCGTGTCCTGGCCGTCGTCGTCCTGGGAGCAGGTGTCGTCGGAGTGCTGGGCGTGCTCCTGCTGGCCTTTGCCAACATTCCCACGTCGGAGCTCATGAAGGGGTGGTGAACGGGCCCGACTCGGGTCGCGGCCGCCGCCTTTTTCTGGACAAGTCGGAACCGGACGGGCGGGTCCGAAGTATCAAGAGACCTTGCCCGCGCAGACCGCTGTCCGGTCCGTGGTGCGGCGCTTCAGCCCTCCACGCGTCACGTTGCGGGAAGATCGTTACAAGAGAATACAGGAGAACGACTTATGTCGAAGAGGTTGATCCTCGGGTTCCTTGGTTTCTCGTCCGTTCTCTGGGCGGCCACCGTCGGCGCCCAGGTGGTGGCGGTGCAGTCCGCTCCGGCGCAGAGCACGACCGTGGCCCTCGCCGTGACCGGCCTGACCAGCGACAACGCCAGCGAGCTTCTGGCTCTCTTCTCCAAGGCCGGTTGTGCGTGCGCGGACGCCGCGGCGAAGGACGGAAGCTGCTGCGGCACCTGCGGCGGCGATCCGGCGAAGTGCACGGCACAGGCCGCGGACATGGCGAAGGGCACGGCGCAGGCCGCGGAGCCGTCGAAGTGCTCTGGCGCCTGCGGCGGCGATCCGGCGAAGTGCTCTGGCGCTTGCGGCGGCGACCCGTCGAAGTGCACGCAGGGTTGCGCGGACGCGTCGAAGTGCAGCGGCGGCGAGAAGTGCGCGCAGGGCGACGAGTGCGGCAAGGTCGTGCAGAACGTCACGGCTGACGCACAGGCGGGCGAGGTCCACTTCCAGATGGTTCCGGGCCGCACGCTGCGCCTCTCGCAGATCAACAAGGCCCTGGAGCAGAGCGCCTTCCGCGTGGACGAGAAGCGCCTCGTGCTCGCGGGCAATCCCACGCTCATGGTCTCGGGCATGACCTGCGGCTCGTGCGCGGCCGACGTCCAGAAGCGGCTCGGACGCCTCTCGCCCTCGGCCAAGGCCACCTTCGTTTCCATGGATGAGAGCCCGGTCGTTCTGCCCTCCTCCGGCGCGAACGTGCCGCGCTACGCGGACGCGCTCGCCGCCATGTCCGGCACGTCGTTCACGGTCCGCGACGTGGCCTGGACCGCCGCGGCCTGCTCGGGCTCGTGCGGCGACTCCTGCCAGGGCGCTTGCGACAAGCAGGCCAAGGGCGCGGAGAAGTCCGGCTGCTCCGGCGGCTGCGCGGGCACGCGCTAGGCACCACGCGCTCGCACAAGCACTGATTCTCACGAGAAGAGGGCTGCTCCGCGCGGCGGGGCGGCCCTCTTCCTTCTTCCGCGCCGCGCCGTCACTCGATGAAGAAGGGGCTGGACCAGGCCAGGAGGAGACGCTGCGGGTTTTCCAGGTCGAACTGGGTCACGCGCACGTACACGTACTCGCCTCTCCTCAGGCCTTCCAGGCGAAACGTGGTCTCGAGCTCGAGCGCCTCTCCGAGCGGCTCCGCCACGACCACCTGGCCGCCGCGGATGACCTCCACGCCCGCGAGCGGGCCCGTGCCAATGGCGCGCACGGTCAGCTCGCGCGGCGCCGGCTCCTCGCCGAGCACGATGGTCGATCCCATGCTGCGCCCGCCGAGCTGCACGTCGAGCAGCAGGCGCGCGCCGTTCGTGGCGTAGGCGCGCCGGCTCCTCAGCGCCGCGAGGATGCCCTCGCGCGTGGTCTCCTCCGCGAACACGGCGGCGAGCCCGCCGCTCGGCGCCGCGAGATGCGCGAGCCCGGGATGGCCGTCGTGGCCGTCGCCGCTGCCGGCGAAGCCGAAGCGCAGGCCGTGATCCAGCGCGTCCCGCACCGTGTTGCCGCGCACCGCTCGGTAGATGAGGTTCGGTGCATCCAGCGCCTCGCTGCTGCCGTGCACCGAGCAGACCTCGGTCACTGGCTCCAGGTCCGGGTCGGGCCGGTACGACCAGTTGGTTGCGATCGGGCCGCCGGCCGAGTGATGAGCGAAGGTGAGCGCCCGCCGGCCGCGCAGCCCCTCCCAGAGCTGGGCGGGCGTGCGGTACGCGGCATTGAGTGACGACAGCACCTCGCCGTCATCCTGGAAGAAGACCACGTGGCGGTGGCCGTGGATCCAGCTCGTCCACTCGTACCCGAGGAGCGCCACGAAGCGCCCGGGCTCGTGGAAGCGCCGCACGGCGGCGCGGATCTCGTCCCACAGGAACGGGTGCTGATCGAGAAACAGCATGCCGTAGTGGTCGTGGTCGGTGAGGGCGGCGAAGTCGAGGGCCGCCACGTCGCGCGCGTAGCGGTAGTAGTCCTCGGGCAGTCCGGTGCCGTCGGAGAAGCCCGAGTGGCCGTGCAGGTCGCCCCAGAGGATGCGCGGCCAGCCTTGATCGACCGCCACCGGATTGCTGAGCGCGGCGATCTCTGCCGTCCCGCTGGTGCTCCGCAGGCGGCCGGCCACGCGGAAGACGCCGGGCCGCGGCGCCTGCGCCTCGATCCTGCGCGCGCCCTGGTGTCGCGCATCCAGGATCACCGCCTCGGGCACGACCAGGCCTCCCGCGGCCGCGCTCAGCTCGACCTCACCTTCGAAGTCGGTGCAGACGCTGCCCGTGGCGTCGAGCACCGCAACGACCAGGGGAACGGCCTCGCCGCGGCGCGCGCTGCTTTGCAGGGTCAAGACCAGCCGGGCCGCGGGACCCGGCAGCACGTCCAGCGCGGGCGAGTTCTCCAACAGGGCGCGCACGCCGTCGCCGTCGCCGTCCACCGCGATCCAGAAGCGCGCGCCCCGCTCCGCGTAGCGGTCGGCCAGGGCGCCGGCGCTCCCGGCGCCGTAGGCGAAGCGGATGATCTCTCCTGGCTCGAGCGCGCGGCCCTTCACCTCCACGCCCAGGAGGCCCTCGTCCAGCACGCGCGGCTCGAGCTCTACGCCGCGGGCGCTGGTGCTGACCTCGGTGAAGCCCGGGTAGGCGGGATTCTCGACCTGCGGCGTGGACCAGCCCCAGAAGGGCCCCACCTGCAGGAAGACGTGGCCGCCCGCGGCCACGCCGAGCGGCCCGGCGCGATACACGATGGTCCACGCGCCGGGCGTTCCGGCGCGGGCGTGGGGTAGCTGGCCGTCCGCGCCGGCTTCGAGCCACGCGCTCCCGCCGCCGTCGGCGGCGTGGCGCGTGGCCTGCAGGTCTTCCTGGAGCTGCGCGGCCGTCTTCTCCTCAGCCGTGAGCGGCGCCGGGTTGGGCTCCGCCGGAAAGAACTCGGGCAGGGCCGCGGCCGGTGCGTCCAGAGAAGGCGCACGGGCGACACGCGGGTAGAGCGCCGAATACCTCAGGCCCGGATGGCGCCAGCCGTAGCGCGCGGGCACGTCCTGAAGCCTGGCGCTCGGCACCACGAGCGGCAGCAGGAGGAACACGCCGAGCGCGGCGCGCGGCAGGAGTAGAGAGCGCGCCGCGGCTTCGCCGGGCGCGGCGCCCGCGCCGCGCGGCACGTCCCCGCGGCGCGGGAGCGCGATCCAGCAGGCGGCGCCGAGGAGCGCCGCGATGGCGTTCTCCGCCTGGCCCGGCGCCAGCCCGAGGAACCCGCCGTCCGGTGCGCGGAAGGCGTCCGCGGCCAGCCCGAGGAGCCCGCCCCAGAGCAGGCCGTGTGCGAGCAGCATCCCGCTGCGCGGCCGCGTGCGGCGGAGCAGCACGAGCAACAGGACCAGCAGGACGTTCTTCAGCCCGTGGTAGAGCACGACGGGATGGCGGAATCCCTCGGCGCCGGGGAACGCGACCGCAAAGGGCGCGCTCGAGATCGCGCCGGTCGCTCGGCCGTCGATGAAGCTGCCGGCGCAGGAGAGCGCCGTGTAGGTCGCGGCCGCGAGGGCCAGCGCGTCCGCGACGCGCAGGAAGCTCCGGCCGCGCGCGCGGCAGAAGAGCAGGGCGGCGAGCCCGGCGCCGAGCAACAGGCCGTGCGGCGAGATGCCGCCCAGCCAGATGGCGAAGACGCGCCACGGATGCCCGCGGTACACGTCCGGCTCGATCAGGACCACGTCGACGAGGCGGCCAGAGAGCAGGGCGCACAGGGCCACGAGCAGAGAGAGCCCGTACACCTCGCCCGGCGTGATACCCAGGGAGCGGCGCAGACCCTTCAACCAGAGGAACAGCGCGAAGAGGCCGAGCGAGGCGGCGAGCCCGTAGTACCAGAGGCAGAGGCCGCCGGCCTCCGCCAGCACCGGATCGATCTCGTGGACGAACGGTCCGCGCATTGAATGGCGCGCCGGCGCAGAAGGGGGCAGGGCGCGCTCCGCGAGGAGCATAGCACCGCGCGCGCGGCGCGGCGGCCGGCGTCCGGACGGGACGCGCGCGTCAGACGATGGTCAGCGTCACGGTGTTGACCGACAGCTTGGGCGACATCCCGCCAAACAGGAAGACCGCGCCCTGGACCCTGGCGCTGATGCCGATGAGCGCGGGGTTGTTCGGTATGGCGAGCGGCACCGAGAAGATGCCGCCCGCGAGCGTGCCGGCGCCGAGCGCGATCAGGCTGCCCGGGTCGAGGCCGAGCACGCCGATGTGCGGCAGGTGCAGGGAGCCGGGCAGGAGCGACAGGAACAGGGCGGCCGGCGCAGACGGCGGGCCGCTCACGCGCAGCACGACCGTGGAGCCGATGGCCGGCGTGCCGAGCATGCTCGTGACCGACGCCTCCTCGGTGACGAGCAGCGGCTCCTGCGCGACCGAGACCACGGCCGGATCCGTGCCGACCAGGTTGCCGGTCTCCAGCCCGATGACGCGCACCACCGGTCCGACCAGGGCCGACAGGTCGTGCGTGGAGGCGCCGGCGTCGCGCCACAGGAGCACGGCGTCGAGCGGCCCCTTCTTCAGGAGGTACGCCTCCACGCCGGGCGCGAGCGCGAGGTCCGCCTGCCAGCCGAACCCGTTCAATTCCTCGGCCACGGCGCGCAGGTACGGGTACTCGCTCCAGTCCACGGCCAGCGAATCGAAGGAGAAGGACGACGCCCCGGGATGGGCCGCTTCCCAGGTCTGGTAGGCGCCGCCCACGCCGCGCTGCGTGTCCCAGGTCATGGTGTCGGAGCCGGTCGGCTCGACGCGCTGCGCGAAGCGGGCGTCGAGCCACTGGATCATCTCGACCATCGCCGGCCGGCTGGCGTCCGCCGGGTCGAAGTCGGAGGCGTGGCTGCCCCAGCCCCAGCACCACACCTTCTCCGGCAGGGCAACTCGGTCCCGGTGCCGCCAGTTGACGTAGAGCTGCAGGAACTGGCGCTTCATCCCCGCCGGGGTCATGTCCTGGAGCGTGTTGTGGTGCACCTGCATCAGCCCGACCACCGCGCCCTGCGTGGGCGTGACGAAGGGAACGCTCAGGTCCTCGCCCATCGAGTTCGTCGCCGAGGGGCGGAAGGGCTGCCAGATGTGATGGCCGTACCAGCCGTAGTAGTCCTCTTCCGCGCCCGGCTGGCGCACCGGGAAGCCGAACTGCGCCATCAGCGCCTGGTACTGCAGGCCGTCGCTCGGCAGGTGCGTGCCGCGCACGCAGTTGATGGCGGCGAGCGCCTCGGGCGGCGCGCCGGCGAAGGCCGTGGTGATGGCGGAATCTACCCACGTGACGTTGTCCTGCCAGCAGGTCAGGGCGTCGGGCGCGGTCTGCGGCCAGTCGTTCGGGCCCGCCCGGTACTCGGCGTGGGAGTGCGAGCCGACCTGCTGGCCGCTGCTGTAGAGGCGCCGCAGCAGCGTCGCGCCGTTGCCGAGCGACCCTTCCTGGACCAGCCACTCCGCCCAGGGGCCGCCCGAGAGGAAGGAGATGCGCACGCCCAGCGGCTCGGTCTGGTCGAGCACCCAGTTGATGTTGTCGATCCAGGCCTGGTAGGTGGCCTGCTTCTGCGCGAGCGGCAGGCTGTTCTCGATCGGGTCGCAGTGCAGGTCGAAGATGATCCGGATCGGTCCCTGGGTCTGGGCCGCGAGCGGGGCGGCGAGGGCGAACGAGCAGGCGAGGCCGAGGAGCGAACGCATCGCGGCTTCCTCCATCATCGTGGACGCGGGGTGACTCGCGATTGAACCACGCGGCCGCGCCGGGGTTGCGCGGAATGGACTCGCGGTCTACCTTCCTGCGACCGTGAAGCCCCTGATCCTCGCCTCACTCCTGTGGTTCGTCGTGTCGCTTCTCCCGCAGGGCGCCTGCGCCCGGGGCGAGGAAGGCGGCGTCCTCTGGATCGTGCATGCCGAGGGCCTGAAGAGCGCGGCGCAGGCCTGGCGCGACTACCGCGAGGCCGCGGGCTGGCGCGTGACCCTCCTTCCCGCCGATCCTTCGCTGGCGATCGCCGAGCGGCGGGCCGAGATCGCCGGGCTCTTGCGGGCCGCCCATCGCCTGCACCGAGAGTCGCCGCGCGGAGAGGTGCCCTTCGCGGCACTCCTGCTCGGCGACGCGGACGAAGCCGGCATTCCCGGCTTCTATTTCCCGCAGACCGATCCGGCGCTGCGCGCGCGCAGCGCGCGCGACTACCTGAGCGATCACCCGTACCGGGCCGCGGCCGACGAGGACGCGGCGCCCCTGTTCGCGCTCGGGCGCGTGCCGGCGCGGAGCGCGGAGGAGGCCCTGGCCGTGCTCGACAAGGTGCGGCGCTACGAGGCGGACGGCGGCGGCGGGGAGTGGCGCAATCGCGTGATCTACGCCGCGGGCGAGGGGCGCTTCGGCATGTTCGACGTGCTCTTCGAGTGGCTCTTCCGGCAGATGGTGGCGCGCATCGTGCCGGACACGGTCGAGCTGTCGATGACCTACGCCAAGGTGACGAGCGTCTACTGCCCGCCGCCGGCGGAGCTGCCGGACGCGCTGCTCGCGCGTCTGGGCGAGGGCGCGTTGCTCTTCAACTACGTGGGGCACGGGTCGTCCGGCGGCCTGGACGCGCTGCGCTGGCGGGGAGAGCGCTACCCGTCGCTCGGCGTGGCCGACCTCGCGCGCCTGAAGCGCGCGGGCGGCGGCGCACCCGTCGCCCTGCTCGCCTGCTGCAGCACTGGCTGGTTCGACCTGGACAAGGGCCGCCTCTGCCTGGCAGAGGCGCTGCTGCTGCATCGCGACGGGCCGATCGGCGTGATCGCCGGCAGCCGCGTCACGCACCCCTACGCCAGCGTGCTGTTGGAGAAGGACGTGACGCGCCTGCTGCTGTGCGAGCGGGTCGCCACGCTTGGGGAGCTGGACCTGCGCGCCAAGGAGGAGATGCTGCGCGTGGACGAGATGGACGAAGAGCTCGACGACCTCGCCGCCACGGTCGCGGCCGCCTCGCTGTGGAAGTGCGGCCTGGAGGAGGTCCGGCGCATGCACGTGCGCATGTACAACCTGCTCGGCGATCCGGCGCTCGTCCTGGCTCTGCCGCCGCGGCCGGACGTGCGGCTCGAGTGGGACGGAGCGAAGCTCCAGGGCAGCGTCGCGGGCATGGCGGCCGGCCGGGCGACGGTCTTTGTCGAGACCGAGCGCGAGTCCATGGCGCGGGAGAGCGAGATCGTGGACGTGGACGGTCCGGACGACCCGCGGGCGGAGCAGAAGGCGCGCCACAACTATGCGCTCGCCAATGACCGGGTCCTGCGCCGCATGGAGGCGAGCATTGTCGCGGGCCGCTTCGCCGTCGATCTCGGCCAGCTACCCGCGGCCGCGCGCGTGGTGCGGGTCAGCGCGGCAGGGAGGGACGAGAAAGGGAAGCGTCTTGAGGCGGTCGGGAGCATCAGGGTGAAGTGAGGAGGAGCGTCGCGGCTGTGCGGATGAGCCGCAGGGCGACGTGGACGTGGAGCACTTGAGGCCGCTGCGCATGATCGCCGACTCCTCTCGCCTACCGGGGTTGCCAGCCGCGTATGCGTTCCTCGATCGGTTCGCGCTTCCATTCCTTCGGAGGCGGGCCGGCGAGCTCGATGAGCTCATCGAGCGTCGGTTGTTCGGACGCGACGCCGGCAGCGGGGACCTCCGCGCCGGCCAGCCAGACGGCGGCGTTCAGAAGGAACGTGCGGAACCCGTCGTGCGCCCAGTTCCAGTGCCAGTGCAGGCCGGTGAACCCGAGGCCGCGACCGCCGTCCGCGCGTTGAACGCACCACGCGAGGTGCTGTGGCCGTTTTTCGTCCAGCACTGCCTTGCGCACGTGCGGATTCCCCGAGTGCGGGCCGTCGGGCCGCCCCAGTGAGGTCGCCGGCGGCAGGGCGGTCAGGAGCGGCTGGACGCCGGCCATGTCGAGAGGGAAGCGCATGTGGTAGTACCACTCGTCCTCGAGGACGAACGGAGCGACGCCACGGGTAATGGGGTGCTCCGGCAAGGTCTCGATCCGCGCCGTCCAGATCGGGTTGACCGACCAGTTCTCCTCGTAGTGACCGCCGATCCAGTCGTGCAGCTTCCGGCGAGCCGTTTCATCGGGGGCGATCAAGGCGAAGTGGAAGAAGCCCAGGCCGACGCCACGCGCGGCCAGCGGTTCGATGGCGTCGAAGTGGCCAGCCAGGGGATGCTGCGCGCCGCCGTCACCGTAGACGACCAGGGCGTCGATGTCGTCAAGCAAGGCCGTGTCCGCCGGCCATCCCACGATGGCCTGGGCTTCGATGCCCTCGATCCGACCGAGCCGATCCGCCATCAGCCGGACTCCTGCTGGATGCTCGTGCTCGCCGTAGGCGTGACTGTGCGGACCGGCGAGCAGGACGATGCGCCGGGGCCGCACGACCTTCTTCTGAGCGGCGCAGCTCCAGGCCATCGCGGCCAGGGCAGCGCCCGAGGCGCCGAGGAAGCGCCTGCGCGAGAGACTCATTGCTCAATCCTCCGGGATTCCCAGCTCTCCGAGCGTGGAGCGCCCCCAGACCAGCGCCTTCTCGAAGCCGAAAGCGGCGGAGTTGAAGGCGTTGGTGTGGAATCCGGCATATTCACGAACGTCCAGGCGTGCTCCTGCGCGTCGGGCGCGGGCTCCAGCCCCGCGGCCCAGGCGGCGGCTCGGCAGTAGAGCCGCGCCACCGGTTCGTTGGTGAGGGCCGCCACGTCGTGGCCGAGGACGCAGTGGAAGACGCGGCCCTTTCCTACCTCCGTCACGAACGCCATCGGGTAGGTCGCGCCGTCGCGCGCCGACACGGCCTCGGCCAGAACCTGGATAGGCGCGTCGCCCTCCAGGCAGGTGTAGAGCTCGTCGGTCGTGGAGAACGACGTGAGGCCCTTCGTCACCGGGTGGTCGACGTCGGTCAGATTCACCGTGAACGGACCGTGGGGGTCGTGCTGAGCCCTGCCCGCGGGCGGCGTGGCGCCAAACCAGACGCGCCCGACCAGGTCCTCATAGTCGTCTCTGAACTCCTCGAAGGCGCCGCACGCGAAGTGGACCAGGACCAGGCCGCCGCCGTCGTGGACGAAGTCCCGCAGGCGGTCGAATGCCGCCCGGCCGGGAATGGCCGGATCGTAGTTCTTGAAGTGGACGACCACCGCCGCGTACGGCGAGAGGCTCTTGTCGCTCAGGGACTTCAAGTCGTCGAACACGTCCACGAGCAGGCGCGAGTCGGCCTCGATCAGGGACTCGAGGGCTGGCGCGGTGCTGCGCCAGTCATGCCCGGCGTAGTCCTCGCCGGTCAGGATCAGGATACGCTTCGCCCCGGAGGCATCCCCGGCGGCGGGAATCTGGACGGCGCGAGCCGCGGCGCCGCAGGCCGGGAGCAGCACTGCCACGCTCAGCGTGAGGATCGTCCATCCGATTCTGGCAGGGACGGCGACGCGGTCGGAAGGGCGCCCTGGATCTGCTCCTACCACGGCATGGCGCTTCCTGGTCGCGGCAGCGGATAGTTGCCGGACTCATCCTTCACGCTCGGAGGCTCGGTTTCGAAGGTCGACTGCTCGGGCGGCGGGCCGAACTGAAGGTCGGACTTCGAGACCTCGTCCCACGTGGTCGGCTTGCCCGTGTAGCAGGCGATCTGGCCCATGACCGCCAGCAGCGTGCTGTTCGCCATGTAGTCGCCGCAGTTGATCGGCTGGCCCTCGCGAATCGAATCGATCAGCGCCTTCTGCTCTGCCTCGTAGGGGTCGTTGTGAGGACCCTCGAACGTCCAGTCGGTTTCCCCCACGATTCTGCACTCATCGAGGTAGCAGGTTCCCCTGGTGCCCATGATGATGTCGCCACTGTTGTTGTAGCACCCTGTCTCTGTCCGACAGAGGGCGTACATCCGCGCGCCGCTCGGGTACTCGTAGACGGCGGCGTGGTGGTCGAACATGTCGCCGTAGACCTCGCCGAACGACGACGACCGGCCCGCCAGGCCGAAGCACCAGGCCGGCAGCTCCTCCCGCATGATCCAGGACATCCGGTCGACGTTATGCACCAGGGACTGCGTGACGTCGTCGCCCGAGAGCCACCTGAAGTGGTACCAGTTGCGGAACTGGTACTGCGTCTCGGTCTGCCCCGGCTCGCGGGCGACCGTCCGGTAGGGACCGCGCAGGAACATCGACTGCATCGCCACGACGCGGCCGATCGCGCCGTCGTGGATCCTCTTGATCGTCTCCCGGAACCCGCTGTCGAAGCGGCTTTGCAGGCCGGAGACGATGCTGAGACCCTTCTCGCGCGCCAGGTCGCAGACCGCCTGCATGCGGCGGGCTCCCACTGGGTCGATCCCGTGCGGCTTCTCGACGAATACGTGCTTGCCCGCCCTGATCGCGGCCTCCGCGTACATGGGGTGGAACTTCGAGGCGCAGGCGATGAGGACGACGTCGGCGCTGTCGATGACGTGCTGGTAGCCGTCGAACTGGGTGAACATGTGCTCGCCATCGACCTCGACCTGGCCGGGGCACTCGTTCTCGATCGCCGACTTGCCGGCGAGGAGGTGGTCCTCGAACACGTCATACATCGCGACGAGCTTGACGAAGGGCCCCGCCCGCATGATCTGCACCGCCGCACCGGAGCAGCGGCCGCCGCAGCCGATCATGCCGACGCGGATCGTCTCGCCGTCCGCGGCGTGGGCGTTCCTGGCGACCGACCACGCGCCGAGCGCCGCCGCGCCGGCCACGGACGTTCTCAGGAAGTCCCTGCGGGTGGTCCCTCGTGAGGGCTCGCTCATTCTGGACATGGATCTTTCCTGCACTGCCTGGTCACTCTTTCTTGACGCCGGCAGGGGGCGAGGCCGTCGCCCCTGCTCGACCTGATCCGCCCGGGCTTGCCGGAGGCTCTCTCATGTGACTCCGGCCAGGACAGCCGGGCTTTCGGAACGCTGATCGTACAGGGTGTGCTTCTCACATTTGGCGGCTACCGTGGTTTCGTCCCCGTGCCCGTGCGCCTCCCGGCGCACGGGCGGGTCGGCTGATACGATGCTCGCCCCATGACGTCCCCCGTATTCAGGTCCGGGACTTCCTTCCTCGCGCTCGTGCTGGTGGCCGGCGCCGTCCTCCTTCTCCCGTCGCTGGGGATGGGGTTCCTGCTCGACGACACGATCTACCTGGCCGACCTCGATGGGCAGCCCGTTCTGCGGATCGCGCCGGCCGACCTCTTCCGCTTCATCCCGGGAGACGCTGCAGAGAACCGGGGATGGATCGCGGACGGCTGCCTCCCCTGGTGGACCGCCCCCGACCTGAGGCTGGGGTTCTGGCGGCCGCTGTCGAGCGCGCTGATGCGGCTCGACCACGCCCTCTTCGGCCGCGCAGCGTGGGCCTGGCACGCGCACTCGATCGCCTGGTTCCTCGCCCTGCTCGTCGCCTGGCGCCTCTTCCTCCGCCGGGCGGTGCCGGGACCGGCGGGGGCTCTCGCGCTCCTCCTGTGCGCCATCGGGGTCTCCCACGCCCTTCCGGCCGGCTGGATCTCCAACCGGAATGCCCTGGTGGCGGCCCTGCCGGCATTCCTCGGCCTTGTCGCGCATCTCCGCTGGCGGGAGGAGGGGTGGCGTCCGGGGCTTCCGCTCTCGCTCCTCGGCTATGCCGCGGGGCTCGCCGGCGGGGAGGCGGCGATCGGGGCGCTTGCCTATCTCCTGGCCTACGAGGTGCTCGCGGGGCCAGGTCCGCTCCGCCGGCGCGCGGGAGCGCTCGCTCCGGCCGTCCTCCTGGTTGTGGGCTACCTGGTCGCGTACCGGGCGCTCGGGTACGGGGCCGTTCACTCCGGTCTCTACTTCGATCCAATGGGTGACCCGGCCGGCTTCTTGCGGGAACTGCCGGCGCGCCTCGGCGCGTTGCTCGGCGGGGGGATCGCGGCCTTTCCAGCCGACCTCTGGTTCTACGGTGGGGAGATCCGGACGGTGCAGGTCATCGTCGGGGCGCTCGCCGTCTGCCTCTTCCTCCTCTTGTTCCACGGCCTGCCGGCGGGCGAGCGCAGGCCGCTCCGCTGGCTCGTCGCCGGCGCCATCCTCTCCCTCCTGCCGGCCGCGGCGACCTTCCCGTCTGACCGCATGCTCCTCGTGGCCTCGCCGGGGCTCGGGGCCGCCGTCGCCGCGATCCTCGTGCACGCGCGGCGGGCCTGGCGCGAGCGGGGGCCCCGCTGGAGGAGGGCGGTCGCGGGGGGCGCGTTCCTGGCGCTGGTCCACCTGTTCCTGTCGCCGGTGCAGCTCCTCGCCTTCCAGGGGACCCTGATCGTCCAGCGCCGCGCCGCGGAGGCGGCGGCGCTCGAGGCGGAGTTGGATCCCGGGGCTCCTGCCGGCAGCCAGGACGTCGTCGTGCTCGCGGCCCCCGACCACCTCGCCGGCATCTACCTCCCCGCAGTGCGCTGGCTGCAGGGCGCGCTGGCGCCCCGCTCCTGGCGCGTGCTCTCGCTGGCGCGGTGCGACCACGTCTGCACGCGCCGGGACGAACGGACGCTCGAGCTGGCGACCCGGGGCGGGCGGATGATGGATACTCCGTTCGATCTCCTCTACCGCAGCTCGCGGCTGCCGTTCCGGCGCGGCGACATCGTCGAGGCCGGCCTCTTCCGCGTCGAGGTGCTCGAGACGGACGGCGTCGGCCCGACCCGCGTCTCGTTTCGCTTCGACCGCCCGCTGGAGGACCCCTCGATCGTCTTCCTGTCATGGCGGGAGGGGCGGCTCTGTCGGACCTCCATGCCGGCGGTGGGCGGGACGCTCGACATTCCCTGGACCATCGGCCCGGCCGGCATGTGACCTCGGCGACCCTGCCCGGACCGCTTCGGGCTCACGCGGGGTCCGGGTCTTGCGCGCACGTGCGGGGCGCCGCGGGCGAGCGCATCTCGGCCGAGAGGCGCCGCCACAGGTGGGATGACTTGCCCGACGGGCTGATACACTGGTTCCTGATCAGCCTGCCGGGCACTGCTCTCGGCCGGCGCCCACTCATTCCCTCCTGGGAGGCGGTATGAGCATGCTCTTGTCCCTGGTCCTCCAGCAGGCGCTGGCTGCCACCGGCCTGCTCGTCGCGTCGCAGGAGCCCGCGGCGACGGAACCGCCGAGACCGTTCTACCTGCGCGTCGAGGTCATGCTCGACACGCTGCGCGTCGTGCCCTGCCGCATCGAGGCGTCGGGCGCGAAGGCGGGCGAGTACGACCAGGCCGCGCTCGACCTCGACGGTGACGGCAGCTTCGAGACGATCGTGGCCGCCGAGGAGGGCAGCTTCGGTGCCGATGACGACCGGTTCAGCTTCTGCATGCCCATCGAGTTCGGCGAGGCGAAGTTCAGCGTCGAGCTGTTCGGCCCGCCGGCGGCGCCGTCTGCCGGCAAGATGTACGTCTTCTGGAGGCTCAACCAGGGCGACACCAACCTGTTCTTCATCAACGGCCAGGTGGAAGTGCACGACACGCCAGAGGCCGCGGCCGCGGGCAAGGCGCTCCGGCTCGGCCCGCCGTTCCACTTCGAGGCCAGGTCGTCCATGCGTGGGCCCAATGCACTGGTGAACGTGGGATTGAAAGACGCCAATGGCGCGACGCTGCGGATCGCGAGAACGGCCAGTGGCGGCGAGTCTCGGATTCAACTGACGCTCGAGCGGGAAGGCACGCGAGGGAACCCGATGGCCGCCGAGTATGGTTGAAGCGGCACGTGCGACGTGCCGGTGGCCGAGCCATCGGGCGAATACCAGTTGGACCTCTCCCTCGACCTGTCTCCGATCTACGGGACGATCGAGGATCGTCAGACCGTCACCGTTTCCCAGCCCCCCGCCGACATACTCGACCGGCGTCTGGCCGAGTGTGCATCGGACGACGCGGCCACGCGGATGTTCGCCGTCCGGGATCTCGCCTACTTCCGGGAGAACGGCGACCGTGTGTTTCCAGCCCTGGCCCGCTGCCTGGACGACGCCGACGGGAGCGTCCGGGAGGCGGTCGTCTACTCCATGGGCCGCTTCCCGGAGCAGATCGCACAGCACTCGGAAGCCGTGATGCGGGCGCTGGGCGATGCGAGCATGGATGCGAGCCGCCGCGGCTACGCCGCGTACCTGTTGAGCGAGCACGGGCCGCTGACCGAGCAGGTGAGCGAAGCGCTCACGGCTGCCGCGGAGGCGGTGGGCGCCGACGAGCACGACCGCTTCGCGGACGCCCTGGCGCGCTTCAACGCGCGCAGGGAGGCGGAGGGGTCGCAGTAGCGCTGAAGCCGGGCGGCGCAGAGCACTAGACCGGGAGGCGGCTCTGGAGGCGCTGCTCGTCTGGATCGCGGCCCACGTCGGGCGAAGGCGGGCCTGATGGGTCGAGTGCGAAAGAGGCACGGCGCGACGCGGCTGCCGGTGCTCTGCGTCGGAGCGGCCGGGACAGTGCTTGAGCAGGCTGCCGGGCTTGGGCGAGCGCTCTGGGCTCTTGTGCCGGGTGCATGGCCTGCTGTAGATTGACCTCCCGCCAGCGCGGGGCTTACGCCGGCGGGGGGTGAGTCATGACGAAGACGTGGGCAACCTGGCTGTTCGTCATCGGGGCGTGTTGGGCGGCCGGGGCGTACTTCCTGTGGCCATGGGGCAAGGGCGAATCAGGGCGCGAACGCCCAGAGGCGCCGCATGCGGAACGCGCGCCGCGCGCGGTGGAAGAGGAGAAGGCGCCGCAGGCCACCGGCCGGCTCGAGCCGGGGGCAGAGGAGTGCCTGGTCGCCGGCACGGTCATGGCGGGCGAGGTCCCAGTGGCTGGGGCGGTGATCCGCGCGGTGTTCGCGCAAGGGGATCACGTCGCGCTCGGGGATGCCGTGGAGCTGGGGCGGTGCGCGGCCGACGCCGCCGGGCGGTTCGAGCTGGTGATGGCGGCTCAGGACTGCGTCCTCGTGGGGGAGGCCGAGGGATTGATGTCGAAGCACGGGGTGTATGTCTTTGCCGGCCCCGGAGAGCGTGTGACGGACGTGACCGTTCCGCTCTCAGCGGTGTATCAGGTGGAGGGGACAGTGCACACGGCGGCGGGGGCGCCCGTGGCGGGCCGCACGGTGG
>DYIW01000041.1:21463-27736 GCA_020723465.1 Phycisphaera mikurensis
CAGACTACCCTGTGCGGCACGCCGTCCGTACCGCGGGCGAGACGGTGCTTGTTCCGGTGTTCGCGGGAGAGCAGGTGACGGATGCCGAGGGGACCTTCCGGTTCAGGCTGCCGGAGGGCGAGTGGACCCTGCGCGTGAGGAAGGGCGGGAGCCAAACCTGGATGGGCGCGGTCGCCCTGCCGGCGGAGGGGCCGCTTGACATCGTGGAACCCGAGTACGAGCGCCGCGACGCAGGTGTCGTGCAAATCGACGGAGTCGTTCGCGACGAAGCGGGGGCGCCGGTCACCGGCGCAGAAATCCGCAAGATGTTCTTCCCCGGGGTCGAGCGCACCGACAAGGAAGGGTGCTTCTCCTTCTCGGTCACGGTGAGCTTCCATTCGCGGCTGGAGGGGCTGTTGATCAGCGCGAAGGGGTACGCGAACACGCTGGTCCGGGGAGCTGGCCGTGGCGGGGCCGTGCAACGGCTCGACATCGTCCTGGCCAAGGGCTACCGCATCGCGGGACGGGTGACCGATCCATTGCACGGCAAGGTCTCCGGACGGCTGGTCGAGATCTCGCTGGAGTCTGAGGGAGGCGACGCGGCCGAGGTGTCGGAGGCCCTTCGCCTGTTCGGCTGCGACTCCAGAAACACGGACCGCGAGGGCGCATTCGCCGTGGACGGGCTTGTCGCGGGCTCGTATCGCCTGCAGGTTCGCGGGCCGTCCGCGGAGGAATCCGCGACGCTTTGCGTGGAGGCCGGAAGCGAGGACGTGCGCCTCGTGATCGGGGACACGGGAGGGCCTGAGGTCGTCCTCCTCGGGAGAGTGGTGGACGGCCAGACGGGGACGCCGATGGAAGGGGTGGAGGTATCGGCGTGGGACCAGAGCCGAGGCGGAGCAGGTTGGGATGGACGGGTCACGACTGGACAGGATGGACGCTTCCGCATCAGTGTGCTCGAGGAAGGGAACTACCTCGTCTGGGCGAGGAGGTCCGGCTACGTCGACGTTGTGGTCGCGAGCGGGTCCTTCGCGGCCGGTGACCACGAGTTCGAGGTCACCCTGTATCCGGAGCGCACGTTGCGCGTGCGGGTCCTCGACGCACTCGGCCGGCCGGCGGCAGGAGCAGCGATCTGGCCGCTCGGCGAAGGGAACGCGCGCGTCGACTCCCTGAGAGATCCGGAGTGGCCGGTGATCACGAACGAATCGGGGATCGCGGAGCTGAAGGAGCTGCCTGCGCGGCCGTTGACCCTTGCCGTCGCGCCCACGCACTGGCAGGCCGCGGACCTGGTCGAGGTGGACCTGACCGCGCCGGAACGCCGCGAGCTGGATGTCGACCTCTCGACGGTATCGGGCGGGCCGTACGGGCGGGCGGTGAGGGTCCTGCTGCTCACGGAGGACGGCGGTTGGGCCGGCGTGGAGCAGGGTTGCACCGTGTCCGTGTTCGACCTGGGCGATCGACCGCTGGGCATGGTCACGGCCGAGTGGCGAGACGGTTCCGTGCACATCATGGTGAAGGGGAGGGGGGAGTTCTCGTCGCCCACACCCACGCTGCCGGTGCCGGTGCCGGTTTCGCGTCCTTGCCGGCTGCGCGTGGACGCGCCGGGCTACGCCAGGGCCGCGGCCGAGGTGAGGCCGGAGTTCCTGGACCAAGTCCTCGTGATTCTGCGGCCGGAGGGCCCATCCGGCAAGTGACGCGAGGGGAGCGCCAGCGCGCTTCCGGCGCGCGGCGCGGCCGCGCTCACGAGCCCTTGCGCGGCTTGGCCTTGTTCTGGTCCAGCCACTCGAGGCCCGCGCGGATGGTGCCGTAGACGTCGCCGTGCCAGCCGTGGCCGCCCGCGTACGTCTGGAACTCCACCTTCGCCTTGTTCTTCTTCAGGTCGTCGCGCGCCTTCTCGGCCATGGCGATGGGGATGAAGTCGTCCGGGGAGTGGAGGATGTAGTAGGGCTGGCCCTTGGCCTCCTTGAGGGAAGGCAACTCCTCGGGCTTGAAGACGGACATCGCGACGAAGGTGCCGGTGATCGGCGACTTCGGCAAGAGGGACAGGGCGTAGCCCGCCGGGCCGCTCGAGGACCAGGTCAGGGTGAAGACGCGCTCGCGGTCGACCTTGACCTTCTTCTGCACTTCCTTCACCACGTCGAGGACGCACTCCTCGGTGGTGAAGCGCGCCTCGTCCACGGTGTTCTTCTCGATGGGCCAGACCAGGTTCTCGGCCTGCTCCTTGGTCCAGGCGGGCGCCACGAGCTGCACGGTGAGGAAGCCCTGCGGCACGGCGTGCTGGTGCAGGCGCTTGACGAAGGGGTGGAAGTCGATGCTCCCGTCGCCGCCGGGAAGGACGAGCAACAGGCCATAGCCCTCCCGCGGCGCCGCGCGCTCTGCGTCAAACCCGATGAGCACGTAGCGCTTCTTCTCGTCGCCGCCGGCGCGCAGGTCCTCGGCCGGCACGCCGGCGACATCTTCCGCCTCGGGCAGCGCGCTGGCTGGCGCGACCGCTTGGTCCGGCATCTGCTTCGCGTCCTCGTCCTGCGCGGCAGCGGGCGGCGCGAACAGCGCGCCGATCAGGGCCGCGAGCGTGACGGTCTTTCTCATGGTTCGCCTCCTCGCGCGATCCCGATAGCTTGCCGGGGCGGCCGGCGCTGCTATCTTCCGCGCATGTCCCGGGGCGGGCGCAACGCACGCCGCCGCAAGGCCCCGGACCTGGAGATGACAAATGGTCAACCTGGCGGATCTCTGGCTTCCCATCCTCTTGTCCGCGGTGTTCGTGTTCGTCGTGAGCTCCATCATTCACATGGCGCTCCCGATCCACAAGGGCGACTGGCGCAAGCTGCCGGGCGAGGAGAAGCTGCTCGCGGAGATGCGCGCGCAGGGCCTTCAGCCCGGCTGCTACATGTTCCCGTGCCCCGGCTCCATGAAGGACTCGTGCACGCCGGAGATGATCGAGAAGTACAAGCAGGGGCCGGTGGGCTTCATGAACGTGGTCCCGAACGGTGCCCCGGCCATCGGCAAGAGCCTCGTCCAGTGGTTCCTCTTCTCGCTCCTGATCGGCGTCTTCTGCGGCTACATCGCCAAGCTGGCGCTCGAGCACGGCGCCGATTTCCGGCCGGTCTTCCGCGTGACCACGACCGCGGCCGTCCTCGGCTACGGCATTGCCGCCCTTCAGGACTCGATCTGGAAGGGCGTGCGCTGGAGCATCACGCTCAAGTTCCTCTTCGATGGCGTGGTCTACGGCCTGGTGACCGGAGCGGCCTTCGGCTGGTTCTGGCCGCGGTAGCAGGCCAGGCGCCTCTGGCCGTCTTTCCCGGTATGCTGGCGCTCTGCCAGGCGGACCGGTGCGTCCGCTCCGCGCCAGAAAGGAGCCGGTCAGGACCATGAAACGCAGGGAGTTTCTCCAGGCGGCCGCGGCCGGATGCGCGGCGTGCCTCGCCAGTCGATCGCTGTTCGCCGGGCTGCGCCTGCCGCTGGGCGCGGATCTGGTCAGCCCGGGCTGCCGCACGTCGAAGGTCAGGATCGCGAAGCTCTACCTCGGCATCCCGAACGCGATGTGGCCGACTCCCAAGATGGATCTGGCCGGGGAGGTCCAGCGCTACGAGGCCGAGTTTGCGCGCATGACGAAGGACTTCGCCGACGTCGACTTCTTCGTCAACGAGACCGTGACCGAGGCCGGCGCCAGCGCGCGCCTCGCCGAGTCGCTGCAGGACGCGGACGGCATCCTGGCCATCCACCTCTCCATGGGCGTGTCGGCCATGCTCCCGCCGCTGCTCGCGCTCAAGAAGCCGACGGTCCTCTTCGCCGCCCCCTACTCTGGGCACGAGTGGACCGGCTTCGGCGCGCTGCGCCAGGCGAACTCCCACCTCGACGTACTCTTGACGAGCGATCTCGCCGACCTCGCCCGCGCCGTGCGCCCCATCCGCTGCATCCACCACCTGCGCGAGGCCAAGATCTGCGACGTCACCACGAACCGGCCGGACGAAGCCTACGTGCGGGCCGTGGCCGACAAGTTCGGCACGGAGATCGCCGTCGTCGACCTGCAACGCGTGCTGGACGCGTACGAGGCGGTCGACCCGGCCGCGGCCGAGGCCGAGACGCAGCAGTGGATCGCCGGCGCCGAGAAGGTGGTGGAGCCGCCGCGCGACGAGATCTACCGCTCCTGCCGCCAGGCCCTGGCCTTCGAGTCGCTCCTCGCCGCGGAGCAGGGCACGGTGCTCACCGCCGACTGCTACGGCTCGATGTATCGCAAGCTGCCGGCCTTCCCCTGCGTCGGCTTCGTGCGCCTGAACGACATGGGCCTGGGCGGCTGCTGCGAGTCGGACCTGGACTGCTGCGTGACGCACGCCCTCATCCAGGGCCTCACCGGCAAGCCTGGCTTCATCAGCGACCCGACCATGGACGAATCGCGGAACGCCATCATCCTGGCGCACTGCCTGGGCAGCCGGAAGATGGACGGCCCGGACGGCGAGATGGCGCCCTACCTGCTGCGCACGATCATGGAGCGCCAGGAGGGCTGCGTGCCGCAGGTGCGCATGCGCGTCGGCCAGCGCGTCACCCAGCTCATTACCACGGGCGTGGACACGATCCGCTTCTTCACCGGAACCGTGATCGAGGCGCCCGACGGCGAGCGCGGCTGCCGCACCAAGATCGCCGTGCAGATCGACGGCGACGCCGAGAAGCTCTGGCTGAACTGGACCGCCGGCCTGCACCGCCAGACGGTCTACGGCGACATCAGGAAGGACCTGGAGCGCCTCTGCCGCATGAAGGGCATCACGCTGATCGACGAGGCCGCGTAGCGCGGCCGCGGGCGGAGGGCCGCGGCGGTCAGCTCAGGTCGAGGTCGCGGGCGTGGACGAGGCCGATGAGCCCGATCACGCGCATCGACACGATCAGCAGGTAGAAGGCCGCGCTCGCTCCCAAGAGCCCGCCCACCCAGGGCACGGCGCCGGTCCCGACCAGCACGCAGGGCAGGAGCGCCAGGAGTACGGTGAAGAGGCCGCAGGCCGCGAAGTAGTCGCGGGGCAGGCGCGCGATCGAGCGGAACACGCGGCGCGGCGACAGGCCGGCCAGCAGGCTCCAGAGGAGCGCCGAGAGCGCCAGGCTCATGGGAAAGCAGAGGAGGCCGCCGAGCACCAGCAGCCAGCACGCGATCGAGGCGCTGCCGAAGAGGCGCCCGGCCGCGTACGCAGGCCCGAAGCAGACCGCGGCCGGCACGAGCAGCCGGCCGAGGCC
Source organism: Phycisphaera mikurensis (assembly GCA_020723465.1). Lineage (GTDB taxonomy): Bacteria > Planctomycetota > B15-G4 > B15-G4 > JADJEK01 > JACQZJ01. The sequence goes on from DYIW01000041.1 coordinate 26,660, forward strand.
CTGGAGCGAGCCGATGGGATCGAAGAAGTCGGGCCAGTCGGGCGGCTCCGCGCCGCCGCGCGTGGTAGAGACCACCACGTCCATGAGGTAGTCCGCCACGTAGCCGAGCAGGATGACGGAGAGGAGCAGGGCCGTGCAGCCGAAAATCGGGCCGACGCTCATGCCCATTGTCAGGAGGGTCTGGGCGACCGCGACCGCGGCGGTGCCGCCGGCCAGCAGGTACCGCCCTTGTCCGGCGAAGGGATAGGAGAAGGCCGCGGCGAGGTGGCGCGCGAAGGGCTCCTGCGCGACTCCGGCCTCGGCGGCCGACAGCGGCTCGCACACGCCGCCGCAGGCGCAGACCTCGATCACCACGCCGCGCACGTCGCGCACCGTGACGCAGGCGTCGCAGAGCAGCGACCCGCACCTGGGGCAGCAGTTCGTGGGTGCGACATGCGGGTGATGAGCGCAGCAGGGCGACGGGTCGCGCTTCGGCCCGATCACGCGGCTCTGCGGCGCGGCGGACGCCGGCGATCCCTGCGCGGGTTGCGTAACGGACCCCATGTTCCGATCATCGACCGCCCGCGCGCGGGCGCTTGAACCGGCGTCTGCCCGCGGTCTCGATTCTCACCGTGGGTTTCGTCCCGCTCGCGCGTCATGGTGAGGGAGAATCCGAACGTGCCGGAAAGTCCGGCCGAGGAGCGCGCGCAGTGAGCCGCAGCGAGCCGCTGGAAGAGCGCTGGATTGACGTCTACCGCGACACGATCGCTCCACTCTATCGCTTCGTGTCTCGTCGCGCGGGCGGCGACCGCGAGCTGGCCGAGGACGTGACGCAAGAAGCGTGGCTGCGGGCGGTGGCGGCGTGGGGCAGGAAGGGCATGCCCGCCGAGCCCCTGGCCTGGCTGCAGACCGTGGCGCGGAACCTCCTGTGGAACCACCTGCGCCGCCAGCGGCCCGCGGTCGTGCCGCCCGAATGTCTGGATCTCGCAGGAGACCCCGCGCCGCCGGCCACGCCCGCGGCCGCGGCCCTGCTGCACTTCGGCCTCGGCCGCCTGTCGCGGGCGCGCGCGCGTCTGCTCGAAGCCTTCTACCTCGACG
>DYIW01000429.1 GCA_020723465.1 Phycisphaera mikurensis
TGCTCGCTCCTCGACCCGGCGCGGCTACCGGTAGATACCTGCTCAGGCTCTCAGTCCCGGAAGCCCTCGTGGCAGGCCGCGCGGCCTCGCGCGCTTCCGCCTCGGTCTGACCCAGCCAGACGCGAAAGTCCTCCGGCCGCTCGCGTACCTCGTCCGTCGCGGCGCACTGGGCGAGGATCTCCGCGAGCCTCTCCGCCTCGTGCCGCGCGCTCGCGTCCGGGTGCGACGGATCCGGCTCCCAGTTGCGCCGGCCGAGCTTCTCCACGGCCTCGAACGCCCGGCTCGCCTCCACCATGGCCTGGCGCAAGCCCTGGAAGCGGTGGGCGGCGGGGAAGTCGAACGCGCAGCGCGCGGACTCCTCGGCGTCCGGCAGGTCGCCGAAGGCGATGGCGTCGTACAGGCCCTCGTATTTGGGCGAGGTCCCGCACCACTGCCGCATCTCGGCCAGGGCCTGCTCGCGCGAGGCCCCGTCCAGCGCGACGCGGCCGAGCGCGGCCGCCGCCGGGCCGCGGTGCTGGCCGTGGTGGCAGTGCACGTAGAACGGGCCCTGCTGCTCGCGGAAGGTCTTGGCGATGGCCAGCAGCTCCTCGCCGGTCACGCCCTGGTAGCGAATGGGCACGTGGACGTAACGCATGCCGTGCTGCTCGGCCGCGGCCGCGTCCGGCGTCTTGCCGTCCACGCTGAGGATGGTGCGGATGCCCATGTTCGCGAGCGCCTGCATCGCCTCCTCACCCTCCGGCTCGGCGCCCGAGACGATGTTCTCGCTGAGACGGAACACGTGGTGCAGCGCCGGATCCGCGGCAGGCGCGGCCGCCGGCAGCGCGATCCGGGCGGCGGCCTCGTAGCTCGAGAGGCTTCTGGGCAGCGGCGCGGGCGCGTCCGGCGCGACGTGGCGGGCGGCGCAGGCACATCGCGGCGGCGCCGCACCCAAACGTGTCCCCGCTTGCTGGTCGGGTCCGGCCGGCGCCGCCGCGAGCTTGAAGTTCGAAGTCCGAAGTTGGAAGCCGGAGGATCCCTCGGCCGACTGCCGGCCTCCGCGCACTCGGGTGCCTCGGCTTCTTGTCATGGAGGCCGGGGAGCCCGCTCCCGCCCCGGAATGAACGCACGGCGCGCAGACGCGCCGTGCTCGCGCTTGGCGCGGCGCGGGTGCTTCTTCATGATGGAGGCATGACCGCAAGCATCGCGCTCCTCGTCGCGCTTCTGGCGCTGCCTCAGGCGACTGCTCGGGACGAATCCCTCGACGCCGTCTGCGCGCGCTTCCCGGGCCGTGACCAGGACGCGGACGGAAGCGCCGAGATCCTCCGCCTGGAGAAGCTGGCGGCCGCCTCCTGCGCGGATGCGGCCGCGCCCCTCGTTCTCGCCTTGGTCGAGGGGAGGCTGCTCGACCAGAAGGGCGGCGCGCTCCGTGTCTGCCTGGAGCGCTGGCTGGCCGATCTCGCGGCCGAGGGCTTCCGCGCGGCGCTCGTCCGGGCCGACCTGTACGGCGGCGCGCGCCACCAGGACGGCCTCACGCTTCTGGCGCTGCGCGAGTTCCTGCGCGCTGTGTGCGCGGCCGATCCAGCGCTCGCCGGCGTCGTGCTGGTCGGCGCCTTTCCCGAAGCCTTCCTCGTGCGCACCGTCAACTGGCGCAAGCACTGCGAGCTGACCCTCAACCGCGGAACCGACCGGGAGAAGGCCTTCGCCGAGCCGATCGACTTCCTGAGCACCGTGCCGGAAGGCGTGGCGCACACCTGCGACCTGGTGCTTGGCGACCTCGACGGCCGCTGGGAGCGGCTCTACACCCAGCCGCGCGAGCGCCTGCCCTACTGGCACGCGGTCTTCCCGGACGGCGTGCCGGAGGGAGGGGGCATCGCCCAGGACTTCGAGCGCGGCGGCCTGGTGTACGAGGACTTCTTCCACGTGAACGACGGCCATCTCGAGGTGCGCGAGGTGCTCGACCCGCAGGGCAACGTGGCCGCGCTGCACGTCATCCCGCTGGACGAGGTCCGGGACGCCGAGTGCTCGGCCGCGGACCGCGAGCGCAGCAACTGCATCGCCCGGCCCGACGTGCTCGTGTCGCGCTTGAACGCGCGCGGCGTGGCCGCCGATGCGGCGCAGGAGACGCGCCTGCTCCTCGAGTACTTCGAGCGCAACCACCGCTATCGCACGGGCGAGCTGGACCCGGTCTTCCAGCCCGCGTCGATCTCGCACGGCCTGGGCTCGGGCTACGGCGTGCTCAAGGAGGCGGCGGCCGAGTGGGCCGCGCTGGCCGCGCCCGAGCTGGACGTGCAGGGCGCGCCCGGGCTTCTCGAGGCCGTGGCCTGGCTGAAGCGCCCGGCCGTGCTGCGGACCATCCGCGCCCACAGCGACCGCTGGGGCAGCTCGTTCGAGCGGGGCGAACGGCTCGACTGCGCGGCGCTGCGCGCGCTGTGGCAGGACGGCGCCCTGCAAGACGGCGCGTCCTTCTACCTCCACACCGGCTGCGAGGCGATCTCGCCCGCCGGCGCCGAGACCCTGCCCTGCACCGATCCGGGCTACGGCAAAGACAACTCCGCGGCCGGCCTGCTGTTCTTCGCGCAGGGGCTGGCGCTCGCGGGCCGGGCCAAGGTCTTCTACGACGAGCCGCGCGGCTTCTGTCCGGCGCTCGCCGCGGGGGCGACCTTCGGCGCAGCCTGGGCGCGCTACTTCGAGATCGAGTCGCAGGCGGCGACTTGGATGGAAGTGGGGGACGACATCGGCCGCAAGCGCAGCTACTTCTGGAGCGTGCTCGGCGACTGGACGCTCAGGCTGCGCCGGCCGGCATGAACGGAGACGGCGCTGGAGGCAGGAGGCGACATGAACGATGGCGAGATCACGCAGGGCGCGCCCGCGCCGCTCATCCTCGACGGCGAGGAACAGCGCGTCCTGGGCGTCCTGATCGAGAAGGGCCTGGCCACGCCGCAGGCCTATCCCATGACCTTGAACGCCGTCGTCGCCGGCTGCGGCCAGCGCAGCAACCGCGACCCGATCGTTCACTACGACGAGGCGCAGGTGGCGCGCGCGCTCGAGCGCCTGCAGCAGCGCGGCCTGGTCACGCGCTTCTTCCCCGGCGAGGGCGGTCGCGTGGACCGCTGGCGCCAGGACCTGGGCAAGAACCTCGACCTGCGCGGCGCGGAGCTGGCGGTCCTGGCCGAGCTACTGCTGCGCGGCCCGCAGTCGACGGGCGACCTGCGCCAGCGCGCCAGCCGCATGCGCGACATCCCAACCCTTCCTGACCTGCAGCAGATCCTCGACGGCCTGGCGTCGCGCTCACCGCCGCTCGTCGCGCGCCTGACGCGCGCGGGCGTGGCGCGCGGCGTGCGCTACGCGCACGCCTGCCGCGCCGAGGCGGAGATGCAGGACCTGCTGGTGGCCGAGGAGAGCGACGCGCCGCAGCCCGCGGCCCCCGCGCCGGGCCGCGCGCCGCAAGCGGACGGGCAGATCGAGGCGCTCCGCGCGCGGGTGCGCGAGCTGGAAGACCGCGTGGCGCGCATCGAGGCGGCTCTCGCCGCCCGGCCGGCTCAGGACGCGGGGTGAGGTTCATTCCGGGG
>DYIW01000430.1 GCA_020723465.1 Phycisphaera mikurensis
TAGGGCTTGCCCGCGCTCGTCGCGCGTCCGACGCGGAACTCCTCGAGGTAGCGCTCCACGACCCGCTGGAACATCTCGCGCAGCGACTCGTGGCCTGCCGCCACGTCCACCGCGCCGTCCGACCAGCGCGCGATCGCGAGACAGTCGCCGATGTCGGTGCGCACCAGCACCGCGCCGCCGGCGCACTGGTCGTCCTGCTCGACGCGCTTGAGCAGCGTGATGGTGCGCGCCGCGGACGTGCGCCCGCGGTCCACGAGGTAGTACTCGTGTCCCTCGTGCAGGATGCGGACCTTGCGTTTGCGCACGCGCTCCTCTGCGGTGTCGTCCGTGCACCACTGCACGAACCAGGGGAAGTATAGCAGCCTGTGTCCCATTGCGCCGGGAAACGCGTGCCGCGAGCGCGCTGCGCGCGCTCTGCGTCACGCGGCGAAGCGCGCGCGCGCCGGACGCGCACCGAACAAGGAGAAGAAGACGAGGCCGGCGAGGAACGCGGCGACCACGTTCATCTTGATGTCCTCGACGTCGAAGTAGCGCACCGCCGACAGCCCCTGCGCGCATTCGTCGATCCAACCGGCGAGCGCGGTCGCAACCAGGGCGACAAAGTAGGCCAGGAGGTTGCGCACGTCGACCACGGTCGCGCGCAGCGCCAGCAGGTAGAGCACGCCGTACTCGACGAAGTGGAAGCGCTCGGAGGGCGCGCTGCGCATCCTGATCATGGCGTAGACGAAGAACGCGAGCGCGGGCAGGGAGCGCAGGTAGATGAGCACGCTCGCCACGCACGCGCGCACCACCAGCAGGTAGGTCACGACCGCCGCGGTCGCCGCGAAGAGGATCTCCACCGTGCGCCAGAGGCACCCGCGCGCGCGCAGGAACAGGGAGGTCTCGAAGGCCACGTCGAGGGTGGCGATGATGCACGCGGCGCCGAACAGGAAGAGCAGCCAGGAGCGCAGGCGCTCGGCGGCGCGCTCGCTCACCGGCGCGCCTCGAGCAGTTCGCGGATCTCGCGCCGGATGCGCGTGCGCCGCAGGAAGAAGACCGCGAGATGCAGCGGCAGGGTCAGGATCTCGCCGAGCGAGCGCAGGAGCAGCAGCAGGACGTTCCGCGAGATTGCCACGGTCACTTGTCCGCCGAAAGAGCGCAGCGGAAGCCGGTCCATTCGTTCTCGGTCGAGAGACCGGGATAGACCCAGCGGAAGGTCGCGGACACGTTGCTCGCCCCGGAGTTGAAGTTGCCGCCGCGGATCACCACGAGAAGCAGGTTGGAGTCGATGCGCTCCGCGAGCGTCTCGCCGTCCTCGGTCGACGCGGTCCACTCCTCCACGTTGCCGGCCAGGTCGAGGCAGCCGCAGGGCGACGCGCCCGCGGGGAAGGAGCCGGCAGGAGCGGTGTCGCCGATGGCGGCGTCGCGGTCGTTCGCGCGCCCCGACTCGTACTCGAAGCCCCACGGATAGGTGCGGCCCTCGAGGCCGCGCGCGGCCGCTTCCCACTCGTCCTCGGTGGGCAGGCGCTTGCCGCACCAGGCGGCGTAGGCCAGCGCGTCGTTGCAGCTCACGCCCACGACCGGATGGTCACCGCGCCCCTCGGGGAAGGAAACCTCCCCGTCCTCGCTCTTGGTCCAGTAGCGCGGCAGGTGCGCGAGGCGCGCTTCCTCGCCGAGCGACTTCCAGAAGACCAGGTACTCGGCGTTGGTCACCTCGGTGCGGTCGATGAAGAAGGCGCGCAGGCTGACGCGCTTGCTCTTCTTGCCGATGCCCTTGCGCCCCTGCACCCAGCCCGTGTAGGGCCCGATCTCGTAGTTGCCCGCCTTCACCTCCACCATGCCCGGCGGCAGGCGCTCGCCGCCGGCGGCGAAGCGCTCGGGCGAGCGCTCGCGTTCGAGGCGCTGGCCGACCTCGATATAGCTGGCGCGCGCCCGCGCGTACAGGCGCGCGGCCGCGACGTGCGGGAAGAGGGAGTCGTTCCAGACGCGGGCGAACTCCTGGCCGGGACGGAAGAACTCCTGGACGAAGCTCTGCACGCGCGGCTCGAGGTCGGCCGCCTCGGGGTCGAGCAGGCTCGGCAGGAGAGGGGTGGAGAGGAGCTGCACCAGGGGTTCCTGCAGCACGGGGTCGAGGTCGCTTTGCGCGAGCGCGGCCGCGAGCCCCTCCTGGGCGATCACGAACTGGGCCGCCTTGGCCGGCGCGCGCGCGGTGCCCGCACCCGTGAGCTTGTCCCGGAGCGCGGGCGTCTCGGCCTGGATGGCCGCGGCGACCTTGCCGGCGAGCGCCGCCGGATCGGTGCTCGCCTCGGCGAAGAGGCGCTCGAGCCGGGCGTAGGCTTCCTCGAGGCGGGCCTCGGCCGCGGCCAGCTCGGCCGTCTTCTGCTCGAAGAGCTGTTCCAGCGCGGTCTTGCCCTTGTCGTCCTGGAGGACGAGGAGCGCCGCGAATAGGAGGAGCGTCTTCATGGCGCGACATTCTAGCCGGCCGCAAGCGGGCGTTCGGCCTGCTTCGTGGACTTCGCCGCCGCGGTTCGCCACACTCCGGTGCATGCCAGAGGGAGCGGTTCTTCCAGGGCTTGACGCGCCGGTCTCCTCGCTCAAGGGGATCGGCCCGGCGCGCGCCGGCGCGCTGGCGGCAGCGGGCATGCTCGACGTGCGGGACCTCCTGCTGCACGTGCCGCGCCGCCATCGCGAGCGCCTGGCGCCGAGCGCGGTGCAGGACCTCGTGCCCGGCGCGCGCGCCGCGATCGCCGGCGTGGTGCGCGCCAGCAGGCGCGGCCGGCGCTCGCTGGTGCGCGTGCTGGTCGAGGACGAGAGCGGCGCCATCGAGGTCCTGTTCTTCAACCAGCACCACCTGAAGTCGAACTTTGCGCGGGGGGCGGCCTTCTTCTTCCAGGGCAGGGTCGGGGAGCGGGACGGCACGCGCAGCCTGCTGGCCGAGGACTACGAGCGGTCGGGCGCGCCGGGCGCGCCGCCGCAGGCTGGCCGCGTCCCGGTGTACGACCTGCCCGCGGGCGTGCCGCCGCGGCTCTTTCGCCGTCTGGTCGCCGGCCTGCTGCCCGCGCTCGCACCGGTGCTCCCGGACTGGCGCATGGACGCCGCGCTGCCGGCGGCCGGCCTGTTGCCGCTCGGCGCCGCGCTCGCGGCGCTGCACTTTCCCGGCAGCGAGGAGGAGCTGGAGCAGGCGCGCCGGCGCTTTGCCTATGAGGAGTTCTTCCGCATCCTGCTGCCGCTCGAGCGCGCGCGATCCGCGCTCGGCCGGCGCGTCAAGCCGCGGCGCGTGGCGCCCTCGCCGCAGGAAGTCGCGACGTTGCTTTCGGCCCTGCCGTTTGCGCTGACCACGGCGCAGCGGCGCGCTCTCGACGAGATCCTCGCCGACCTCGCGCGGCCGTCGCCCATGCACCGCCTGCTGCATGGCGACGTGGGCTCGGGGAAGACCGCGGTGGCGCTGGTGGCGCTCGCCGCCGCGGCGCGCGCGGGCCACCAAGGCGCGCTGCTCGTGCCGACCGACGTGCTGGCGCGCCAGCACCTGGCCACGGCGCGGCGCTTCCT
>DYIW01000431.1 GCA_020723465.1 Phycisphaera mikurensis
CAACGGCCTGGTGTGCATCGAGTCGCGCGCGTTCATCTCGTCCCTCAAGGCGACAGAGAGTGCGGCGCTCGCGGCCGGAGAGAAGACGATCATCCCGGGCGGCGAGGTCGAGCTCGACTTCGTTGCCGGGATCCTCCGTTGCGGCGGGAGGACCTTCTCCTTCCCGCCCCTGAGCGAAGTTCCCCAAAGGCTCGTGGCCGCGGGCGGCGTGGAGAACCTGGTGCGCGCGCGCCTGCGCGCCACGTGAAGGAGGCGAGATGGCGCGGCGCACGGTGGTCACCATGCCGGGAGACGGGATCGGTCCGAGCGTGCTCGCGCAGGCGCTGCGCGTGCTCGACGCGGTGGGCTTCGACGCCGAATACGTCCACGGCGACGTGGGCTGGGCGTGCTGGGTGAACGAGGGCGACGCGCTGCCGGAGCGCACCATCCAGTTGCTCGCCGAGCACAGGCTCGGCCTGTTCGGCGCGATCACGTCGAAGCCCAAGATGCAGGCCGCGCTCGAGCTCCGGCCGGAGCTGAAGGGCAGGGGGCTCGCCTACAGCAGCCCGATCGTGCGCATGCGCCAGCTCTTCGAGCTGGACATCTGCGTGCGCCCTTGCCGCTCGTTCCCGGGCAATCCGCTGAACTTCGTGCGCCACGGGCCGGGCGGAGGAATGGAAGAGCCGCGCGTGGACGCGGTCATCTTCCGCCAGAACACCGAGGGTCTGTACGCGGGCGTGGAGTGGACCGACCCGCCGGCCGAGGTGCGCGCCTCCCTGGCGCTGCACCCCAAGTTCAAGCCGTTCAGCGCGACGGCCGGCCGGGACCTCGCCCTGTCGGTGCGCATCGTCACGCGCCGCGCCTGCGAGCGCATCGCGCGCGCGGCCTTCGAGCACGCCGAGCGGCACGGCTACCGGTCGGTCACCGTGTGCGAGAAGCCGAACGTGGTGCGCGAGACGTCCGGCATGATGGAGGAGGCGGCCAGCCAGGTCGCGGCCGAGTTCCCGGGCATCGCGTTGCGATCGGTCAATATCGACGCGCAGATGATGTGGCTCACCAAGAATCCGGAGGAGTGCGGCGTGATCGTCGCTACCAACCTGTTCGGCGACGTCCTTTCCGACGCCTTCGCCGGGCTGGTGGGCGGGCTCGGCTTCGCCTGTTCCGGCAACATCGGCGACGAGGCCGCGGTGTTCGAGCCCACGCACGGCTCGGCGCCGAAGTACGCCGCGCTCGAGCCGCAGATCGCCAACCCGATCGCGATGATCCTCTCGGCGGGCATGCTCCTCGACCACGTGGGCGAGGCCGAGAAGGCGGCGCGCGTGCGGGCAGCGGTGGCGCGGATCGTGGCCGAGGGCAGGGTGCGCACCTACGACATGCTGCGCCTGCCGGGCGGGCCGGCCGTCGTGGCGCAGGGCGCGGCCACGACCGCGCAGATGGCGGACGCCATCCTCGCCGCGCTGTAGTCGCGGCTGTACAGACGGCGTTCGCCCCTATTGCGCGCCGGGCGCTCGGGCGAAGGCGCCCAGGTCGGGCACGGTCGCCGCGGTGCGCGTCAAGTTCTCCTGGGTGGCGAGGTCGTGCAGATCGGCGAGGGCCTGCTCGGTGCCGGCGCTCGCCGTCCCGGTTGCGCCGCGCGGCGACGTACGCCACCACGAACAGGGCGAAGGGGTTGCTGCTCTGCTCCAGCGTGTCGAGGCGCGGCCCGCGGGCGGCGCCGGCGCCGGGAACGGCATCGACGTCGCGTCGGCCGACGTGCTGATCAGCAAGTTCCCGGTGCAGAACGCCCTCTCGGTCGGGGCGCCGCCGCCGTTTGGCTACGGCGTGTACAGCACAGCGACCGGGCTCACGGTCAAGGACTGCACCATCATCAACTGCAGGAGCGGCGGCATCCGCGCCACGAGCGCGACCGGCGCCAAGATCCTCGGCTGCAAGCTGCTCGGCACCGACGGCGGGATCTATGTTGCCGGCAACGGCGTCACGGTCACCAAGTGCGCCGTCTACGTGTCCGAGGACGACGGGATTAGCATTACCGGCCAGAACGCGCTGGTCCAGGGCAACACCATGAAGAAGAACCGGCTCGACCTGGCGAACGACGGCACCGGGACCGAGACCGGCAACTCCTTCCGCACGGGCGGCTGGGCGCAGGGGCCGGAGATCGACTGAGCGGGCAGGCCGGCGCGCCGCGGCGCTCAAGCCTTCTGCTCGCCCTCGAGGTCGCGCCAGGCGCGGCCGTAGAGGCCGCTCCGCAGCGCGAGGTATCCCGGGTAGTCCCGGCGCGCCGCCTGCGTCACGGCCCGCTGCAGCGACACGCCGCGAACCGGCTCGGTGGTCTCGATCAGCACCTGGCCATACGGGTCGATGGCCAGGGAGGGGCCGGCGACGTTCACGCCCGGCTCGCCCTCAGGCCGGTTCACCGAGACGATGTAGGCGGCGCTCGTCACGGCCGCGGCGCGCAGGACCAGCTTCCAGCGCTCGTAGCTCTCCGCTGGCGTCGCGCGCGGCACGAAGATCATCTCCGCGCCCTGGGCCGCGAGAATCTGCGCACCGGAGGGCCGGTTGATGTCGGAGCAGATCTGGATGCCGAGCGACAGGTCGAAGGCGTCGATGGCGCGCGGCGGCGCCTCGCCGGGCTCGTAGTGGTGCGCCTCCCAGAAGCCCTCCTCGTCCGGCAGGTGCAGCTTGGCGTAGGTCTCGATCAGGCGCCCGTCCGCGGCCAAGACGAGCGCCACGTTGCATCGCGCGCCGCTTTCCGGAGCGCGCACGATTGCACCGCCAACCAGGCCGATGCCGGCGCGCGCGGCCGCTCGCGCCTGGACTGCGTGCCGCCGGCCGCCGGGCGGTTCGGCGTCCTCGTCGCGGGGCGTCTTGCTCAAGGGACACCAGGACTGGAGCGGCAGCTCGGGAAGGAGGGCCAGCGTCGCGCCTTCGCGGCGCGCCTCCACGAGTCGCGTCGCGAGCCGTTGCTCGGCGTCCTCTCCCGGGAAGACCTCGGTGATCAGGGCGGCGATCATTGCGCGCTTCGACTCCACCAATCAACGGCGCTCGAGTCGTGTCACGACCTCGAGGTGCGCGGTGCGCGGGAAGAGGTCGACTGGCCGCAGCTCGACCACGTCGAAGGCGCGCGCGAGGAGCGCCAGGTCGCGCAGGTGCGTCTCTGGATTGCACGAGACATAGACCATGCGGCGGAGCGGCAGGGCGCAGATGAGGTCGATGAGCGGCTCCTGCAGGCCGCGGCGCGGCGGGTCCACGACCAGGGCGTCGATGCCGCTCGCCGCGGCGCGGTGCAAGCCGGCGAGGGCGTCGGCGGCGAGGAAGCGCATCTTCCCGCGCAGGCCGTTCTCCTCGGCCGCGGCCAGGCCGTCCTGCACCGCCTCGCGGTTGCGCTCGATCGCGCTCACCAGGGCGCCGGCGCGGGCGAGGCGCAACGCGATCGGCCCGAAGCCCGAGTAGAGGTCGCACACGTGGCGGCCGGTCACGTCGCCGAGCTGGCGCAGCACCTCGGCGAAGAGCGCCGACGCCTGCGCCGCGTTCACCTGCACGAACG
>DYIW01000432.1:0-2841 GCA_020723465.1 Phycisphaera mikurensis
GAGCCTCGGCGATGGCCTCTCGCTCCCCGCGGATCTGGCCGCGCGCGTGATCCGGCGCGCGGAGCGCGCGAGCGAGCCGGCGCCGCGCCGGGCGCTCGCGCTGCGCCTCGCGCTCGCGGCCTCGCTCGCGGCCGGGCTCGTCGGCGGGACCTACCTCCTCTCGCGCCCCGCGCCGCGCAAGCCCGAGGCGAAGGCGCCCGCCGCGTCGGCGCCGGTCGCGATCACCGCGCTCGAGTCCGAGGGCGGCCAGCCGGAGAGCGCCGAGCTCCTCGAGGGGGATTGCGGCTGCGCGTCGGCGACGAGGCGCGGAGAGGGGAGCTGCGCCTCCGCCGCGGCGCCTCCGCGGGCGGCGAGCCAGCGCCGGTGCTGGCGTCCGCTCGGCGGCGGCCGCACGCTCGCGGTGGGCGCGCGGCTGCGCACCGGCGCGAGCACGCGCGTCCGCCTGCAGGTCGGTGGGATCGCGCTCGCGCTGAACCGCGACTCGGAGCTCGCGATCCTCGCGGAGGGGATCCGGCTCGAGCGCGGCGAGCTCTACTGCGAGCGGCCGCACCTCGCGGGGAACCGGCCCTTCCGGATCGAGGTCCCGACGGGGCGCGTGCTCGTCGTCGGCACCAAGCTCCACGTCGCCGCCGCCGAGGCGCTCGCGCTGGTCGAGGTGCTGCGGGGCGAGGTGCGGCTCGAGTCGCAGCAGGGCGTCGCCACCGCTCGCGCCGGCGAGGAGGCCGTGCTCGCGAGCGGGCTCCGGCCGGCGGTGGCGCCGGCGCCGGAGCCCGGGCGCGCGTCCGCCTGGGCCGAGCGCGGCGAGGAGTCGAGGGAGAGCGAGCCGGTCCCCGTCGGGATCGGCAGCCTCCACGGCCAGCGTCCGGGACGGAGCGAGAGCCTCGCGCTCGTGCTCGACGAGCACGCGGTCTCCGCGAACGTGCAGGGGGCGCTCGCGCGCACCGAGATCCGCGAGACCTTCCGGAACCCGACCGGGGACACGCTCGAGGGGATCTATCGCTTCCCGCTCCCCTCGGGCGCGCGCATCTCGCGGCTCGCGCTCGTCGTCGACGGACGGCTGGAGGAGGGCTCGATCGAGGAGCGCGGGCGCGCGGGCAAGATCTGGCGCGGCGTGATCCGCCAGGGGACGCCGGTCGCGCTGCGCAAGCCCGACGAGGAGTTCGTCTGGGTCCCCGGGCCGTGGCGCGACCCGGCGCTCCTCGAGTGGCGCGCGGGCAACCAGTTCGAGCTCCGCATCTACCCGATCCCGGCGCGCGGCAGCCGCACGGTGATCCTCGCCTACACCGAGACGCTGCCGAGGACGGCGCGGGGACGCCGCTACGTCTACCCGCTCGCGTCGACGGGGAGCGGGCGCGCCGCGGCGCGCGACTTCCGCTTCGAGCTCGCGCTCGCCGGCCACGAGCCCTCCGCGCCGCTCTTCACCCCGCACTACGCCCTCGCCCGCGCCGGCGAGCGGCTGAGCTTCGCCGCGCGCGACTTCACCCCGTCGGGCGATCTGGTCGTCGACTTCGCGACCCGCGAGCGCGGCGCCACGCTCGCGCTGCGCCGCCAGCCGGGCAGCGCGGGCGAGCCCGACTACCTCCTCCTCGCGCTCCGGCCGGCGCTCCCCGCCTACCGGAGCGAGCGGCCGCGCGCGCTCGCGATCGCGGTCGATCGCTCGTGGAGCACCGTCGGCGAGACGGCCCGCCGCCAGCTCCGCCTGCTCGCCGCGCTGCTCGAGGGGCTCGGCCCCGATGACCAGCTCGCGCTGCTCGCGTGCGACGCGAGCTGCACCGCGGTGCTCCCCTGGCGCGGGGCGAGCGAGGGAGCCGCCGCGGGGCTGCGCGCGCTCGAGCGCGTGGCGCCCGGGGGCGCGACCGACCTCGGCGAGGCGATCCGCGGCCTCGGCGAGCTGCTCGCCACGGCGCCCCCCGCCCGTCCGGGGGCGCGCGAGCTCCGCGCGCTCTACCTCGGCGACGGGGTGCCGACGGTGGGCGAGCTCGAGGCCTCGCGCCTGACGGCGCGCGTGACGCGCGAGCTCGTCGCGCGAGGGGGGCGCCTCGGCACGATCGGCGTCGGCAGCTCGCTCGACGCGAGCCTGCTCGAGGCGCTCGCGCGCGCCGGGGGCGGGGGCTACGTCCCCTACCTCCCCGGCTCGAGCGCGCGCGGCCAGGCGCTCGCCGCGCTCGCCCGCCAGCGCGGGCCGGTCCTCGAGGAGGCCCGGCTCGAGCTGCCCGAGGGGCTGCGCCAGGTCTACCCGCGGCGGCTCCCGAACCTGGTCGCGGGCGAGGAGCTGCTCGTCGCGGCCCGCGCGACGGGGCCGGTGCGCGGCGAGCTCCGGCTGCGCGGCCGCGTGAACGGCGAGCCGTTCGAGCTCCGCGAGCGCGTGGAGAGCGCGGGGCCGGCGGGCGCCGAGCGCGGCTTCCTGCCGCGGCTCTGGGCGCAGCTCGCGATCGACGAGCTCTCCCTCGAGGAGGGCGACGCGGCGCGGGCGGAGACCGTCGCGCTCAGCAAGCGCCACCACCTGCTCTCGCGCCACACCTCGCTGATCGTGCTCGAGAGCGAGGCGATGCGCCGCGCGTTCGGCGTCGCCAAGGGGCCGAGCCCCGAGGACGAGAGCCGCGGCGCGGAGGCGGGGCTCGGGCGCCTCGGGTCGCTCGGCGCCGGCGCGGGGAGCGGCGCGGGCTCGGGCTTCGGCGGCCTCGGCCTGCGCGGGCACGGCCGCGGCGGGGGCGGCGCCGACCACAGCAAGGGCGCGCTCGCACACGACGCGGCCGACGATCCGCTCGACGGGCTCGTCGACGGCGCGCTCGGCGGCTCGCGGCCGGGGAGCAGGACGCCGCCCGCCGCGAGCGAGCGCCC
>DYIW01000432.1:2851-3468 GCA_020723465.1 Phycisphaera mikurensis
GCCCGGCGGTGGCCGGCTCGCTCGACAAGTCGATCATCCAGCGCGTCATCCGCCAGCAGCTCGGGTCGATCCGCAACGCCTACGAGCGCGCGCTCAAGCGCGACCCGAAGGCGGGCGGGCGGATCGTGGTCCAGTTCACGATCGGCCCGACTGGCCAGGTGATCGCCTGTCGCGCGACCGGGACCGACGACGCGCAGCTCTCGCGCGACCTCGAGGCCGTGATCCGGCGCTGGCGCTTCCCCGCGCCGGCCGGGGGGGGCCAGATCATCGTGAGCTACCCGTTTGTGTTCAAAGCGTCTGGCGGTGACGTGGACGGCGCCCCGTCGCCCCCCGCTCCGAGCCTGAGAGGCCTGCCCGATCCCGCGCGCGGGCCCGGCCGCTGGGTGCGGATGCGCCGGGTGTGGTTCACCGAGGCGAGCCTCGTCCTCGGCGCCGGCAGCGACCGCGCGCTGCTCGAGCGCAGGCGCAGCGAGCTCGAGGCGCGGCCCGACAGCCGCGATCGCCACCGCCGGCTGCTCCAGGCCCTCGCCTGGGCCGGCGAGAGCGCCGAGGCGCGCCGGCTCGCGGAGGCCTGGCTCGCCCGCGATCCGCACGCGAGCGAGGCGCTCCGGCACCTC
>DYIW01000042.1 GCA_020723465.1 Phycisphaera mikurensis
TCGGGGAGCGACGCCATCTCCACTCTTGGGTTGCGGGCGAAGCCCGCGCTAAGAGCGTGAGCGCCAATCGTGGAGCCGCGTCGTCCGGGCGCGGCCGAGTGCGCGGAGACCGGCAGTCGACTGATCGCTCCTCCGGCTTCGAACTTCGAGCTCGCGGCGGCGCCGGCCGGACCTGTTCGGTGAGCGCGGACACGTTTGGTGCGGCGCTGCCGCGATGTGGGAGGCCGGAAGGGGAGGGCTGGGGAAAGCGCGGCCTGACCGGATAGCACGCTTGGCCCGCGGCCGCCGCCGGTCCGCCGGGGGCGTTTCGTTTGGGGTGAACCCGCTCAGGTCCTCACGGCAGCCGGCACTTCTTCCATTCCCACCAGCCCCCGCTTCCGCCAGCCGACCGTGAGCAGCCAGGTGCGCGCACGCGGCAGCGGCGGATCCTCCTCCCTACCGGCGAGAGCCTGGGGCATCCGGCCGCCCGTCTCCTTCCAGCCATCGAACCAGAAGCCCGTGCTGAAGGGGTCGAGCAACGCCCGGTAAAGCCGCGCCGCGTGCCGCCGCGCGTTGTTCAGCACGTAGCACAGCGCGCTCCGTACCTCGCGCGGCGTTCTCAGGATCCGGCCGTGGTAGCGGTCGGCGAACACTCGGCCGCAGCGCCCCCAGAGCCGGTTCAGCGCCCTGGCGAGACGGATGAGAAGCCCCTGCATTCCGCGCGCGAGCGTCTTCTTGTCTCTTCCCTCGCACATCATGTGCAGGTGGTTCGTCTGCACCGAGTACTGCGTCAGGCGGAAGCCGAAGCGGTCAGAGCCGGCGGCGAACGCGCGCTTCAGCGCCCGGTAGGTCTGCTTATCGCGCAGGCCGGGGAGCCCCCGCTCGAGCCGCACCGTCACGTGCACCGGGAAGCGCGCCGCCAGCGCCTCGCGCGTCTTGTGCGACACTCCGGGCCGCTCTCCCTTGGGCTTGCGCCCCGCTCCGGGCCGCCTGCCGCCGCGCCGGGCGAAGGCAAACCGCTGCTGAATCGGGCGTCTCTTGCTGCTCACGTGATTGGGCATAAAATAGCGCGAACAGTCAGCCAGATCAAGCCCACAATCCAGATTCATCAAGAAAGAACCACGAGCAGAGCCGAGAGCACCCGTCGAGCCCCGCGTTTCTGGCCAGGCCATGGGATTCGCGGCGCATAGCTCCTTGAGGCAGCCGTTCCCCACGGGTCGGCCGTCCCGAGGGCCGGCGCTCAGGGTCGCCGCCTCGTTCGCGCGTACCGGACGCGGCTCGAGCTCGGTGGATTCTCGGTCACGCTCTGAGGCCGCGCGGCAGGCGGACGCTCTAGCGGCCCGGCGCCTCGCCCGCGATGATGCGCTGGAACAGGGCTTCCAGGCGGCCGAATGCCTCCTCGCGGTCGAAGGCCTTGACCTTCTCGCGCGAGCGCTCGGCGCAGTCCCGCGCCAGCTTCTCGTCCGCGAGCAGGCGCGCGATCGCGGCCGTGAGGGCGGGCACGTCGTTGAAGGGCACGAGCAGGCCGTTTCGCTCGTGCTCGACCAGCTCGGGGTTGCCGCACACGGCCGTGCACACGATGGGCGTGCCGAGGAACATGACCTCGAGCAGGGTGTGCGAGAGGCCCTCGTAGCGCGAGTTGAGCACGAACACGTCGGCGGCGCGGATCCAGCGCAGCGTCTCCTCGTGCGGGCGATTGCCGGCGAAGCGCACGCGCTCGGCCACGCCGTGCTCGCGCGCCACGTTCTGCCAGTTCGCGAGCTCCTCGCCGTCGCCCACCACGTAGAGACGCGCGGCCGCGGGAAGATCCGCCAGGGCCTTGATGATCCCGTCCACGCCCTTCCAGATCATGAGCCGGCACACGGTCACGATCACGCGCTCGTCCGGGGCGATGCCGAGGCCGCGGCGCGCCTCTTCCTTGGACACGGCGAAGGCCTTGGGGCCGTGGTAGGCGTTGTGGATCAGGTGGACCTTGCGGTCGTCGATGCCGTGGCCGAGCACGATGCGGCGCAGGTAGTCGCTCACCGCCACGACGGCGTCCACGCGGCGCCACCACCAGCGCTGCAGCAGGCGCGCCAGCCAGACCTTGAAGCCGTAGGAGCGGCCCTGGAACTCGTCGATGTAGTCCTGGGTCCAGCCGTAGCGGTAGGCGATCTCCCAGCTCCCGTCCACCATCACGCGGATGGCGGACTTCTTGCGCCGGAGCTTGGCCGCCAGCACGGCGAGCAGCGCGAGATGCTCGTTCACGTACACCAGGTCGGCGCTGCCAGCGTGCTGCAGGATGCGGAAGAAGGACTTCAGGTAGCGCAGCGGCAGGGCCACGCGCGGCACGGCCACGACCGGGAAGGGATAGCCCGCGGGGTTCTCCTCCTCGCAGAAGGCGACCACCCTGACCTCGTGCCCGCGGTCGACCAGGTAGCGCCCGAGGCTCGGCACGTACACGGCGGGACCGCCGAGGTCGGGCGGGAACACGGGGGTGGTGATCAGGATGCGCACGCGGTCCTCTCGCGGAGGGTCCTGGGGAAGCGGTGCGGGCGACGAAGGGGCGAATCCTACGAAGGGCGTGGCGCCGGCGCAAACGCCGCGCGGGATCGAGGTTGCCGGGTTCAGGCCGGGGTGAGACTTGCTTCGCACACCGCCAGCGGGTAGGGTCGCGAGGTTGCCTCGAGGCGGCATAGCCAAGCGGAAAGGCAACGGATTGCAAATCCGTCATTCCCCGGTTCAAATCCGGGTGCCGCCTCCACTCTCGACTTCTACCGGCGTCCGGCGTCCCCCCTCGCGCCGCGCCGGCCGGCAAGATGGCCTCGGCGCGGGGGAGTGGCGGAACCGGCAGACGCACGGGACTTAAAATCCCGAGTCCGCAAGGACGTGCGGGTTCGAATCCCGCCTCCCCTACCACGCGCGGCGGCGCTTGGGCTGCCGCGGGTCCCCCGGCAACGTTCCGCGCTCCCTTGAGCGCGTTCAGGTTGCGCCGGCGGCTGGCACTTCGAGCATTCCCAGCAGTCCCCTCCTTCTCCAGCCGACCCGGAGCAGCCAGCTTCGCGCCCGCGCCAGAGGCGCGACCTCCTTCCTGTCGGTCAGCCCCTGGGGCATCTGCCCGCCGGCCTCCCTCCACCCGTCGAACCAGAATCCCGAGCTGAAGGGATCGAGCAGCGCCTTGCCGAGCCGAGCCGCGTGCCGCCGAGCGTTGTTCAGCACGTAACAGAGGGCATTGCGGACCTCGCGCGGGGTCCTGAGGATGCGGCCGTGGTAGCGGTCCGCGAACACGCGGCCATGCCGCGCCCAGAGGCGGTTCAACGCCTTGGCCACGCGGATGAGCAGTCCCTGCATCCCGCGGGCCAGTGCGGCCTTGTCCCTTCCCTCGCAAATCATGTGAACGTGGTTCGTCTGCACCGAATACTGCGCCAGGCGGAAGCCGAAGCGGTCGCAGCCGGCGGCAAACGCGCGCTTCAGCTCGCGGTAGGTCTGCTTGTCGCGCAGGCCCGGCAGCCCCCGCTCCAGACGCACGGACACGTGCACCGGGAAGCGCGCCGCCAGCACCTCGCGCGTCTTGTGCGACACTCCCGCCCGCTCTCCCTTGGGCTTGCGTCCGGCGCCGGGCCGCCTGCGGCGGCACCGGGCGAAGGCGAACTCCTGCTGGATCGGGGTGGGTCGCCTCTTCCTGCTCATCTTATTCGGCACATATTACCTCATGCCACGTGCGAGGCAACGGCGAACGCCCGCATCATCTCCAGAATCACCCATGAACCAAGGGTATTCAGGGCCTCCTGGCCTCCTGTGGCTGGCGGAACCGCCAGAACGGGCGCCGGCGCACGTCCGCTGACGCACAGCCCGCGCCCCTCTCCAGCAGTGTTGACTCCAGCCACCGTCCACCACCTCGCGGCAAGTCGCCTGCGCGACCGCCCTTCACATCTGAGGGCGGTCGCGCTCACAACCTCGAGGTCCGCCCGTGCACCAGCGCAGCCCGCGGGCGCAGCCCAGCACGGCCGTGACGAGCCGCTACGGCTGTCCCTCGACCATCGCAGCCAACCACCAGCGCGGCTCGGCACGAACGTGCAGGCGAAGCCGCGGGCGAAGCGTGATCTGCGTTCAGGCCGCGCGCAGCCCGGCGAGCAGCGCCAGCGCGCCGAACGCGGTGTCGGCCACGAGCAGGTAGCGCTGGCCGAGGAAGTCGCACATCGAGCCGTCGCGGCGCTGCGTCTTGAGGATGTGCGGCCGCAGGCGCGCGTGCAGCGCCTCGCGCTCCGCTGCAGGCAGCAGGTTGATGGCCTCGGCCGCGTAGTAGTGGCCGAAGAAGTAGAAATAGCCGGCGTTGGCGTAATACGCCTCGTGCGGGATGGGGCGCATGCGCGCCACGTCCAGGAAGCGGTGCCTGGCGAACAGGTGCTCCAGGCCGGCGCGGACCACGTCGAGCGTGACCGAGCCGTCCCCGGCCGAGAGAAGCGCCCAGTTGCACACCTGGATGCGGCCCAGGCTGCCCTCGATCTTGTTGATGTGCTCGCCGGCCGGCGCCCGCGGGATGGGATTCAGGTCGTATTCGTAGGCGCCGTTGGGCAGGCGGCAGCGCCGTACGTAGGCGATGGCGCGCGCGCGCACGCGCGCGTCGTCCGGCCAGCCGAGCCGCTCCGCCTCGCCCAGCGCCGGGATGACGAGAGCGGTGGCGAAGCTCGTCGCCCACTTCGGCCGGCGCGAGTAGGGCTGATCGTCGTAGTAGCCGAAGCCGCCGCTTGGCACCTGGTTTCGCACCAGGATGCCGAGGAACTCCCGCCCCCGGGCCGCGATCGCCTCGCGCCGCTCGGGCGCGGCGAAGCGCGGATCGCGCGCCAGCTCGACGCAGAGCACGGTGCCGTAGAGCGCGGCCCAGACCGTGTCGTTGTCCCAGTCGCTGCCACGCCGCGGCGCGCGCGTGTCGCACAGCCAGCGCACGGCGCGCTCCAGGGCCGCCCCGCGCTCGGCCGTGGGCGCGGCGCGCAGGAGCGCCAGGGCGGCGAGCGCGCAGGCCGCGACCTGCCAGTCGTAGTACGAGGCCACCGAGTAGCTGCTGTCGAGCAGCCCCTCGATCGCGCCGCTTGCCCAGCTCCCGTCCTCGTTCTGGCTGTGCACCAGGAAGGCGAGGGCTCGGTCCAGGCCGGCGCGTGCCGCCTCGGCCGTGACGGTCTCCGGCACGGCCCGCGCCCTCTGCCCCTCTTGCGCGAAGCGGCGCTCGGGCTCGGGCTCCGGGTGCGGAGGGGCTGCGGCGCAGGAGCAGAAGAGCGCCAGCAGGACGGCGCCGGCGCCGCGCTTCACGGCGTATCCGCCCCCGCCGCCCCGGCCTCGGGCGCCGCGCCCTCCTTGGGCTCGGCCGGCTCGGCCGCGGGCGCCGCCTTCTCGAGCGCCTCGCGCGCCTCTTCCAGGTCGAGCTCGAGGTCAGCGATCTGCTGCTCGGCCTTGAGCACGGCGAGCTGCGCCGCCAGCTCCGCGCGCTCCAGCTTGAGCGCAGCCGCGGCCAGGCCCTCCTCGCCCTCGCGCACCTTCTCCTCCTTCTCGCGCTGCTTCTCCGCCAGCTCGTCGTTCTTCAGCATCTCGAGCGCGCGCCGCTGCAGGACCAGGTCCCGCTCGGCCAGCTCCAGCTCGCGCCGGCCGCGCTTCAGGACCAGCTCCTTGGTCATCTCGGCGAACTCCTCGGCGTCGTACATGGCCTGCAGCTCGGCCAGCTCGTCCTTCGCCTGGTCCGCCTGGAAGAGCGAGCGGTCCACACCCATGCCGGCGCGGTCGAGCTGCAGCGGCGCGTCCTTCTTCAGGAAGACCTCGAGCGCCAGGCGCGCCGTCTCGAGCTCGCGCTGCGCCTTGAAGAGCTCGGCCTTGGCCTGCGCCACCTCGATGCGCGCGCCGAGGTCGGCGATGCGCCGCTCCAGGCGCGCGACCTCCAGACCGCGCTCGGTCTTCTCGACCTTGCGCGCCAGGGCCTTGGGATCGCTCTTCTTCTCGCTGGAGGCCGCGTCCTTCGCTTCCTCCTGGCCGGGCGCGAGGGAAACGGGAAGCAGCAGGAACAGGACGAGGAACAGGCTGCGAGCACGCATGGGCGGCGGTCCTCTCAGGCGTTCTGCGGGCGCTACAGAAAACGGCGTGAGTGTACGCCACGGGTTCCCCCCGGAACAGCCGTCCCTTCCTGCCCAAGACCAAGCCGGGGTCCCTCGCCCGGCGCGCACCTCGCGCTCCCCTACCCCGCGGCGCCTTCCCGCCGCAGCTTCTCCTGGATGGCGAGCTGGGTCTTGCCGAGAAGGCCATGCAGCGCCGGCCGGCCGCACAGGCCGCGGCCGCCGATGGGCGTGCACAGCCTGCGGCACCAGGTGACCTGGTGGCCGACCATGTAGCAACGCAGAGTCCGGTAGGGCGGGAGCCGGCGGCTCGCGCGCCGCCTGCGCAAACGCAGCAGCAAAGTGGCCATCTACGCCTCGATCGAGGGAGGTGCGTCCCCTTGCGGCGAGGACGCAACTCGCTCAGATAGCACGGCCCGCGGCGCGGCGCACGTCATCAAGGCGCGGGACCCTCGAGCGCGAACACCTGCGCCAGGCAGGGCACCGACGGACGGAACGGCAGGCGCATCGCCGCCCACAGGCCGCACTCCTCCGCGCGCGGCAGGTCCTCGATCAGGAACTGCACGGTGTCGCCCGGCGCCCAGGAGTCGCCCGCGCGCCGCTCGGGCGGCACCACCGTTCCGCGGTCGATGACCTGCAAGATGCGGCCGAGCAGCGCCTGCTCCTCGCCCGCGTCCCTGGCCCAGGGCGTCACCAGGTAGGACAGGGCGAGCGGCAGGCCGCGGTCCTGGGAGGTGGCGCGCAGCTTGTAACGCACCTCGGCGCGGCAAGACCAGCCACTCGGGGATGCCCTCGCGCAGGAGCGCGGCCAGGGTGTCCCCGGTGTCGCGGATGACGTCGGCGCCGGCCATGCTTCCTCCTCAGCCGCGCAGCTCGTCCCGCACGCGCTCCAGCAGGGCCTTGGTCTTCTGGATGCCCTCTTCCTCGGAGAGCGTGCCGCCCTCGTACTCGATGCCGACGTGGCCGTGATAGCCGGCCGCGAGCACGATCTTCAGCATGCGGCGGAACTCGGTGTGCGTCTCGTTCCCCTCGGCGTCGAAGTCATGCGACTTGGCGCTGACCGCCTTGGCGAACGGCATCATCTCGCCGACGCCCTGGTAGCGATCGTACCAGTCGTCGCCGCCGAGGTGGAAGTTGCCGAAGTCAGGCAGCGTGCCCACGCGCGGGTGGCCGGCGAGGCGCATCACGCCCGCCAGCCAGGCGCCGTCGGAGGACAGGCCGCCGTGGTTTTCCACCAGCACGTTGACGCCGTACTGCTCGCCGATGCGCCCCAGGCTCTTCAAGGAGGCGGCCGCGCGCCGCGCCACCTCCTCGCGCTCGCCGTCGCCGGCGGCGTTGACGCGGATCGAGTGGCAGCCGAGGAAGCGCGCCGCCGCGATCCACTTGAAGTGGTTCTCGAGCGCCTGCGCGCGCTCCTGCTCGTCCGCCGCGGCAAGCGCCCCCTCGCCGTCGACCATGATCAGCAGGCTCTGCACCCCCGCCGCGGCGGCGCGCTGCTTCATCTCGGCCAGGTAGTCGAAGTCGACGGCCTTGTCCCGGAAGAACTGGCTGACGTACTCCACGGCCTCGATCCCGTACTGCTCGCGCGCCACGCGCGCGAAGTCCAGGTTGTCGAGGGCGCCCGCGTAGAGCGCGCGATGCAGCGACCACTGCGCCAGGGAGATGCGAAAGAGCGGCTCGCCTGGCCCTTCCTGCGCGCCGAGCCTGCGTTGCAGGAGCGCGGCCGCGCCCACTGCTCCGGCCGCGGCCAGAAACTCGCGGCGCGTCCCGGCCGCCGCCTGCGTGCGCTTCCTCATGCGAATCCTCCTCTCGGCTCACGCCGGCGGGCGCGAGCGCGCGCGCCGGCATTCCCGCCAGGACAGCGCGCGCCCCGGCCGGAGTCAAGACGCGCGGCGCTACGATGCACGGTCCCATCCCACGAGCAGGAGCGATCCCATGAGCCGGAACATCGCCCTCTTCTGGCCCGGCGACGGCCGGACGCGACCGAACGAGCTGGCCCTGCCGAGCGTGCGCGCGGCCACGGCGCAAATGGAGCGCGCCCTGGAGAAACTCGGCCGCAAGCCGTATCGCGTCGAGGGCTTCCTCTCCAAGCCGCACCACGCCATCGAGAAGCTCGGGCCGATCCAGGACCCGATGATCGGCATCTGCGTGCACTGGTGCTACGCCCCGCACACCACGGAAGGTGTGATCGGCAAGACCAACCCGCTGCTGCTCGCCAGCAACTTCTCCGGCGAGTGGCCCGGGCTGGTCGGGCTCTTGAACACCGGCGCCTGCCTGGAGAGCCTGGAGCGGCCCTTCTCGCGCATCTGGACCGACGCCGCGGACTGGAGCGCCGACGCGGTTTTCATGACGCGCCTGGAGGAGTGGTGCACGACCGGCCGCATCGGCTACCCCGAGGACGAGATCGCGCTGCACGCGCCGATCGGCGCGAACGCGGCGCGGCGCGCGGCCGCGGTGGCGCGCGGCCTGCGCGCGCGGCGCGCCCTGCTGCTCATGCTGGGCGACACGTCCATGGGCATGATCAACGGCTACTTCGGCCCGCGCCTGCTGGCGCGCCACGGCTTCGCTGAGCACAAGATCGACCAGGCGTGGCTCATCGACCGCGGGCGTGGCGTACCGGATGCGCGCATCGCTGCGGCCCTCGCCTTCGTCAAGGACAAGGGAGTGACGTTCCACTGGGGCGAGCCCGGCGCCGCGGACTTCGACGAGCGCGCCACGCGCGAGCAGCTCCGCGACTACCTGGCGCTCCTCGACCTGATCCGCGAGGAGCGCGCCGACTGCGCCGGCTGGCAGTACCAGCTCGGCCTGATCCCGCTGCGCCCGCCTTCCGACTTCGCCGAGGGGCTCCTGAACTCCGCCTGCCGGCCCGAGTCGGACGGCGAGCCGTTCGTCTGCGCCACCGAGGCGGACCAGGGGAACGCCGTGCCCATGGAGCTGCTGAAGCGCTTGCTCCAGGAGAAGGGCCTGCATCCCGCGGTCATGTTCCACGACGTGCGCTGGGGCGGCGAGCACGAGGGGCGCTTCGTCTGGGTGCTGCTCAACTCCGGCTCCTGCGGCGCCTACGCCTTCAACCACGACCCGGCGACGCTCCGCGGCGTGCACAGCTTCCGCCAGCCCGCGGAGTACTTCCCCATCCCGGGCGGGACCTTCTCCGGCGAGAGCCTGCCGGGGAAGGTCACCTGGGCGCGCGCCTACCTGAAGGGCGGCGTGCTGTGGATGGACATCGGCCGCGGCGAGGTGGTGCGCCTGCCGGCAGGCAAGCGCGACGCCTGGTGGAACGGCACCACCCGGCAGTGGCCGCTCATGGTCGCCGACCTGGGCGTGAGCCGCGACACGATCATGGCCCACTACCTGTCGAACCACGTGGCGGTCGCCTACGGCGACGTGTTCGAGGAGATGGCCGCGCTCTCCCTGGAGTTGGGCTTCCGCCTGCGCGTGCTCGCGCGCAAGGAGTAGAGGAATGGTCTACCTCGGCATCGACGTCGGCACCGGCTCGGCGCGCGCCGGCCTGTTCGACGGCCGCGGCCGCCTGCTCGGCATGGGCGTGGAGCCGATCCACGTCTGGCGGCCGCGCGAGGACTTCGTCGAGCAGTCCTCGAACGACATCTGGCGCGCCTGCGGCGCGGCGGTCAAGGCCGCGCTCGGCCAGGCCGCGCTCGACGCCGGCCAGGTGCGCGGCATCGGCTGCGATGCCACCTGCTCGCTGGTCCTGCTCGACGCCGAGGACCAGCCGGTGAGCGTCGCGCTCGAAGGAGACGACGAGCAGAACGTCATCGTCTGGATGGATCACCGCGCCGCGGCGCAGGCCGCGCGCATCAACGCCACCGGCCACGAGGTGCTGCGCTACGTCGGCGGCGTCATGTCGCCCGAGATGCAGAGCCCCAAGCTGCTCTGGTTGAAGGAGAACCTGCCGGCGAGCTTCGGGCGCGCGCGGCGCTTCCTCGATCTGCCCGACTTCCTCTCCTACCGCGCCACCGGCCGCGACACGCGCTCTCTCTGCACCACGGTGTGCAAGTGGACCTACCTCGGGCACGAGCAGGGCGAAGGGGGGAGCATCGGCCGCTTCGATCCCGGGTTCTTTCGCACCGCCGGCCTGGAGGAGCTGGCGGACGAGGGCTTCGCGCGCATCGGCACGCGCGTGCGGCCCATGGGCGAGCCAATTGGCGGGCTCCTGCCGCGCGCGGCCGCGGAGCTGGGCCTCGTGGCCGGCATCCCGGTGGCCGTGTCCATCATCGACGCGCACGCCGGCGGCCTGGGCCTGCTGGGCGCGCCGTCTGGCCGCCGCGCGCTCGAGGAAGACGAGCTGGAGCAGCGCCTCGCCTTGATCGGCGGCACCTCGAGCTGCCACATGGCGGTCTCGCGCGAACCGCGCTTCATCGACGGCGTGTGGGGCCCCTACTTCTCGGCCATGGTGCCGGGCCTGTGGCTCACCGAGGGCGGCCAGTCCGCCACGGGAGCGCTCATCGACCACGTCATCATGAGCCACTGCCGCGGCGCGGAGCTCATGGACGAAGCCCGGCGCGAGGGCAAGAGCGTCTACGACCTCCTGAACGCGCGCCTCGAGCGCCTGGCCGCGGGCCTCGACGCTCCGCCCGCGGCGCTGACGCGCAGGCTGCACGTGCTGCCCTACTTCCACGGCAACCGCAGCCCGCGCGCCAACCCGGACCTGCGCGGCGTGATCTCGGGGCTGAAGCTCAGCGACAGCGCCGACTCGCTCGCGCTTCTCTACCTCGCCACCGTCCAGGCCATCGCCCACGGCACGCGCCACATCATCGACGCCCTGAACGCACGGGGCTTCCGCATCCGCGAGCTGGTCGCCTGCGGCGGCGGCACCAAGAACCCGGTCTTCCTGCGCGAGCACAAGGACGTCACCGGCTGCCGGGTCATCCTGCCGCGCGAGCCCGAGGCGGTGCTGCTCGGCGCGGCCATCCTCGGCGCCGCGGCCGCGCGCGACTACGACTCGGTGCTGGCGGCCATGCGCGCCATGTGCCAGAGCGAGCGCGTGCTCGAGCCCGAGGGCGGCGCCACGGCCGCGTACCACGAGCGCAAGCACCTGGTCTTCCAGCGCATGTACCTGGACTTCGTGGCCTACGACCGGATCATCGGCGCGTAGGCGCGCGGAGACTGCTGGCGCTACGGGCCGACGACCGGTTCGGTGCTTACGCCGATGGCCAGCCCGTTCGTGGAGGAAACGCCGCCGAGCGCGCCCGCGTCGCTGAACAGGGCCTGGAGATAGACCACGCCAGCCGCGGTCGCCGGCGGGATCGGTGCGCTGAAGCTCAGCGTCCCATTGCCCGGCCCGGAGCCGGCGGCCGCCACGGGCACGACCAGCACCAGCGGCGCGTTCAGGATGTAGCAGTAGGGCGTGACCGGGAGCTGGCTCGTTCCGATGCCGACCGTGATCAGGCCGAACGCTCCGCCGAGGGCCTTGGTGACCAGAATGGTGATGGTGAAGCCCGGCTCCGGGCAGCCCGATCCGGAAAGCACCGGCACGAAGGCGCCCGTGCCCGGGCAGCCGGTGCCGAACTTCGCGTAGCCGCCGGTGCAGCCGATGTTGTACAGCGCGAGGAAGCCGTCCGAGTAGCCGCCGCCGAAGGCCGGCTGCACCGCGCTCAGGCTCACGGGCAGGCCGGCGGACGACGTGCGGCCGGCGACGCAGGCGTTGCCAGCGCTGTTCATGGCGACGTCGTTCCCCGCGTCCCCGGACGTGCCGCCGATGAGTGTGCTGTAGGTCAGCGCCGAGCCGTCCGCTTCCAGCCGGGAGACGAACGCGTCCGTCATGCCCGCGAGCGTTCCCGTCGAGCCGTCGCCCACGGCCGGGAAGTTCGTCGAATCGGTCTCGCCGGTCACGGTGGCGAAGCCGAGGGCGTTCACCGCGATGCCGTTCGCCTGCTCGGGGTAGATCCCCGCGCCGTTGCCGCCGAGGAACGTCGAATACATCAGGCCGCCGCCGTTCGACGTGAGCCGCGCGACGAACGCTTCGCCGCTGCCGCTGTAGAGCGAGTCGTAGGCGCCCGGAGTGATCGGGAAGTTCGCGGACTTCACCCCGCCGGCGATGTAGACGCTGCCGTCCTGGCCGACGGCGATGGCGTTGCCGGCCTCCACGGCGTCGCCGCCCAGGTAGGTCGAGAACTCCGGGACCGAGCCGCCCGCCCCCACCGGGTTGATCTTCAGGGCGACGATGTCCTGGCCGCCGTTCGAGGTCGTGTTGAAGGCGCCCGGGCTGACCGGGAAGTCGGTCGAGTCGCTCTGGCCGGTGACGTAGGCGCGTCCGCTGGCGTCCACGTCGATGCCGAGGCCCAGGTCGTTCGCGGTCCCGCCCAAGTAGCTGGCGTAAGTGACGGCGGAGCCGGCCGCGTTGAGCACGGCCACGAAGCCGTCGAACACGCCCGGGCCCTGCAGCGCCTTGTCGAACGCGTTGGCCGTGAAGGGGAAGTTGCTCGAGGAGGTGTCGCCCGTGACGTACACCTCGCCCGTGCCGAGGAGTGCCACTCCGGTCGCGTTCTCGCTGCCGCCGCCGCCCAGGTAGGTCGAGAAGACCAGGCTGCTGCCGCTGGCCGCGAGCTTGAGCACGAAGCCATCCCGCGTGCCCTTGCGGTTGGTCTGGAAGGCGCCCGCCGTGGTGGGGAAGTTGCTCGCGGTCGAGGTGCCGCAGGCGATCGCCTCGCCGGTGGCGTTCACCGCCAGGTCGCTGGCGAACTCGCCGAGGAAGGTCTCGCCGTTCGTGCCGCCGATGTAGGTGGCGTAGAGGAGCGTCGTGCCCGCGGCGTTCAGCTTGGCCACGAACACGTCGTCCGCGCCCACGCCGCTGCCGTTGAACGACGTGTCGAAGGCGCCGGGCGTGGTCGGGAAGTCGAGCGAGAGGGTCTGGCCCGCCACGTAGATCGACTCCTCGGGGCCGGCCGCCACCGCGCCGATCACGTCGGAGCCGCTGCCGCCGAGGAAGGTGGCGAAGGCCAGCCCCGGATCGATGATCAGCCGCTCGCGCGCCGAGTCCCAGCCGCTCACCGCGAAGCCGAAGGCCGACTCGTCGAGCAGCAGGTAGCGGCACTGCACCTCGCGGCGCGCACCGTCCTCCGCCACGGCGAAGGTCTGCGGCCGCTCCTGGCGCAGCGGGCCGATCGCGGTGTGGAGGAGCAACGCGCCGTCTTCCGCCAGCGAGAGCGCGTCCGCCCCCTCGCAGCGCACCACAACTTGCGCCGGATCGGCGCCGGGCTCGAGCACCAGGTCGTACTCCACCTTCCCGTTCGTGTCGTGGACCACCACGTCGATGCCGTGGTAGAGCCCCGCGTAGCGGATGGAGTCGAACGTCTTCAGGTTCGCGGCCCAGCGCGCCGGGTCCGCGCCGGTGAAGTAGCTCACGCGGCCGGGCAACTCGTTCTCGCCCTCGAGGCGCGCCGCGCTTCTCGCACCCTCGAAGGTGAGGTGCACGTTCGCCCCGCTGAGATCCGCGAGCGCGGCCGGGTCCGGGCGCACCACTCCCTGGATGATCATCGTGCGCTCCGTGAAGAAGGCGGTGATCCCGCCGCGTCGCAGGTGGAAGCGCGCGCGCGCGTCCGCCTGGCCGCCGTTCTCCACGAAGCCCGGGGAGACCTGCCCGGCAGCGCGGAGCGCCGCGGCGGCGTCCGTCGAGTCCGCCCGGGCCGCACCCGGGGCCAGAAGCGCCGCGGCGAAAAGGGCCGCGGCGACAGGGATCCAGTGGCTCTGCATTCTCGGGATCTCCAGTCGGGTGACTCGGCGTCCCCCTGGGCCAGGGAACACCGACTTCAGCAGACTACCACCTTCCTCGGGCGGGGTGACGCCCTTGTCGGGTCGAAGTCTCCACTTGCGATGCGCCCGCTGTTGGCGACACGCAGACGCCTGGAAGGGTCCGATGGGGCGATTCAGCATTGCAATGTTGGAAGAATGCCGATATCATTACATCACGATGCTGAACGATCTACTGTTCGAGATGAACCCGTGGTGGCGGGAGCCAGGAACCCGGCTCGCCGGAGCACAACCGTTTGCCAGAAGGCATCTTGAGGCCGTACTGCGCAGCCTCGGCAGCGGGGAACGGGGCATCGTTCTGCTCGGGCCGCGCCAGGTCGGGAAGACCGTCCTGTTGAAGCAGGCGATCGAAGTGCTGCTCGGGCTGCGACCAAGCCCGCTGGGAGAGCCCGCGCCCGGGCTTCCGCCGCAGAACGTCACCTTCGCGTCCTTCGACGACGACCGGATTACGGCCGATCTCTCGCTGCGAGACGTCCAGACCGTAAAGCCGCCAGGAGTCGACGACACTCTCCCTCGCTTCTTCTTCTTCGACGAGATCTCGCGCGTGCCGCGCTGGGATCAGGCTCTGAAGCAGGCCATTGATCACACGCGTCACGGCCCGGACCAGAAGGACCACCGCATCGCCGCCAGCGACTCCGCCGCCAGTCTGCTCGGCAAGGGCCGGATCGAGAGCGGCCAGGGACGCTGGGACGAAATCGAGGTGGAGTCGTGGACCTTCCGCGAGTTCCTGGCGCTCGCCGCTCCCGCCGGCGATCCTCCAGAGAACGTGCTGCTTCGTTTCCCGAACGCGCTTGAACTCTACCTGGCGCGCGGGGGCTTTCCTGCACACGCCTACTCCGCGGCTTCCACTCCGGAAGTCCACGAGAGGCTCCGCGCCGACATCGTGGACGTGGCGATCTACAAGGATCTCGCGCGCCAGGGAATCGACGCGGACCGGGCGCGGCGCTTCTTCGTCTTCCTGGCGCAGGAATCGGGCGCGGAACAGAACCTCAACGACCGGAGCGTGGATCTCGACGCCGACAAGCGTTCGCTGGAAGGCTGGCTCGCGCTCCTGCAGGCCGGACGCCTCATCCGCCGGCTCGATCGCTATGCGGCGTCGCACAAGGCAGCCTCACGTCTGAAGCCGATCTCGAAGTACTTCGTCGCGGACCACGGGTTGGTCGCTGCGCTCTCCGTCGGGCGGCGCGACTCGCCCCCGGCGGACGAGCGCGTGATCGAGACCGTCGTGTACCGTCACCTCCGGGAGCTGCCCCGCGCGCGATTGTGGTACTTCCGCGACCGCAAGGGAGAGTGCGACTTCGTCGTGGAAGACGAAGACGGCGTGACGGCCATCGAGGTCACCACGGCCGATCCCGCCAGGCACGGCAAGCTCGAGCGGTTCAGGGAGACAGCGGCGCGCCTTGGGGCCAGACGATCGCTCGTCATCCACTCCGGCCTCGAGCAAGAAGAACGGTCGGGGATCGCCCTCCTTCCCCTCCACCGCTTCCTGCTCGATCCATCGCTGGCCGTTCGTGACGCGGGGGGCGGACCGTGACCTCGCGCTTCGACCCCAGCCAGCCGGAAGGGCAGCGACTCGAGTACAAAGCCGCGGCCGCCCTGCAGCAGAAGAACCGCATCGCCCGCGCCGTGGCCGCGATGCTGAACGCGCAAGGCGGAGAAGTCTGGATCGGCGTGCGCACCGAGGCGGAGATGCCCGTCGAGATTGAAGGCGTGGAGGACGCCGCACACGCACGCCGCAGCCTCGAGGATGCGCTCTGCGACCTGCTCGAGCCGCCGTGGTCCGCGGCCCTCGGCACGATCGCCGAGGTCGTGCACGGTGCGAAGACGCTGCTGGTCGTCGAGTGCAGGGAGGATGTTCACGGCCGACCATTCGCCGTGGTCAGTCGGGAGGGGCGCGAGTACGTGACGCGCGCGGGCGCACGCGTGCGCCGCATGTCGCGTGACGAGCTGACGCGGGCGTTCTCCACGGCGGTGAACCCGCCGCGCGACGACGAGGCCACGCAGGTCATCGCGGAGTTCCGCGGGCTCGTGACGGACGCGCGTCGCTTCCCGGACCGCTTCTGGATGCTCGCCACGCCGAGCGAGCGACTGCCCGTGCCGCTGCCGTTCGACGACGCGACGTTCCGAGAGGCGCTGCGCGCCTTGCTCGTCGATCCCGCTCGCAGCGGCAACCGCGCGCGCGGACTCACGGTGCCCAACCCCTTCCTGCCGGTTGAGATGCGCGCCGAGGCGGCAGAGATCCGGGACGCCGCGGACCAGCGTTGGTTTCTCCGCTGCGACTCGCCGGGTTCCTTGCGCTTCCACGCGTCGCTCGAAGTGCCCGCGTTCAACATGCCGCTCCAGCAGGATCGGGCCCTGTGGCCCTACGCACTCTGCGAGCTGCCGGCCTCCTTCCTGCGGCTGCTCGACACACTCTACGAGCTGGCGGGCGTGGCGGACGAGACCCCGGTCCTGTTCGACATGGGACTGACCGGCGCGAAAGGCTGGACCCTCGGGCCCTATTCGCCGGACACGCTGGGCTACCGCACGAAGGCGCGCGCGCTCGACCGGGACGCGATCATCTGGAGCGATCCCTTGTGCTTCACGCGCGGCGAGCTGCGCCAGCGCGACGCCATCGCCATGCGCGCCGTGAGCCGCATCTATCGCGAATGGGGCCACGACGGCGACTTCTTGCCGCGCGAGTGGAATCGAGAGACCAAGCGTCTCGAACTGCCCGACTGACCAGCAGCCCGTTGAAGAAGTGCTCCGTCGGCGAGGCGGGCGCATCTCGGCCGAGATCAAGGAGCGAGACCGCAGGCGAATCGGGGGATTCGCCGAGGATCTCGCGACGCAGAGATCGGCCGAGAGGTGCCGCCGCAGGCAGGATGACTTCTTCAACGGGCTGCCAGGGTGCGCGCCGGTGGTCAGGACTCGTCGCGAACCTGTGCCGCGCGCCACATCTCCTCGAACTTGCCGCGCACGTAGGGGTCGAGCTGGTCGCCGTAGTCGAGCGGCAGCCCGTTCGCCCGGATGAGCTGCATGACGTCGTCCAGGTCCCGGAGGCGGTGGGGCGCGCTCTGGCCGCTCGCCAGCTTCAACGTGATGAGCGCCCTCAGCGTCAGGATGGGCACGCCGTCTGCGTCGAGCTCCGAGGCGGCCGCCGGATCAGGAAAGCAGACGGGCTTCGGCTTGCCGTCTCCCGGGAACTCCCCGGCGATGAGGACGTCGATGCGGACGCCGTGCGTCATGTCCCGCAGGCCCCGCGATCCCTCGAACTGCTCGACCCAGCCGCGACCGAGCCATTCCTGCTTGAAGCGCGCCAGTCCGTCGGCCGTCAACAGGATGTCCACGTCCTCCGTGGTGCGCACGTGCCCGTGCGCGTTCGCGGCCAGCGCCCCGGCCACGGCGAAGGGGATCTCCATCCTGGCGAGGGCGCCCGTGATGCGCGCCGCCGCCGCGTGAATCGGGGACTTGCCCATGAAGAACTCCCCGGCTCGGCGCACGACTTCCGCGAGTGTATTCCTCACGGCCTCCATCGTAGCACCGGCGCGTCAGTCGCTCTTCAGCAGCTCAGCCGGATCGGTCACGGGGGTGAAGCAGGTGTAGTCCTCGCACAGGTAGACCGCGGCCCGGCCGCGCACCGGCGACTTGCCCTCCACCAGTTCCAGGACCAGGGCGTCCGGCGCGCGCGGCTCCGCGCCGGCGTCGGCGAGCGCGAGCACGCGGAAGGGCCGGAAGGTGCGGTAGTAGGCCGCGACCAGCGCCTCGAGGTCGGCCGCGCCCCTCCTCCCGGCGAAGACCGCCTCGCGCGGCGGCTCGAGGTACATGGCGGCCGCGACCAGGAGCTCGGGGAAGGCCTGCGGCGAGCTCCTGAGCGCCGCGCCGTATGCCTCCAGGCAGCGACGCGCCCGCTCCCGCAGCTCGGACGAAGCCAGCAGGTGCGACAGGCGCAGCAGGTTCTTCACGGCCACTGCCGTGCCCGATGGGGCCGCGCCGTCCGTGGCGTCGCGCGGCCGCACCAGCAGGTCCGCGGCGCCGGCCTCGGCGTCGAAGAAGGTCCCGCTCTCCTCATCCGAGAACAGGACCAGCATGCGCTCGTTCAGGCGCTCGGCCTCCTCGAGCCAGCGCAGGTCGAAGTCGGCCTCGTACAGGTCGAGCAGGCCCTGCACCAGAAAGGCGTGGTCGTCGAGGCCGCCGGCAAAGCGCGCCTCGCCCTCGCTGCAGCGCCGCAGCAGGCAACCGTCCCGCTGCAGGCGCTCGAGCACAAACTCGGCCGCCTGCTCGGCCGCGGCCACGTAGCGCGCCTCAGCGAGGGCGCGCCCGCAGAAGGCGAAAGCCGAGATGGCAAGCCCGTTCCAGGCGGTCACCACCTTGTCGTCGCGGAGCGGCCGCACGCGCCGCGCGCGCGCCTCGAACAGGCGGCGCTTCGCCTCGGCGAGCCGCTCCGTTCCGGGTTCCGCCCCGTCCATGAGGTGCAGGACGGAACGACCGTCGACGTGGCCCTGCTCGGTCACGCCGAAGGCGGCGATCGCCTCCGGCGCCAGGCCCGCGCCGAGCACGGCACGGATCTCGTCCGCCGTCCAGGTGTAAAACAGCCCCTCCACGCCCTCGCTGTCGGCGTCCTCGGCGGCGGAGAAGGCCCCGCCCGCCACGCGCATGTCACGCAGCAGATAGTCGAGGATGCCGCGCGCCACGGCCGCGAAGCGGTCCGCGCCCGTGCGCTGATAGGCCTCGCAGTAGCTGCGGGCCAGCAGGGCGTTGCCGTACAGCATCTTCTCGAAGTGCGGCACGAGCCACTCGGCGTCTACCGAGTAGCGCGCGAAGCCGCCACCGAGCTGGTCGTGGATGCCTCCTCTGGCCATGGCGTCGAGAGTCTTCACCACCATCTCCAGCGCGGTGTCGTCGCCGGTGCGATGCTCGTGGCGCAGGAGCAGGCCGAGCGTCATGGGCGCGGGGAACTTGGGCGCGCCCGCCTCCCCGCCGTGCGCGTGGTCGAAGCCCTGGCGGCAGCGCTCCACCGCGTCCTCGATCAGGTCGGCCTCGATGTCTCCGTGACCGAGCAGCAGCGCGCCGCGCGCCTCGAGGTAGCGCGTCACGTCCGCGCCGGAGCGGACGATGCGCTCGCGGTCGCTCTCCCAGGCGGCCTGCAGCGCCTCGAGCAGGCGCTTGAAGCCGGGCCGGCCCAACCCGTCGTCCGGCGGGTAATAGGTGCCGCCGAAGAAGGGCACCCGCTCGGGCGTGAGGAACACGCTCATCGGCCAGCCGCCGCCGCCGGTGCGCGCGGTCACGTAGGCCATGTAGATCGCGTCGACGTCCGGCCGCTCCTCGCGGTCCACCTTGATGGAGATGAAGTGCTCGTTCAGGTAGGCGGCGATCTCCTCGTTCTCGAAGGACTCGCGCTCCATCACGTGGCACCAGTGGCAGGTCGAGTAGCCGATCGACAGGAAGATCGGCTTGTCCTCCTGGCGCGCCCGGGCGAAGGCCTCTTCGCCCCAGGGATGCCAGTCGACCGGGTTGTAGGCGTGTTGCCGCAAGTAGGCCGACTTCTCCTTGAGCAGCCGGTTGGCGCGGCCGCGCGGTTCCCGCGTCTCGGCCGCGAGGGCGTGGCGCGTGGCGGCCCACAGCACAAAGACGAGGAGCGGCAGCAGTCGAAGGTCCATGGCGAGCCTGTTCTCTGGCCCGTGCGGCGCCAGCAGCCGGGGGGCGCCCGCGCCTTCCGGCGGCCGGCGAGGCCGAGCGGTCTCGGCCAGCGGCGCTGCGCGTGGGGGAAGCAGCTTCCAGTCAAGCTGCCGGAGACGAGTGGCGCCAGGAGCGACGGCGTGAGCCGTGCGTGAATCCGGCGCGCGCTCGCGCGCACTCCTAGCGCGAACCAGGGCGGCGCGCAAGCGGCGCGCGCATTACGTGCCTCACGCGTCTCCGGTGGGCGCGACCGTGGCCCCCTCCATCATCAGCACAACCGTGCGCTCGGGCGCGCGCGGCCGGTGCTGCACCCCGCGCGGGATCACCACGCCCTGGCCCGGCGAGAGGTCGATGGTCCTCCCCTCGACGTCGATGAGCAGGCGGCCACGCACCACGTGGAAGAACTCGTCCTCCCGCTCGTGCGCGTGCCAGTGGAACTCGCCGTGCAGCACGCCGAGGCGCACCACGCAATCGTTCACCCTGCAGAGGGTCTCGTTGTACCAGGGGTGCGTGCACGCCCGTTCGATCTCCCCCACATCGATGCGTTCGAGCGGCCCGAAGCAGACCTCGGTGCGGATCACGTAGCGCGCGGAGTCTGACATGCGATGCTCCTTGAATCTGGCGGCCGGCCAAGATCATGTGCGCTCGCATAACCGTTTGTGGAACAACAACCTACGCCGTTTCGGTCGTGCGATCATGCCGAGCCAGCATAGGAAAGACCCTTCGGCACCGCCAGTGCAGTCGTGCCCTACGCCTCGGCTCGGCGCCGGGCGATTCCGACACGTCTCGATCGCGGGCTCTTGACGCCCCTCGAAGTGCATCTACATAATGGATCATGGGAACAGAACCATTGTTGTCTGGAGTGATCCGGACCCACCTTCAGGAGTCGTAGCAAGCATGAAACTCGCAACTCTGGCACTCGTCGCGGCAGGAATGCTCTGTGCAGCGCCCGCCTTCGCGGCGAACGAGCGGTCCGTTCCGTACAGCGGACCGATGACGCACGTCGTGTACGACATGGCGACGCACACGGTCACTCCGGCCATGACCAAGGGCGGCCCCGTGCTCGTGTACAACAACACCACGACCAACGGCTACTACTACAAGCCGACCGTGGGCAAGTACGTCATGGACTGGGGCACGCTGGCTGCCGCGCCCTACAACTGCATCACGAGCTTCGATTTCGCGTACGTGACGTCGTCCACGGCCGCCGCTGGCGTGGACATCAGGATCCGGGTCTTCTCCGGAGCCACGGGATACGGCACGCAGGGCACCGTCGCGTTCGACCAGACGTTCACCGGGCTTCCCGGCTCCACGACGGGCAGTCCGACGGGCTGGCTCATCACTATCCCGCTTTCGCCTGGTTTCTGCTTCGACCTGCCGGACGGCCCGATCGGCTACGCGTACGAGGTTTTCGACACGCTGACCGGCCCCTACCTCATCGGACCGCCGAACGAGGTGGGCGTGGCGAACGCGTTCGACCGGTACATCACCGCGACCAACGCCTATGACGGAACCTACTGGTTCGGCGGCACCCCCTTCGCGTCGTTCTACTTCGCCCTCACCGGCTGGGAATCCTTCATCAACTTCGGCGCGGCCTGCGCCGGCACGGGCGGCTTCCTGCCGAACCTGGCGCTGACTGGCTGCGCCTGCCCGGGCAACACCGTGAACCTGACCATCTCGAACGCCCTGGGCGGCGCTCCGGCTGCGCTGATCCTCGGGGCCTTCCCGGGCGCGATCCCGCTCGACCCGTACGGCGTGTGCTTCCTCGACATCGGCGCGCCCTTCATCATGACGTACCTCGGACCGCTCCCCGGCGCGGGCCCGGGCGGCGGCGGCCTGGCCTTCGCGGGCGTGATTCCGCCCACGTCGCCGGCTGGCACGGCCTACATCCAGGTGGTCATCCAGGACGCGGGCAACCTGATCACCACGAACGGAATCCAGATCGACATCCCGTAGCCAGAGGGAGTCCATCGGTTCCGTAGCAGCCCCGGGGGCCGGGCCCGAAAGCGGGTCCGGCCCCCTTCGTTTTCGGCGCGCGCCGCGATTTCCGGCGGTAACCTCGGCTCAGCAGCCCCGTCTTCCAGCGCGCGGCCAGGCGGTCTCACCCCGCGCCGCCGCAGCAAGGAGGCTTCATGGAAGACGCGCGGCTTGCCGAGTTGAAGAGGCTCCTCGTCTGGGGGGACGACCCGTCCGGCGCGCTCCTCTACTTCATCGACCACCTGGCCTGCGACCCCGGTTTTCTCGAGCGCGGCGTGCCGATCCAACACGGCCTGCTCGAGAGCATCCTGCCGGAGATGGCGCGGTCGGCCTTCGGCGCGCAGGCCCGCCTGTCGGACTTCCGCCTCAGCCTGCTGCCCAGGCAGCGCTTCATCCACGGCAGCGTGCGCCTGGACGGCACCCCCGCGCTCGTGCTCTTCTTCGAGGACACGCTCGTCGGCATGCTGGTGGCCATCCTCGACTCGGAGAGCGGCGGCCGGTGCGCCCTCCTGCTGTTCAGCAGCGCCGCCCCCGCGCCGGCGGCCCTCCCCTCGCCGAACTGATGGTGGGTGTGCAGGCTGGCGATGCACCCGGCGGAGCGCCCGCCAGACCGGCGCTCCGCGGGTGATCGCCCAGACCATCTCTGTTCCGGTGTTGCCACAAGCGGCAAAGCGCCCGCCAGACGGGCCTTCCGTGGTGGACCGTGGTGGCCCCCCCTGGGGGCCGCCTGCCCGAAAGCCCTCGAAGCCCCGTTTCCTCTGCAGCACGGTGCTCGCGTGCGCCGGGTATGCTGGCGCCGAGCGTTGCCGCGGGCGACCCGCCGGCCTTGCGCAGACCCGCGCGGCCCATTCCCGCGGCCCCGCGGAACACGCTGCTCAGGAAAGCGAAGCGGACCCTCTCCCGGTCCGCGCCAGACCCGGGCCCGAGCGCCCGCTGAAAGGACCGTGCCGATGAAGGCTCTCGTTGCGACGTTGTGCGCCGTGCCGCTGCTGCTCCTCTCGCTCCAGGCCCAGACCGCGACCGAGGAGTGCGACATGAAGACGGTGATCAAGGCCCACTTCTGCGCAGAGTGCGACAAGGTCTACGAACAGAAGGACCTCGCCAGCGAGAAGGAGTACTACTTCTGCAAGGACTGCGAGATCGCCGCGGCCAAGCCGGGCGACTGCGAGTGGTGCAACGCGCCGCTCGAGAAGAAGGTCTCCGGCAAGAACGTCTGCCCGGCCTGCTACGCCGCACCCGCCGAGTGCGAGGCCTGTGTGAAGGCCTACTACGAGTGCCCCGAGTGCGGAGAGACCGCCCTCGAGCCCGGCGCCTGCCCGGTGTGCGATGACGAGCCGAGCCCGGCGCTCGAGAAGATCACCTCCTTGGCGGTGATCCAGTACGTGTGCGAGGGGTGCTACAGCCCCACATTGCTGCCCGGCAAGTGCGTCAGCGACGAGTGCGACCACGAGGGCAAGGACCGGGTGAAGGCCTGCTCCGAATCCGGCACGTTCCCGCACGTCCAGTCCAAGTGACGCCGGCGCGCCACCGGGACCTCCTTCACCGCTACGTCGGCCTCCTGCTGGAGGCGAACCAGACCGTCAACCTGACGTCGCTCCGCGACCGTGATCAGGCGTGGGAGCGCCACGTGCTCGACAGCCTGACGCTCCTGCCGCTCCTGCGGCCCCTGGAGCCGGGAGCGCGCCTGATCGACGTCGGGTCGGGAGGCGGTTTGCCGGGCGTCCCGCTCGCCATCTGCCGGCCAGACCTGCGCGTCACGCTGCTCGAGGCGACGGAACGGAAGGCGCGCTTCCTGGCGCGCTGCGTGGCGGAGCTGCCGCTGCCAGGCGCGAGCGTTCTGTGCGAGCGGGCGGAGCGCGCGGCCCGGGACCCGCAGCACCGCGAAGGCTACGACGCGGCGACCTGCCGAGCGGTGGGCCCGCTCCGGGAGATCCTGGAGTACACGCTGCCGTTCCTCAAGGTCGGCGGGCGGCTGCTGGCCATGAAAGGCCGGAAGGCCGAGGAGGAGCTGGCCGCGGCCGAGAACGCCCTGCGCCTGCTCGGAGGGGGAATCGCGGAGAAGGTCGCCACTGCCGGCGGCGCGGGCCTGGTCCTGGTGATCCGCAAGGAGCGGCCGGTCGGGGACAGCTACCCGCGCCCTCCGGGGCGGCCGCGCAAGCGGCCGCTCTGAGCGTGCGCCGCTACGCTCCGCCTCTTCGCCTCGCCCAGGGACGCCACGGCCGGGTGCCAGGGGCCGCTGCCCCGGAACCTGCCTACCTCCCGGGCAAGGCTCGCCACCTCCGCCTCGAGCTTGGCGACGCGATCAGACAGATCTCCCCGCTCGTTGGTCTCGTTCATGGTTTCCCTCGGCAGGGCTGCTACACTTGCGTTCTCACTCAGTCGCAGAGGACAAGACGATGGCTCCCCGGCACGTGATGACCGCCGCCCTGCTGGCCCTGGCCTCATGCACCTCGTTCCCTCACGAGGAGCCGTCGCCGCTCGCCAAGAAGCAGCCTACCGCCGTCGCCGGACTGACCATCCCGGACTCGGAACCCATGCGGCCCGCGCTCAGCACGTACTTCAAGGTGCAGGACACCGCCACCGGCGTCACGATCGGCTACGTGGTGCGCTGCGATCCCCTGCCCGAGAACGCCGGCCTGGACCGCAAGTACGCCGACGGTACCATCTTCGTCGAGGACAACAAGCTGGAGCGGATCGGCTTCATCACGCCGCTGGGGAGGGGCTATCGCCATCAGGGCGCGGAGGCGCAGGAGGTCGGGCAGGGCACGATCGAGGAGCTGCTCCCCCTGTTCTTCGGCAAGCCGAACCTGAAGCTCCTGCCGCTCGACCAGTAGCCTGCCGCGGCGCGGGCCGCCTGCTTCCTCGCCCGCCGGCTCGCCGAGCGCGCGGCGAAAAGGCGATCTGGACCTCTTCCGTCGTGGGATCTCCGCTTTCGTGCGCTAACGTGCAGCAACGGCGGTTCCCTGGCAGAGGAGGCGGTTTCAATGAAGCTCAGTGTCAAGGGCATGGCGCTCGCCTGCGGAATCCTGTGGGCGCTGTGCATTCTGTGCGTCGGCGGAGGAGCGACTATCCTGGGAGTCACGCAAGGCGCGTACTACGGCAAGGACTTCCTGCTGGCCATGGCGTCCATCTACCCCGGCTACCACGGGACTCCGGGGCTGGTCGACACCCTCGTCGGCGCGGGCTACGCCCTGCTCGACGGCCTGATCGGCGGCGCGGTCTTCGCCTGGCTCTACAACTGCTTCGCCTGCGGGGCGAAGTCGGAGTAGCCGGCGCGCGAGACTCGGCGCCCAGCCCGGGCGCACGCTCCCGCACTTGCATTGCGCCGGGCGCCACGATGCGCCGCGGAGCGCGCGGGCCGATTCTGCCCGCGCGGGAGGTTGCGAAGTGAGAAAGGCCAGAAGGAAACCCGACAAGCCGCAGTCGCGCCCGCACGCGCACGAAGACCACGACATGCTCACCATCGGCCCGCGCTCCGAGCAGGACTTCACCACCACGGACCCGTGGCGGGCGCTGCGCATCCTGGGCGAGTTCGTCGAGGGTTTCGACGCGCTGTCCAAGGTCAGCCCGTGCGTGGCGCTCTTCGGCTCGGCGCGCAAGAAGGAAAGCAACCGCTGGTATCGCGCCGCCGAACGCACGGCGCACATCCTGGCTGCCGCGGGCCTGAACATCATCACTGGCGGCGGGCCGGGCATCATGGAGGCCGCGAACCGCGGTGCCTTCGGCGAGAACGGGCTCTCCATCGGCTGCAACATCGAGCTGGCGCACGAGCAGGAGCCCAACCCCTACCAGGACATCTCGCTCTCCTTCCGCTACTTCTTCGTGCGCAAGATGATGTTCGTCAAGTACTCGATCGGCTACATCATCTTCCCCGGCGGCTTCGGCACGCTCGACGAGCTGTTCAACTCGCTGACGCTGGTGCAGACGGGCAAGGTCGAGCACTTCCCCATCGTCCTCTACGGCAGCTCCTTCTGGAACGGGCTGCTCGCCTGGGTCAGGGAGGCGCTGCTCGCCGAGAGGACGATCGCGCCCGACGACGTCGACTTCTTCATCGTGGCCGACCGTCCCGAGGACGCCGCCGCCCCGATCATCGCCAAGGCCCGCGAATTGGGCTACCTCACATGAACGCCCGCCGCCCTCGGACATGCCGTCCCCGGCCCGCGGCGGGCCTGGTTTCCAGCGTTCCCTGTCCCGTGCCGTGGAGGCATCAGCCATGCCCGTGAAGAAAGCCATCCGGACCCTCTCTCCCGCCACGCAGGCAGGTCCCCTGTCCGCCGTCGAACTGCAGAGGATGGACGCCTACTGGCGCGCGGCCAACTACCTCTCGGTCGGACAGATCTACCTGTTCGACAACCCGCTCCTGAAGCAGCCGCTGGCCCTGGAGCACATCAAGCCGCGCCTGCTCGGGCACTGGGGCACCACGCCCGGCCTGAACTTCATCTACGTGCACCTCAATCGCATCATCAAGAAGCACGACGCCAACGTCATCTTCGTGGCCGGGCCCGGACACGGCGGCCCGGCGCTGGTGGCGAACACCTACCTCGAGGGCACGTACAGCGAGGTCTACCCCAACATCAGCCAGGACGCCGAGGGCATGAAGCGCCTCTTCCGGCAGTTCTCCTTCCCGGGCGGCATACCGAGCCACGTCGCCCCGGAGACGCCGGGCTCGATCCACGAGGGCGGAGAGCTGGGCTACGCCGTTTCCCACGCCTACGGCGCCGCCTTCGACAACCCCGACCTGATCGTGGCGTGCGTGGTCGGCGACGGCGAGGCGGAGACCGGACCGCTGGCCGCGGCCTGGCACTCGAACAAGTTCTTGAACCCGGTCTGCGACGGAGCGGTCCTGCCGATCCTGCACCTGAACGGCTACAAGATCCACAATCCCACGGTGCTGGCACGCATCCCGCGGGACGAGCTCGAGAGCCTGTTCATCGGCTACGGCTACCGCCCGTACTTCGTCGAGGGCGACGAGCCGGAGGCCATGCACCAGCAGATGGCCGGCGTGCTGGACGCGGTCTTCGCCGAGATCCGCGCCATCCAGACGCAGGCCCGCAAGAACGGCGCGAGCGGCCGCTCGCGCTGGCCGATGATCGTGCTCCGCACGCCCAAGGGGTGGACCGGCCCCAGGGAAGTCGACGGCCAGCGGACCGAGGGGCACTGGCGCTCCCACCAGGTGCCGTTTGCCGAAATGAAGGAGAAGCCGCAGCACGTCCGCCTGCTCGAGAAGTGGATGAATGGCTACCGGCCCGAGGAACTGTTCGACGAGAACGGCTCACTGCTCCCCGAGCTGGCCGAGCTCGCGCCCCAGGGGGAGAAGCGCATGGGCGCCAGCCCGCACGCCAACGGCGGCGTCCTGCTGCGCGCGCTGCTCCTGCCCGACTTCCGCGACTACGCCGTGGCCGTGGACCAGCCCGGCACGGTCCTCGGCGAGGCCACGCGCGAGATGGGCAAGCTTCTGCGCGACGTGATGAAGATGAACCACGCCGCGCGAAACTTCCGCGTCTTCGGCCCGGACGAGACGCTGTCGAACCGCCTCGGCGCTCTCTTCGAGGTCACGAAGCGCGGCTGGGTCGCCGACGTCTTGCCCGAGGACGCGGACGGCCTCCTCGCCCCGGACGGCCGCGTGCTGGAGATTCT
>DYIW01000433.1:0-396 GCA_020723465.1 Phycisphaera mikurensis
GGTCGAAGGACTCCTCGTTCACGACGTGGGTGGCGCCGTCGCTGCCGTCGCGGTTCACCGAGACCAGGCGCGCGAGCGGCTGCTTCGCGAGCTCCGGCGCGGCCGTCGGACGCGCGGCGCCGGGGCCGAGCGTGGCCTTGCCCGCGGTGGGCTTCGGCGTGAGCCGCGCGACCGGGCCCCCGGCCGGGGGCGTGGAGGTCGACGAGGGGGCGGTCGGCGTGGAGGCCGCCAGATCCGGTCCGCTGGCGTCGA
Organism: Phycisphaera mikurensis; assembly: GCA_020723465.1. GTDB lineage: Bacteria > Planctomycetota > B15-G4 > B15-G4 > JADJEK01 > JACQZJ01. The sequence goes on from DYIW01000433.1 coordinate 253, forward strand.
TCGCGCCGGCCACCGACGCAGGCCGCTCGACGAGCGTCGAGGGGACCTGGGCCGGACTGGTCAGCTCGCTCACCGTCGCGCGCGGCGCGACCGCGGCGGGCTCGGGCGCGGCAGACTCGTTCGGCTTCGTCCCGCGCGCGAGCG
>DYIW01000433.1:406-3449 GCA_020723465.1 Phycisphaera mikurensis
GGCGGGCTCGGGCGCGGCCGCCGCCGCGGGCTCCTGCGAGAAGGCGGGCCGGTTCATCTCGATGATCGTCTTCGCCATGTCGGCGGGCGCCGCGGCGTTCGCCGAGGTCGGCACGATCGGGATCGGCGCGGGCCCGGGGCTCGCCGCGGCCGCGACCTCGACCGGCGGCGTGAGCGCGGCCTGCAGCGGCGTCGGGCTCGCGGTCCGCGGGGCGCCTGCCGGCGCGCCGGGGACCGGGGTCGCGCGCGTGGCGGGGGCCGCGGGCGCGGGAGCCGGCGCGGTTGCCGGCGCCGCTGCCACCACGACGGGCGCGGGGCCCGGCGCCGGCGTCGCCGCCTTCGGGAGCGGCGTGCCGCAGTGCTGGCAGAACTTGTAGCCCGACGGGGTCTGGCCGCTGCACGACGGGCAGGTGATCTTCGCTGGCTGCCCCTTGCCCGCCTCGAGCGGCGTGCCGCACATCTTGCAGAACTTCATCCCCGGCGCGTTGAGCGTCCCGCACGAGGAGCAGACGGGACCGGCCGCGAGCTCCTGCGACGAGGGTCGATGCGGCCGAGCGGGCGGCGGCGCCGCCTGCGGCTGGGCCTGAGCCTGGCCGACAGGCTGCGGAGCCGGCGCGGCCGCGAGCGGCGTCCCGCAGGATTGACAGAAGCGCGATCCCTCGCGGTTGTCCTTGCCACAGTTGGTGCAGAGAGCCATCGGTCTTCCCTGGGCCGAAGCCCGTCAGTTGAAGAAGCGGTGGAGGCGCGGGCGGGCGCAGGCCGCCTCAGCTCGATCTGATGCTCTGCTCGTTCCGGACGAACATGCGCACTTGCTCATTTACAAACGAGCGGACCTGGGCTAATAGATGCCACAACTAAGCGGAAGGAAAGTACCAATTCGGTTATTGGCAGTCAACGGATTGCTCGTCCTCGCGCTCGGCGCCTGCGGCCCGGTCGTCAGGGTCGCGCCCTTCGGCCAGCGCCCCGACTCGATCAAGGCCGGCTCGCTGCTCGGCCCCTTCGACGGGCAGGTGGTGGACGCCGACACCGGGCTCCCGCTCGCGGAGGCCACGGTCGCCTGCTTCTGGGCGTTCGACCGCGGGCTCGGCAGCGCGTCGCCCGAGGCGGTGCGGAGCTACCTCACCACCACCAACCTCGACGGGCGGTACGCCGTGCCCGCGCTCCGCAACTTCCCCCAGGGCCTGACCACGCGGCTCGCGCGCTTCTCGTTCATCGTCTACCGGAAGGAGTACGTCGCCTTCCGACACGACCGGAGCTTCGGACACGGCAAGCGCCCGCTCTTCTCGCAGCTCGGCTCGACGGTCCGGCTCGCGCGCTGGAGCCCGGAGCTCTCTCGCGCCCGCCACCTCCTCTTCCTCGGCGGCGGCGTCGCCCTCGAGAAGGCGAGCGCGTGGGAGGTGCTCGCGGCCGCGGCCGAGCTCGATGGCGCGCGCGCACCGTCGGGGATCGGGAGGCTCTCGCTCGCGCCGGTCGGCCCCGGCTCGCGCCCCGTCGCGGCCGCCCTCGACGCGAGCGTGCTGATCTCGAGCGACGATGTCCGCGCGGTGACCGGCTACGAGGGGAGCTTCCAGAGCGGGCGCCTCGACGGGCAGCGCTCCGCCGCGTACGACACCTTCCACCTGCGCGCGGTCGATCGCCCCGAGCGCTACGACGTCGCGGTCCGCGTCTGGCGGCCGGGCGCGGACAAGGTCGTGGAGAAGTACGAGGAGATCTTGAAGGCGCTCCCCGGGAGCAAGCAGACCGACGACCACGCGGACCGTTCGTTCAGCGTCGTGCAGGGCGAGATCCTCGGGCTCGGCATGCTCTCCCGCGACACGGGCTCGGTCGTGCTCCTGACCTGCGGCCGCGGGCAGTGCTCCAAGGCGGGTCACCTCGGCGAGCTCGCCAAGCGCGTCGAGAAGAACCTCTCGCGCCTGCCCCCCCCTCCGGCCGAGGAGCCCGAGAGCGGGCCCGCGAAGGAGGAGGCGCCGGCGCCCGGCGCGGGCGAGCCCGACGAGGAGCCCGCGCCCCCCGCGAGGCGACGGCCGCGTCCGAAGCGGGAGGCGCCATGAAGCGAGCCGCGCTCGGCCTCATGCTCCTCGCGCTCTGCGCGCCGTCGCTGGGCCGCGCCTACGAGGCGAGCACCACGCACCCGGGGATCTCCGCGCAGGCGATCCTCGCCTCGCGGCTGCACGCCTTCCTGCGGCGAGACCTCGGCTATTCGCTCGGGCTCTTCGCGCGCCTCGGGCTCCACACCCCCGCGATCGATCGCCGCGAGCTCCACCTCCTCAGGCGCGCCTTCCGGCGCCTCGACCCCGCGGGCGGCTACCGGCCCGACCCGAAGGCGCGGCTCCACGGCGCGGGCTGGGTGCTGGCGGGGAGCGTGCTCGGCGGGATGCCGGGCTCCGTCGAGCAGCATCACTTCCTCGCGCCGGCGCTCGGCGGCAGAGGGCTCGACAACCGCGCACCGCTGCTCGGTCCGCTGCTCTCGGTGATGGCCACCCTCGAGGGCGCGGCGACGATCCGCCAGCTCCTGACCGGGACCGGCTTCGAGCTGCACGGGCTCGCCGCGAGCGCCTGGGCGCGCGGCGGAGACACCCCGTACTCGACGGCGGCCTTCCACGACGCCCTGGCGCGGGCGATCGCCTCGGAGCAGCCGGAGACGCGCGATCACCACCTCGCGCTCGCGCTCGCCGCGCTCGGTGGCGTGCTGCACGTGCTGCAGGACATGGCCTCTCCGACGCACGTGCGCAACGACTACGCGGTCGGCCACCTCGATCGCCTCGGCGCGAGCGCCTTCGATCGCGGCTCCGCGTACGAGCGGCTGGTGGCGATCGGCTACGGCCAGCACGGGATCCCCTCGTACCGCGGGCAGCCGATCCGGCGGGATCGGATCGCCGACTTCTTCAGCAGCGCGGACTGGGGCGGCCTCGCCGATCGCACGAGCGTCGAGTTCTTCTCGCCCGGCACCGTGCCTCCCGCGATCCGCGTCCTGCCCGGCGCGAGCCCGACCGAGCTGCGCGAGCGCCTGGTGCGCCGGCTCGCCTTCGCTCAGCCCGAGCTCG
>DYIW01000434.1 GCA_020723465.1 Phycisphaera mikurensis
CGACTGCCCCGCCACGACCTCGGCCACGCGGTTCACCTGCACGTTCTGCGACGGGTCGAACTCAGCCAGCGTGAACAGGCGCCGGCCAGCGGGCAAGGAGGAGAACTCGTACTCGCCGTTCGGGCCCACGCTCGCCCTGACAAGGTCGCCCCTTCCCTCCAGCGGCCACGTGTCGATCGTGTACGTCTGATTCGGCTCCAGGGGGCGGCTCGCCACCACCGCGCCGAACACGCGGCCTCCGGCCGGCAGGGAGAAGACCTCCTGCTGGCGCGCGCCCGGTGCGAGCACGACCTCACGCTCCAGGTAGAGACCGCGACCGGCCGCCGGGCCCGTCGAGAGGAAGACAGAAACCCACACCCTCTCGGGATAGAGCCCGTCGAACTTCACCGCGTCCGCGCCCTGCGCCACCGCGTTCACGCGCGGCTGCGCGACCCCGAAGAGCTGCGCCTCGAACCGCAGCAGCGAGCGTCCCTGCTGATCTCGCACGCGCACCTCGAGCGACGCCGAGCGCACCAGCTCGATGCGGCGCACGGCCTCGGCCCGCGCGCCACCTGCCTCGAGGGCAACGACCTGGCGCGCATATCCGTCGGCCAGGACGAGCAGCGAGGCCCTCTCCCTGTCCGAGATGGGACCGAACAGGAAGGACCCCAGGCCGTCGGTCTGCGCGCCGAGAGGAAGCGCACCACACACCTGACCCAGGCCATCCACGTCCGCGAGGCGCACGGACGCGCCGGCGACCGGCGTGCCCGCCTGCGCGTCGAACACCGCTCCCCGGAGCATGCCGCCGCGCCCAAGCCGGATCTCGACCGGCTCGCCGCGCTGGCCCGGCGCGACCGGCACGAAGTCCAACCTGGCCGGCGCGAAGCCCTTGACGAACGCGTCCAGCCGGTATTGGCCCTGCGGCAGCCCCGTGAACAGGAACTCCCCGCTCTCGGCATCGGCGTCGGCCCACTCCTCCGCCGCCCGCCAGCCCGAATCGTCCTCGGTGAGCGCGCGCACGCGCGCTTCCTCGAGCAGGACGCCGTCACCCACGACGCGGCCTGCCAGGTCGCCGAAGGGCGTGAGGGCCAGCTCGACGTCCTGTCCCGGCCGCGCGCCGTGCGCGAAGGCGTCCTCGAAGCCGCGCAGCCGCGCCATCACCATGTAGTCGCGCAGCGGATCGACCAGCGCGAAGCGGAACGAGCCGTCTTCCCTGGATCGCGTCAGCCCGAACCAGTCCGTCGTGTCCGTCCTCCAGGCCTGCAATAGCACGCCGGCCAGCGGGCCGCCGCCCGCCGCCGTCACGCGGCCGCGCAGCACGCCCTCCGCGGACAGCTCGACGGCAATGCTGCGCCTTTCGCCCCGCGCCAGCGCGTCGAACTGCCTGATCCACATGGCGAAGCCCGGCTGCACCACGCGCAGCGAGAACGGCCCCGCCTCGGCCCTCATGCGCACCGAGAAGCGGCCGAGCGCGTCAGTGCTACCCCAGCCGCAGTCCTCCTCCACGTACGCGTCTCTCAGGAAGAACCCGTTGATCAGCGCCCCGGCCGCGGGCCCTCCTGAAGGACCCTCCACCACCACGCCCTCGACCTCGGCCGCCGGGTGAACGACGATCTCGATCTCCTCGGCGGCCGGCGCCATCACGACCTTCACCTCGGAGGAGCAGCTCGGGTGATCCACCTGGATGTGGATGTACGTGTCCGGAAGCCCGCTGACCTCGAACCGCCCGGCCGCGTCCGTCAGCGCCTCGCTGCCATGCAGCATGCCGCAGACGCGCTCTGGCTCGAGCTGCAATCCGTTCTCCAGATAGTCGCCGTAGACCGAGCGCCGGGCGCTGACGCGCACTCCGGGGAGCGGCCCGAAGCCCGCGAGGCGGACGATGCCGCGCAGCGAGCAGCCCTTGCGACAGTCGAGTCGCACGGGTTCCGGCGGCGGCCGCTCGACCAGCACGCCCGCGGGCTGACCGCCCTCCACCGCGGCCGAGAAGAAGGCCGGCAGCAGGTCCGCCGCCACCTCCGCGACGTTGTCCTCGCCGGTGGCGATGCGATGGCTCAGAGCGACGGCGGCGTCCAGTGGCAGCCCAAGGTGGGTGGCGGCCTGGGCGCGAACCTCGTCCGTCCAGGGGAGCACAAACACAACGCAGTCCGGCGCGGGGCTTCCTTCCAGGAAGACCGCGCATTCCACGCGCGGTGAAAGCGCATCCGCGCGCGCGGGTTCCGGCGGCTGGTCCGGGTCCGATGGCTCGGTTGCCTCCGCATGACGTGGCGCGCCTGCGGGCGCAAGCGCGTCGACGCTGCCCGGCGCGTCCGAGGAGCCGTTTCCCGTCGCTCCACGCACGCACCACCACGCGGCGACGACACCGGCCGCAACCACGAGCGCGACCGCCGCCCAGGCAGCGAGACGTCGCATCACCCTGCCGCCCCTCGTGTCAGCGACGCGCGACGGCAATCGCCGGCGACGCGCCCGGCGGAGCCTGCGTGGACGCGCCGTCCTGTCCGTTCAGTCGGAACTGCGGCGGCTGCCAGCGGGCCTTCGCCCCGCCGCCCTTGGGCTGATCGGCGGCGCCTGCGCCGCCCGCCACTGCATCGCCCAGCGCGCAGCCCAGAGCGAGCACGAGGGCGGCAACGACAATCACGACTCGTCTTCGTCCCTGCTTCATGAGCGGGTCACCTCCTCCAACACGCCGGCAACGCGCGCCCCCAGGCACGCGACGACGCCGTCGAAGTCGTTCGTGAACTCGGCGCGGACACGGGTCCACAAGGCCTTGTCCCGCAGCGCCTGGATGTGGAAGCCGCTCTGCTCCGTGCCATCTCCCGCCAGGGAGGCGTTCAAGACGTCCAGGAAGCGGCGGCTCTCGCCTGGCTGGCCCGCGAGCAGCGAATGGAGCAGGCCGTTGTACGCAAGGCCGGGCAGCTCCGGGCACAACTGATCCGCGAAGCGGTTGAGCGCGACCGCAAGATCCGGCCGATCCTGGGCCGCCCACATGCGCGCCGCGCCCTCGCAAGCCAGAGCCCTGTTCTCGAAGGAAACCGCCGCGGTGGCGTATCGCTCCCATTCCTTTGCGTGGAACCGGGATTCCGTCTGCTCGCGGATGAAGAGGAGATACCAGCGAGCCGTCTCCGCGGGTTCCTGCAGTCGCGTGACAGCCTGCAGGAGCTTCTTCGCCGCCTGCAGCAGGCTGTCCCGATCGACCATGCCGGCCGGCTGCAGCACATCCAGAAGCCAGCGGCGGCGCCGCAGGTAGACGTCCGTCTTCCCCAAGGCCGCGGCCACGGTCTGCATGGTCTCCACGCGGCGCAGGGCCACGAATTCCCGGGCACAATGCCGCTCCGCACCGACCAGCCACATCTCGCCTGCAATCGCGCGGTTGACGTACGCCCGCCCCAGATCGAAGAAGACGGCGGCCAGCTCGCGCGCGAAGCAGCGCGCCGCCTGCGCGATGGGCCGCGCCGCCGA
>DYIW01000435.1 GCA_020723465.1 Phycisphaera mikurensis
GCACCTCATGGCCGACCACGGCGGCTGCCCGTTCCGCGTGAACGAGTTCCACGTCGCGGCGCAGGTGCAGGCGCTCGGCTCGCGCGACGAGCAGAAGCGCGACGGGGCGCTGCGCGAGATCCTGCTCGGCCTGACCTATGACCGCCGGCCGCAGGCGCTGGAGGTGGTGTTGAAGAAGGGCTCGGCGCGGGCGCGCGAGCTGGTGGCGCGCAGCCTGGTCGCGCTCGGGCCGCGGGCGGACGAGCCGCTCGCCCAGTTCCTGAGCGACGATTCTGCCGCGGTGCGCCGCGCCGCGGTCGAGGCCTACGAGGCCAACATGCACCAGCTGCGCCTGTCGCAGGAGAGGCTGCGCCAGCGCGCCGAGACGGAGCGCGTGGCCGACATCCGCAAGGCCATCGTGAAGGCCCTGGGTTGAGCGGGAGCCGCGGCCCGGGGAGGCGGCGGGTCGGTAGAACAGAGAGGCAAACGGCGACGGACTGGTTGAGAGCGGAGCACGCGCGCGCCGAAGAGGAGCCCATGACAGCGAACTGGACCGTGCGCCCCTACCGGCCCGGCGACGAGCAGGGGATCCTCCGCCTGTTCAACGAGGTCTTCAGCGAGACCGACCCGACCTTCACGCCGCGGCCGCTCGCGCACTGGAACTGGCAGTTCCGGGACAACCCGCTCTCGCACCACACCTACGTGGCCGAGGAGAGCGGCGGGCGCGTCATCGGCACCTATACCGCCATCCCGGGCGTGTGGCTCTACGAGGGCGCGCCCTTCCAGGGCAGCCAGGCGGTCGACACCTGCGTGGCGCGCGAGCACCGCCAGTCCCTGAAGAGGGAGGGGCTGTTCCTGACGCTCGCGCGGCGCTGGTTCGACGACTACGGCACGCCCGAGCAGGACCGCATCGTCTACGGCCTGCCCAACCCGGCGGCCTTCCGCATCGGCACGCGCCTCCTCGACTACCGGCCGGTCCACACGCCGGTCTGCGCGCTGAACCGCAACTTCGGCCAGGACTGGATCGACCATCTTCTCCGCATCGGCGCCGGCGCCGTGGAAGTGGCCGAGGTGCGCTCCTTCGCTCCCGCGGTCAGCGAGCTGTTCGAGGCCCATCTCGCGCGCTCCGGCCTGGTGCAGCGGCGCGACGTCCGCTACCTGACGTGGCGCTACCTGGAATGCCCCGCGGTGGCCTACCGCGTGCTCGAGGCGCGCGGCCCGGGCGGTCAACTGCGCGGCGTGCTGGTCTTGCGCGTGGGCTGGCACGGCCGGCCGCTCGCGCCGCTGGTCGACTGGATCGTCCCGGGCGAGGACCGCGAGGCCCTGGCCGGACTCGCGCACGCCGCGGCCGAGCTGGCGCGGGCCGCGGGCGTGACCTGCCTCGAGACCTGGGTGCCTCCCTGGTCGGCGCACGCACGGGCGCTCCAGGAGATCGGCTTCGCCGCGGACGACTCGACCTTCAACTTGTGCATCCGCGTGTTCGGCCCGCCCTTCGACGAGCACTGGGCCAGGGAGCACTGGTTCTTCACCATGGGGGATTCGGATATCTACTGAGGCCGCCTGCGTGCCGCGGGCTGCTGTTACACTTCGACCATGGTGCGTTACCTCGAGCCTCCGCCGCCGCCCGCGCGCCTTTCCGCGCCCGTGGTGCGCGGCCGCGTGCTGGTGCTGGCGCCCCACCCGGACGACGAGACCATCGGCCCCGGCGGCACGCTCTGCCTGCACGCGCGCGGCGGCGACGAGATCGCGGTCGTGTTCCTCACGGCGGGCACGTCCGCGGACCCGAGCGGCAGCGCGCCGCCGGCGGAGTACGCCGCGCGCCGCCAGGCCGAGGCGCGCGCCGCGGCCCGGGTGCTCGGCATCGGCGCGCTCGAGTTCTGGGGCCTGCCGGACAACCACAAGGTCAACGAGAACGACCTCGAGCTGCTCGTTCCGCGCCTGCAGGACGCGCTCCAGCGTTTGCACCCGGACGTGGTCTACGCCCCGCACGAAGCGGACCAGCACTCCGACCACCACGCCACGGCCGTGGCCCTGCGCCGCGCGCTCGCGCGCTCGCAAAAGCCGCCGCTCGCCTTCGGCTACGAGGTATGGAGTGCCTGCCTCGCCACGCACGTGGTCGACACCTCGGCGGTGCACGAGGAGAAGCTCGCGGCGCTCCGCTGCTACAAGAGCCAGCTCGAGCACACCGACATCGTGCGCTTCATCACCGGCCTGAACGCCTACCGCGCGGTGTTCCTGGCCAAGGGGGCGCGCTTCGGCGAGGCCTTCCTGCCCCTCACGCCGCACGCGGGCGCCGGACGACGATGAAGATCCTGCACGCGCTGCACAACTTCCCGCCGGAGTTCGTGGGGGGGACCGAGGCCTACGTCGCGGCCCTGGCGCGGGAGCAGGCGCGTGGCGGGCACGAGGTGCGCGTGCTGTGCGGCAGCGAGCGAGAGGGCCCGGGCGAGCAGCGCGAAGAGTGGCAGGGAATCGAGGTGTGGCGCCTGCGGCGCGACCAGACCTCCGAGCGCTACTCGGTCGACTTCCGCGTGCCGCGCCTGCGGCGGCGCTACGCTGCGCTGCTCGCACAGGTGCGGCCGGACGTGCTGCACGCGCACCACTACTTGAACCTCGGCGTGCCGCTGGCGCAGGACGCGGCCGAGCGCGGCGTCCCGGCCGTGATCACGCTGCACGACTACACCGCGGTCTGCCCGCGCTTCTTCCTCATGCGGCCGGACGGCGGCTTCTGCGGCGACGGCCGGCCCGTGCCACTCGAGCGCTGCCTGGACTGCTGCGCCGTGGAGTTCGACGGCAGCCGCGCGGAGCTCATCGAGGAGTTCCGCCTGCGGCGCGCCTTCTTCGCCGCCGAGCTCGCGGTCGCGGCCGCGCTCCTCTTCCCCTCGGAGAAGGCGCGCTCCACTCTGCTCGGCACCGGGATCCTGCCAGCGGCGGCGCGATCCGAGGTCCTGCCGCTCGGGCTCTTGCGGCCGTTCGAGCCCGCGGCGCCCGCGCCCGGGCCGGAGGGGAAGCTCAGGCTGGTGTTCTTCGGCAACGTGGCGCCGGTCAAGGGCGTGGACCTGCTGCTCGAGGCCATCTCCGGCCTGGACGAGGCGCGGCGGGGCCGCGTGTCGCTCCTCGTGCTCGGCCGCTCCACGGACGAGCGCCTGGAGCAGCGCCTCGCGGCGCTTTCGGCCGGCCTCGACGTGCGCCGCGAGCACGCCTTCGACGCCGCGCGCCTGGAGAAGCTGCCGGCCGAGGCGGACGCCGCGGTCTTCCCCGGCGCCGCGGCCGAGACCTACTCGCTGGTGGTGGACGAGGCGCTGGCGCTCGGCCTGCCGCTGATCGTGTCCGACCGGGGCGCGGGCGCCGAGCGCGCCGGGCCGGCCGCGGCCGTGGTGCCGGCCGGCGACGTCGCGGCGCTCTGCGGCGTGATCGAGAGGCTGCTCGACGCGCCGGGCAGGCTCGACGAGAT
>DYIW01000043.1 GCA_020723465.1 Phycisphaera mikurensis
GAAGGCCGCGTCGAAGCGCGCGCGGCCGCGCAGGCGCAGCCGCCGCGGCAGGCCCGCGTCCGCCGGGCCGTTCTGGGCGCCGCCCGGCGCGCCGCCGTCAGCGCGGGCGCGGGCGCACATGCGAGCGTTCCCTGGCCACGCTTCCCTCAGAGCTCGGCGCGGAACTCGCCGCCCTCCGCCAGGTGCGCCTTGCGCCGCATGGCGTCGGCCACGGCGTCCACGAAGTAGGCGCCGCGGCTGGCTGCCTGGTGCACGAACGTCTCGTAGTCCTGGATGGCCGCCTCGCGCGACCTGAGGGCCTCGTAGGCGCGCGCGCGGTTGTAGTAGTCGGCGGGCTCCATGGCGGCGAGCGCCTCGAGCTGCGCGTAGACGGAGGTGACCTCCTCGTAGCGCTTGAGCTTGTCGGCGATGGTGGCGAGGAGCTTCAGCCCCTCGACGCGGCGCTCCTCCAGACGTGCGAGCATCTGCTCGTACGCCTCGCGGCGCTCGTCCGGCAGAGTGTCCAGGCTCATGTTCTCCGACCGCAGGCGGATGCTGTTGGACAGGGTCGCGATCATCGTTCGCGCGACTTCAGCCGCTTCCTCGTAGCGCTTGAGCACCGCGTAGAGGCGCGCCAGGGTGGAGCGCGCCTGCACGTCGTCGCGGCCGCGCGGCGAGGCGAGGACCGCGAGCAGCGCGCTCTCCGCGTCGGCGTAGCAGCCTTCCATCTGCTCGCGGGCCTGGGCCAGCTGCTCTTCGCGCTCCTCGCGCGTGAGCTTCTCGTCAGCCTCGATCACGCCGATCTGGCTGCTCCAGATCAGGCCGAGCTGGTACTGCGCCTCGCCCAGGCCGAGGCGGGAGCGGAAGTCGAATTCGCTTTCGATGTCGATGCACTTCTGGAAGACCTGCGCCGCCTCGTGGATCTGGGCCGCCCCGCCCTGGCGCAGCAGCGAGAAGCCGAGCACCTCGTTGAGGGAGAGGTCATCGGGAGCAACGAGGAGTCCCTTGCGGCACTGGTCCTCGGCGCGGCGGAACAGCCCGGCGTCGTAGAAGCGCTTGCTGTTCTGCTTGAACGTGGCGAGGCGCGCTGACTCGACCTCGCCGACCGGGCTCGCGCACGCCGTCATTGCCAGGAGCAGCGCGGCGCTGAGGGTCCGCAGTCCAGTGATGCGCATGTCTGTCCTCTTTCGTCGCAGGCCGGCGCCTTCCGCTGCCTTAGCACGAGCAGTCCTCATGGTAACGACTCGCGGGGCGCCGCGTCATCCTGCGCCGCCGCCAGCAGGCGGCGGGCGCGCTCGGCGGCAGCCGTCACGAACAGCGTCTTGCCGCGCGCGACGCTCACGGCCCCGGGTCTGGCGCCGCGCTCCTTGCGGACGTGCTTGCGTTGCGTGTAGATCACCTCGGCGGCGGCGGCGCCCCGGCGCTTGGAGAAGTGCACGGCCAGGGCGGCGGCGTCGAGCAGGTCCTCGAGCGAGGCGGTGCGCCCGCGCGGCATGCGGATGACCACGTGCGAGCCCGCTCCGCCCTGCACGTGCAGCCAGACGTCGTTGCCGCGGGCGATGCTGAGCGTCAGGCGGTCATTGTCCGCGTTGCTCTTGCCGATCAGGACCTCGAGGCCGCTCGGCAGGGCGAAGCGCCGGATCCCGGGCGGCGGCGGGCGCGTGGCGCGAGCCTGTCGTGCCGGCGCCTGCTGCACGGATCGGGGCGAGAGAACGCCGGCACGCGCGAGCGCGCCGGCGAGCGTCTCGGGCAGGCTGCCCGCCACCTGCGCCTGTTCGAGCTCCCCGGACAGGCGCGCGAGCAGTGCCAGCCGCTCCCGCGTCTGAAGCAGGCGCGCGCGGGCCACTTCCCGGGCACGCTCCAGGCGGCGGGCGCGCCGGTAGCAGGCGGCGAGGTTGGCGGCGGGAGATAGGGCCGGGTCGAGGGCGATGCGTACCGTGCCGCCGCGATAGAGGTCGTCCACCTCGACCGCGTCCAGGCCGGGGCGGAGCGCGGCGAAATGGGCGGAGAGGAGGTCCCCGAGTTCTCGCAGGCGCGCCGGATCCTCGGGAGAGGCGAGCTGCTCCTCGAGTCTCCGGCAGAGGTTCTCGTGGCGGGCGCGCTCGCGCGTGAAGGCGGCCTGAGCGGCGTTCAGGGCCAGTGCCCGCTCGGACTGGAGATCGAGCGGGTAGTAGACGGCGTCCGCGGCCGCGGCGAGAGGGAAGGAGCGGGCGAACTCGCTGGCCGGCGCCGCCGGCAGGTCCGTGCCTGGCCGCGGCGGGCCCTGCGGCGGTGGGGGGGCCACGTAGGGCGCGCCCGTGGCGCAGGGGCGGCGGCCGGCGCGGCGGCGCTCGAGAGCGCGGATCGTGTCGCGGTTGTCGAGGAGCAGCAGGTTCGGTGCGGCGCCGAACAGCTCGGCGACCAGGCGCCAGGGAGCGGCGCCTGCGGCCTGCTCCGGGGAGAACTGGATCCGGACCAGCCGATCCGCCGGGCGAGCGGTGATCGAGCGAACCAGGGTGCCGCGCAGGTGAGGAGCGGCGTCGCGCGTGAGGGCCGACTGCGCGGGCGCCGGCCGGGCGGGACCGCGCGCCGGGACAAGGTGCAGACGCGCCCGGCCGGGAGCGGCGACGATCAGGAGGCGCAGCGCCACGCGCTCTTCCCCCGGCCGGGCCAACAGGAGGAGGCGGCCGCCGCCGGGCGCGTCGATCAGGTCGCGGACCTCAAGGCCGGCGGCCGCGCCATGGGCTTCGGCGGCGAGCGCGGCGATGTGCTCGGCGGCGAGCGGAGCGGGAGTCGCGAGCGGCGCGGCGTTCATGCCAGGTCCAGGAGCCGGCGGGCGGGCTGCGCCCGGCGCGCGCTAGTGCGGCGTCCGGGACCGGCCCGGAGGCCCCGGCGCCAGCTCGTCCTCGTCGTAGATCCACGGCGCCGAGATGATGTCGTAGCTGACCAGCTCGTCCGCGGCGAAGAACAGCTTCAGCTCCTTGGCGGCCGCCTCGGGCGAGTCCGAGCCGTGGATGAGGTTGAAGGAGTCGGAGATGCCGAAGTCCCCGCGGATGGTGCCTGCCTCGGCCTTCGAGCCGAAGGTCGCGCCCATCATCTTGCGGCACACCGCGATGGCGTTCTTGCCTTCGAGGGCCAGGATCAGGACGGGGTCTTTCGACATGAAGGCGAGCAGGCGCTCGTAGAACGGCTTCCCCAGGTGATCCGAGTAGTGGCGCTCCAGGGTCTCCCGGGGTATGCGGCGCATCTTGGCGCCGACGATCTTGAGTCCCTTGTCCTCGAAGCGGCCGATGATGCGTCCCACGAGCTGCCGCTGGACCGCGTCCGGCTTGAGGATGATCAGCGTTCGTTCCACCGGGAGTCTCCTTCGTGCCAGGTCGGAAGCCGGGCAGTATACTGCTTGACAGGCGCGGCCGGAAGCGTGCGGCCAGGCAGCGCGCGGACGGGCGTGGTTCACGGGAGGTCGCCTCAATGAGAATCCAATGGACCGGCGCGGCTCTGCTGGCGCTTCCCCTTCTCGCTGGATGCAAGCTCGAACGGCAGCACGAGTTCCTGCAGCACCAGTATCTGATTCATGACATGGACAACGCCGAGGCGGGCCACGAGCACCTCCAGCAGGAGCTGCTGCGGGAACGGGCGCACGTGAATCGGCTGAACGCCGAGGTCTCGCGCTTGATGGCGCGCGAGGAGGCGCTGGCGCTCGAGGCATCGGACATGGTGGAGCGGATCCAGGCGGCGGAGGTGGTGCTGACGGGCTTGATCAGCCAGGTGACGGAACTCGAGGCGAGGGTCGAGGGGGAGAAGAACCTGGTCGCGCAGGGAGAGGAAGCGTTGGAAGAGGCAAGGACTCCGTCGCAGCGGACGTCGCTCCAGGCGCGGATTGAACAGCTTCTGGAAGAGGTTCTGAGGCTGTCGGCCATCCTGGAGGCGATGCCGGAGGAGCCGCCGGAGCCTGCTCCGGAGGCACAGCCTGCGGTGGAGCCGGCGGCGGAGGCCGTGCCTGAGGCAGCGCCACAGCCGCAGCAGCCGGCTGAGCCGCCGCCAGCTTCGTAGGGAGAAGACCCGGAAGGGGATCGAGAGGAGCGTCGCAGCCGCTTCCGTGGGGAGGCCGGCCGGTCAAGGGGGCGGGCCCGAGCCCTCTCGCGCCCAGGACCGACTGCTCCGCGCGCGAACGCCGAGACGGGCCCAGCCGCGGTCCGGAAAGCCGCAAGCTGAGAGCCGATCGCTGACAGCGCCGCGGCGCCGCGCGGCGCTGCGGCGCTGCGGCTCAGTCGCCCTCGATCTTGATCCTGGTGAGGATGGCGTCGAGGTCGCTCGAGGCGCGCTTGACCTCGTCGAGAGTGCCGACCACGCGCACGGTGAAGAGATAGCGCGCGCCGCGCAGGTAGATGACCGACTCGAAGCGGTCGGAAGCCGCTTCCTGGGTCTGGCGGTCGACCTGGACCACGGTGCGGCCACCGACGACGCGCTTGCGGCTGACGATGTTGTGCCCGGTGGGCGCCGCGCGCGAGTAGGCCGCGTCGTCCACGGCGATCATCTCCGGGATGCTGAGGTTCGGGTCCATCAGCTCGACGCCGTCGATCTGAATCGTCGTGTGCGGATCGCGCCGGGGATGCGCGCGCAGGCTGAAGAGCGCGCCGCTTTCCGCCGCCTCGACCTCGAAGTCGGGAGGGGCCTCGAGCACGAAGCCGGCCTCCGCCTGCTCGAAGCGGTTGTTCGGGACCTTGCCCCAGCCGCGGCGCGCCTTCATCGCCTCGCCGTAGGTCAGCCCCTCCGGGACGTCGACGTGCAGGGAAGCGAGCAGAGGGTCGAAGACGGCCACGCTCTGCTCGAGAAGCGCCTTCGGGCAGCGCAGGTCGATGGCCAGCAGGAAGCACTCGTCGAGCTGCACGTAGACACGGATGAGGCGGCGCTCGACCTTCTTCTGGCGGGCGCTCAACGCGCACTCCGCGCCGTAGTAGCGCGCCTGGGCGCGCAAGGCCGCGCGGCCGGCGACCTGGACGGGCGTGCGCAGCTCGATCTTGGCCGGCGCGTTCTCCTGAGCCCAGAGCTGCAGGTCGGTGTCGAGAGCCCGGTCGAGATCGTAGGCCCGGCACGTCTTCAGGAGGAACAACTCGATCTCGCACTGCAGGTCCATGCCGCGCAGCAGGACCCTGTCCAGGGCGAAGCCGATCTTGGGGCAGGGGATCAGGAAAACGCCTTCCGGCACGGGCAGGGAGAAGAGGCCCGCGTCGCTCTCGTAGCGCTGGCCGCGCAGGGAATCGAGCCCCTCGGCGTCGTACTCCTCCAGACCGACGATCTTGAGATCGGGTCCTTCCTGCTGCAGGTAGATGACGTGGCAGAGCTGCTCGAGCAGCTCGCCGCCAACGGCGGCGATGCTGCGACAGACGAAGGCCTGCGTGGTCTCGCCGATGGTGGAGAGCCGCAGGATCTCGGTCGCGCACGTCGACCCGGGAAGCTGCCCGAGCAGGTCCCCGTAGGTCGTCCTGAGCTTGCCGTAGTCGATCTTGCCGTAGAGCTCGCAGCCGAAGGTCGGCGAGACCGGCAGCATGAGGGCGTCCCGGTCGCCCTTCCCCCAGGCGTCATCGAAGCCCAGCAGGATGGCGCGCGCGGGCGCGTCTTCGCTGGCGCTCTGGGTCGCCGCGCCAGCGGGCGCCGCCATCAGGACAGCGGCGACCGCGAGGGCACAGCGGACGCCGCCGCGGCTCATCGCACCGCCCCCGCGCCGGCCGCACTGGCGAGCGTGCGCCGGAGCGACTGATGGAAGAGGTTGCCCGACTTCCGGCGGGTGCGGTCCGCCACCACCGGCTGAGCATCGAAGAGGCCGATCGCCGACGGGAACTGCTCCTGGGCCACCGCCTGGAGCCGGATCTGATGGTCGTAGGCGGCCAGCGGCGCGTCCGCGGGTGACTGCTCGAAGTTCGGCTGGGGAAACGCGACCGGGCCGTCGCCGTGCCGCAGCGCCACATAGCCGATGATGAGCAAGGCAGCGGCAGCGGCCAGAAGGCCTGAGCGCGCCAGCGCGAATAGGTTGCGCCGCAGCGGTCGGGGCGCCGCGTGCCGTTCCTGCGCCCACTCGGCCAGGATCCTGTCCGCCAGGCCGGCGGGCGGCGCAGGCGCCTGCCAGCGCGCCAGCAGTTCGTCCACCTGGGAGGCAAGGCGGACTTGCTCGGCGCAGGCGGCGCACTGGGAGGCATGCTCCTCGCAGGAGCGCGCGCGTTCTGCGTCGATGTCGCCGGCCCGCCAGGCGTCGATGCTGGCGCGGAACTCGACGCAGTGCACGTCGCTCGAAGTCATCTCGGATTCGACGGCGCGCAGGATGCGAGCGGCGAGGTGGGGAGGAGGGGGCGGCGCCGCCCAGGAGGAAAGCAGGCGGTCGGCCTCGAGCGCGGCGGCGCGCACCTCGGCGCAGCGCACGCACTCCGCACCGTGCGCGCGGACGAAGCTCTCGTCCGCGGCTGCCAGGTCCCCTTGCAGGTGGGCCGCCAGCAGCTCGCGAAAACGGGCACAATCGCCTGAAGCGTCCAGCATCATCTCGTCCTGATCACCAGCAGCGACTCACTGCAGCACGTACTTCTTCAGGCTGCCGCGCAAGGCTTCCTTCGCCCGGTAGAGCCGGGACTTCACCGTGCCTTCGGAGCAGCCCGCGACCTCGGATATCTCGCGGTAGTCCAGACCCTCGTACTCGCGCAGCACGAACACGAGCCGCTGGTCATCCGGAAGCCGCGCCACCGCCTCCTGGATGTGGCGGCTCAGCTCCCGTGCCAGGGCTGCTCCCTCGGCGTGTCGCGTCGCACCCTCGACGTCGCTGACCACGTTCTGGTCAGCATCTTGCGCCGCGTCCAGGCTGAGCATCTCCAGGCGACGCTTCTTCAGCACATCGAAGCAGTGGTTCTTCACGAAAGCGTAGACCCACGTCGAGAACTTGACGCCGCGGCCAGCGTCGAATCGCCCCAGCGAGCGGAAAACCTTGAGGAACACGTCCTGGGTGACGTCCTCCACGTCGTTCGGACAACGACCGCCCACCATCCGGTAGACCGTCTGGTACACCGGCTTCTCGAAGGCCTCGATGATCGTGCGGAGGGCTTCGGCGTCACCCTGCTGAGCGAGCCGAACCACCTCATCCGCGATCTCGACCATCGCACCTCCGGGTCGCCTTCGAGCATTCATAAGCGCGGAGCGCCGATTCGTTCCCAACTTAGGTCGGAATGCGGCACTCCTTTCGCTCGTTGGCTTTTGTGTGCGGAAGCGCTCGCACCGGGGCGCGACGACGTGTCCCCCCGGGGAACGCCCGGAGGCGTGCGCGCCGGACTCGAAGCCCGGCTCCTCCGAACGTCCTAAGTGTAGCGATTTCTCGGAACCTGTGTGTTGAAGCGCATGTGCGCAGGGAATATGATCCCGCTCCCTTTTTTGCATGCTGGCGGGAACGCTCGGTGTGCGAGAAGGGAGTGCTCGGACCGACGAGCGCTCGTGATTCATGACATAGCAAGTAGTTACGACGGGATCGTGGCATCCGTGAACGCGCACCGGCGACCGAAGGCAGGTCTTGCCGAGGCGATGCGGGTCGCCGACCTGGGACTGCGCTTCGTCATCACGTGCGTTCTCGGCGCGGCAGTTGGATTCTGGCTCGATCGCAAGTTCGCGCTCCTCGGGCGCTTTCCGATTCTGACCCTGGTTGGTTTCTTCGCCGGCCTCGCGGGCGCCATGACCATGCTGATCCGTGGCCTTGGTGAGCCCCGGGACGACGAGAAGACCGAAGACTCGCCGGAATCGAGGCGTGACGACTGATGGTGGCGGGCGCGGTGCGGTCCTGGCCGGCGGAGCGGCGCTCGCCGCGCTCCTGGTGAGCGCGGGGCTTGCTCTGCTGGCCGGAGGGACCTGGGCCGGCATCTCGGCAGTCGCGGGCGCGCTGTGCGGCGCGGCCGTGCAGGCGGGCGCGGCGCTGCTGCTGCTCAGGCGCCGGCCGCCGGGCATGCTGTGGAGCCTCGGGGCGCCGGCCCTGAGCTCGCTGCTGCGTGTGGTAGGCGGCGCCGTGGTCGTGACCGCGGTGCTCGCCTGCGGCGTTCCGGCGCCGCTCGCCTTCCTGGCGGGCTTTGGCGCCCTGTACGTGGTGCTCGAGGTTGTGACGGACCTCCAGTTCGTGAAGAGAGAGAACGGGTCGAACCGGCCCGGGTGAATCAGGTGTACGCAGAAGAAGCTGGCGCCTACGCCCCTCCTCCCCCAGAAGAGGTCTTCAACGGCCTGTTCGGCCACCTCACGCCGCACACCTTCTTCAGCTTCGAGCTCTTCGGTCTGACCTGGAACTTCACCAACCACACGGCGACGCTGCTCATGGGCGGCTTCCTCGTCTGGCTGCTGTTCTGGGGCGCGCACGCGCGGCGCAAGGAGCTGCGCGCCGGCGCCGTGCCCAAGGGCCGCTGGCCGAACCTGGTCGAGGCCCTGGTGCTGTTCATCCGCGACGAGATGGTCTACGACGCCATGGGGCGCCAGGTGGGCCGCAAGTTCGCGCCCCTGTTCCTCACCCAGTTCTTCTTCATCTGGTTCGTGAACGTCCTCGGCAACCTGCCCATCCCGAAGATCGGCGGCGCGCCCACGGCCAACCTCGCCGTGACCGCCGCGCTGGCCATCACCACGCTCACCGTCATGATCGGCTTCGGGATGAAGGCCTCGGGCCCGATCGGCGTGTGGAAGAGCCTGGTGCCGCACGGTCTGCCGCCGATCATCCGCGAGATCCTCTTCATCGTGGAGCTGGCCGGCTTCCTCATCATCAAGCCGGGCGCCCTCACCATCCGTCTCTTCGCGAACATCTTCGGCGGACACCTGGTGCTCTTGTCGCTCTTCGGCATCGTCTACGTGTTCGGCAGCTGGGCCATCTTCGGCGCGGTGCTGCCCATGGCGCTGTTCGTCGCCGTCCTCGAGCAGCTCGTGGCCGTGCTGCAGGCGTTCATCTTCACCATCCTGTCCATCATGTTCGTGCAGATGTCCATCCACCCGGAACACTGATACCTGGATCCACTGGATACCTACTGCGGCGGCGCGGCGCGCGCCGCCGGCCTGAGTCAAGAGAAAGGAGCGCTTCGCATGGAGACCGTGGAGACCGTCATCAACCTCATGCCGATCGGTGCGGGAATCGGAGCCGGCCTGGCCGTCATCGGCGGCGCCGTGGGGATCGGCATGCTGGCCGCGCGCGCGTGCGAGGCCACGGCGCGCAACCCGGAGGCGGGCGGCGCGATCCGCACCAACATGCTCATCACCGCCGGCATGATCGAGGGCGCCACGCTCTTCGCCATCGTGCTCTGCCTGCTGCTCAAGTTCCTCTAGGCCCTGGTCCGCTCGACGAGGTCTGGAATGGGTCGTTGACCTCCCGGAGGTAAGTCATGGAGCTGGTGGCGCCGCTGCTGGCATCGGGCGGGGGGAGCTTGAACCCCCTGCATTTCGATCCCAGCGCCTTCGTGCTGACGTTGATCATCTTCCTGCTCCTGCTCGCTTTGCTCGTCAAGTACGCCTGGAACCCGATCCTGGACGCGCTGGACGCGCGCGAGAAGCGCATCGAGGACTCGGTGACCTCGGCGGAGCGGGCGCGGCGCGAGGCCGAGGAGCTGGTCGCCGGCTACCAGGCCAAGCTGGCCGACGCCGAGCGCCAGGTCTCCCAGCGCATCGAGGAGGGCAAGGCCATGGCCGCGCGCCAGGGCCAGGAGATCGTCGAGCGGGCGCGCGAGGCCGCGGACCGCGAGCGCGAGGCAGCGGTGCGCGACATCGGCCTGGCGAAGCAGCGCGCCCTGGGCGAGATCCGCTCCGAGGCCGTGACCCTTTCCCGCATGATCGCGGAGAAGGCCATCGCGCGCGGGCTGGACGCGGAGGACCACCGGCGCCTCGCCGAGGAACTCCTGGCGGCGATGAGGTAGGCGGCCCATGACGGTCAGTCTGGCAACGGTTCGCTACGTCAAGGCGCTCTTCTCGGTCGCGGCGCGCCGCGGCGAGAGCGAGGCGCTCAAGGCCGAGCTCGCCCGCCTGGGCGAGCTTCTCGCGGGAGCCCCGGAGCTGGGCCTGGCCTTGCGCGACCCGCGCCTGCCGGCGGCGGCGAAGAAGCGCGTGCTGGAGCGCGCCGGGCTGGATACGGCCTCGCGCACGCTCGGCGACTTCGTCGCGCTCTGCCTGGAGCGCCGGCGCCCGGAGGTGGTGATCGAGGCGCCGGAGGAGTACGGCCGGCTCGAACGCGAGGCGCGCGGCGTCGTGGAGGCGCGCGTGCAGACGATCGCGCCCATGGACCAGGACATGCGCACATCCATCCTGGCCCAGCTCGAGGAAGTCACGGGCATGACCATTCAGTTGGTGGAGGAGATCCTGCCCGAGCTGATCGGAGGAGTGCGCATCCTCATCGGCTCCAGGATGTACGACGGCAGCATCCGGCGCCGCCTGGACGACATCGCGGCGCATCTGCTGTCGGCGAGGCTCGCGTAGCGGGCCCGAGGTGACGGTCGCCCTATGGCCACAATGAAGCACGGCGATCAACGCATAGAAGGTCGGAGGAAGTGATGGAGCTGCGTCCGTCGGAAGTCTCGTCGATCATCCAGAAGGAGCTGGAGAACTACCGCTCCGAGCTCAAGGCCGAGGGAGTGGGCACCGTGCTGCAGGTCGGCGACGGCGTGGCGCGCGCCCACGGCCTCGAGGACTGCATGGTCTCCGAGATCCTCGAGTTCCCGAACGGCGTGTTCGGGATGGCCTTGAACCTGGAGCAGGACAACGTCGGTGCGATCCTGTTCGGCTCCGACCGCCTGGTGAAGGAGGGCGACCAGGTCAAGACCACGGGCCGCATCATGTCCGTGCCGGTGGGGGACGCGCTGCTCGGCCGCGTGGTGGACGCGCTCGGCCAGCCGCAGGACGGCAAGGGACCGATCACCACCGACCGCTACCGGCCGATCGAGGGGCGCGCACCGAACGTGGTGGAGCGCCAGCCGGTGAAGGAGCCGCTGCAGACCGGCCTCAAGGCCATCGACGGCATGATTCCCATCGGCCGCGGCCAGCGCGAGCTGATCATCGGCGACCGCCAGACCGGCAAGACGGCCATCGCCGTGGACACGATCATCAACCAGAGGGGGCAGGACGTCATCTGCATCTACGTGGCCATCGGCCAGAAGCAGTCGACGGTCAAGTCCGTGACCATCGCGCTGGAGAAGGCCGGGGCGATGGACTACACGATCATCGTCAACGCCTCGGCCAACGAGCAGGCCTCGATGCAGTTCATCGCGCCGTTCGCCGGCGCGGCCATGGGCGAGGAATTCCGCGACAACGGCCGCCACGTGCTCATCGTCTACGACGACCTGTACAAGCACGCGCTCGCCTGGCGCCAGGTGTCCCTGCTGCTGCGCCGCCCGCCCGGCCGCGAGGCCTTCCCGGGCGACATCTTCAACCTGCACTCGCGCCTGCTGGAGCGCGCCGCCAAGCTGGCGGACAACGCCCATGAGATGAACCCGGCGCAGTTCCAGGCCGGCGGCGGCTCGCTCACCGCCTTGCCGGTGGTGGAGACGCAGGAAGGCGACGTGTCGGCCTACATCCCCACCAACGTCATTTCGATCACCGACGGCCAGATCTACCTGGAGTCGGAGCTGTTCAACGCGGGCGTGCGCCCGGCGGTGAACGTGGGCCTGTCCGTGTCGCGCGTGGGCGGCTCGGCGCAGACCAAGGCCATGAAGCACAAGAAGGTCGCCGGCTCGCTGCGCCTCGACCTGGCCCAGTACCGCGAGCTGCAGGCCTTCGCCCAGTTCGGCTCCGACCTGGACGCGGCCACGCAGCGCCAGCTCGCCCGTGGCGAGCGTCTGGTCGAACTGCTCAAGCAGGGGCAGTACCAGCCGCTGCCCATGGAGGAGCAGGTGGCGGTGATCTTCGCCGGCACCTCCGGGCTGGTGGACGACGTGCCGGTGGAGAGGATCCAGGCGTTCGAGAAGGGCTTCCTCGGCTTCGTGCGCGACCAGCACGCCGCCGTGCTGGCGTCCATCCGCCAGTCGAAGGTCTTCTCGGACGGCGATCAGGAGAAGATGGCGCGCGCCATCGAGACCTTCAAGCGCACCTTCCTGGCGGCGAGCTAGAGATGGGCAAGGGCATTCGCGAGCTGCGCTCCCGCATCCGCGGCGTGAAGAACATCGCGCAGATCACGCGCGCGATGGAGATGGTCGCCACGACCAAGCTCAGGCGCCTGCAGGAGCGCGCCGAGGGCTCGAAGCCCTACGCCAGCGCCCTGAAGAAGCTGGTCGGGCGCCTGGCCGGGCGCGTCTCGGAGGAGGACTTCCCGCTGCTGCAGCGGCGCGCGGGCGGCGCGGTGGGCGTGCTGGCGGTGACCGGCGACAAGGGACTGTGCGGGGCCTACAACTCGAACGTCTTCCGCCTGGTGCAGGCGTTCGCGCGCGAGCGGGCCGACCGCGAGATCCGCCTGCACGTGTTCGGCGCGCGCGGCGCGGTCTTCTTCGCCCGGCGGCCGCCGGTCCTGGCGGAAGCCTACCGCGACACCATGGAGAAGATCCCGTTCGTGCGCGTGCGCGACGTGGTGCGCGGGCTGGCGCGGCGTTTCGTCCTGGGCGAGATCGGCGAGCTGCACATCATCTCGACGCGCTTCCAGTCGGTGGGCAGGCAGGTGGCGGAGACGCGCGCGCTCCTGCCCATCGACCCGGCGGCGCTGCTCGCGGGCGGCGAGGACGCGGGCACGGCGCTCTGGGATCCGCTCCTGGAGCCGTCCAGCAAGGCGATCTTCGACCGCCTGCTGCCCAAGTACCTCGAGGTGCAGGTGTACGGCGCAATCCTCGAGGCGCTCGCTTCCGAATTCGCCATGCGGCGCGTGGCCATGAAGGCGGCGACGGACGCGGCCCACGACATGATCAACGGGCTGACGCGGCAGTACAACCGCGCGCGCCAGGAAACGATTACCAAGGAATTGCTCGAGATCATCGGGGGTGCCGAGGCGCTCAAGGGGTAGGTGCAAGGTGCGACCCGAAAGGAGTCTGAACGGTGGCCGAGGGTAAGGTTCTGGAAGTCGTGGGCCCGGTGGTGGACGTCAAGTTCCCCGCGGAGAGCCTGCCGCCCATCTACAATGCGCTGAAGATCGAGGAACCGGCGCGCAACATCGACCTCACCATCGAGGTCGCGCAGCACCTCGGCGACGACGTGGCGCGGTGCATCGCCATGGCCTCGACCGACGGCTTGGTGCGCAACATGCCGGTCCGGGACAGCGGCGCGCCCATCTCCGTGCCCGTGGGCGAGGTCTGCCTGGGGCGCCTGTTCAATCTGCTCGGGCAGCCCATCGACCGCAAGGGCGCGATCCAGGACGCGGTGCTGAAGCCGATCCACCGCGGTTCGCCGACCTTCGAGGTGCAGGAGGCGGTCTCGGAGGTGTTCGAGACCGGCATCAAGGTCATCGACCTGCTCTGCCCCTTCGCCAAGGGCGGCAAGGTCGGCCTGTTCGGCGGGGCCGGCGTGGGCAAGACGGTGCTCATCCAGGAGCTGATCAACAACGTCGCCACCGTGCTCAAGGGCTACTCCGCCTTCGCCGGCGTGGGCGAGCGCACGCGCGAAGGGAACGACCTGTTCCTGGAGATGACGCACTCCGGGGTGATCAACAACACGGTGCTGGTCTTCGGCCAGATGAACGAGCCGCCGGGCGCCCGGTTGCGCGTCGGCCTCACCGCGCTCACCATGTGCGAGCACTTCCGCGACGAGATGAAGCGCGACGTGCTGCTCTTCATCGACAACATCTTCCGCTTCGTGCAGGCCGGCTCGGAGGTGTCCGCCCTGCTCGGCCGCATGCCCTCGGCCGTGGGCTACCAGCCGACCATGGCCTCGGAGATGGGCAACCTGCAGGAGCGCATCACTTCGACGGTGGACGGCTCGATCACCTCGATGCAGGCCATCTACGTGCCGGCGGACGACTACACCGACCCGGCGCCGGTGGCGACCTTCGCGCACCTCGACTCCACCATCCGCCTGGAGCGTTCCATCGCCGAGCTGGGCATCTACCCGGCGGTGGACCCGCTGCGTTCGACCTCGCGCATGCTCGACCCGCACATCGTCGGCGACGAGCACTACGGCGTGGCGCGCGAGGTGCAGCGCATCCTGCAGCGCTACGCCGACCTGCGCGACATCATCGCCATCCTGGGCATGGAGGAGCTCTCCGAGGAGGACAAGCAGGTGGTGGCGCGCGCGCGGCGCATCCAGCGCTTCCTCTCGCAGCCCTTCTTCGTGGCCGCCGAGTTCACCGGCGTCGAGGGCAAGTACGTCAAGCGCGAGGACACGGTGCGCTCTTTCAAGGGGCTGATCGAGGGCAAGTACGACCAGTTGCCGGAGCAAGCTTTCTACCTGGTCGGCGCCATCGAGGACGCGATCCGCAACGCGGAGAAGCGCTAGGCGCGCGAGGAGGCCTGCATGGTCGAGGCGACACAGGGCGGCGGAGGCAAGACGCTCCGGCTGCAGGTGATCACGCCGGAGCGCGTGCTGCTGGACACGCGCGCCCGCTCGGTGCAGGCGGTGGCGGTGGACGGCATGCTCGGCGTGCTCTATAACCACGCGCCGCTGGTCACGCCGCTCGTGCCCGCGGTGCTCGAGTACGTCGAGGAGAACGGCGAGCGCCGCTCCCTGGCGGTGGGCGAGGGTTTCCTCGAGGTGGTCGCGAACGAAGTACGGGCGCTGGTGGACTCCGCCGAGCGCCCGGAGCAGATCGACGCGGAGCGCGCCGCGGCGGCCAGGCAGCGCGCCGAGCAGCGTCTGGCCACGCGCGGCGCCAAGGACATCGACTACGCCCGGGCGGAAGCGGCTCTGCGCCGGGCGATCGCGCGGCTCAAGGCGGTGAAGCGGCTCTAGGAGCCGGCCGCGGCGCGGGCCGCGGGGAGCGATGGGTGGCGTCCTTTGCCAAGAGAACCGTGACCTGCGGCGCACTGCGCCCCGAGGACGAGGGGCGCGCGGTGGTGCTGAACGGCTGGGTCGACGTGGTGCGCGACCTGGGCGGTCTGCTCTTCATCGACCTGCGCGACCGCTACGGCGTGACGCAGGCGGTGGTCGATCCGGACGTGGTGGACGCCGCGCGCCTGGCGCGCGCGCGCGAGCTCAGGCCTGAGTTCGTGGTGGCGCTTTCCGGCACGGTGCGGCGCCGTCCCGCGGAGAACGTGAACCGCGAGCGCGCCACGGGCGAGGTCGAGGTGCTGGTGCGCGATCTCGAGGTCCTGAACCGCGCCCGGACGCCGCCCTTCGAGATCAAGGACGAGGCGCAGGTGTCGGACGAGGTGCGGCTGCGCTACCGCTACCTGGACCTGCGGCGGCCATCGCTGCGCGGCGCCCTGGAGAAGCGCCACGCCTTCTTCCTGGCGCTCAGGCGCGCGCTGGAGCGGGAAGGGTACATCGAGGTCGAGACGCCGCTCCTGACGCGCATGACGCC
This sequence comes from Phycisphaera mikurensis, assembly GCA_020723465.1. Lineage (GTDB taxonomy): Bacteria > Planctomycetota > B15-G4 > B15-G4 > JADJEK01 > JACQZJ01. Next base: position 15,374 of record DYIW01000043.1, read on the forward strand.
GGAAGGATCGCGCGAGTACGTGGTGCCGAGCCGCGTGCACCCGGGACGCTTCTACGCGCTGCCGCAGTCGCCGCAGGTGTTCAAGCAGCTCCTGATGATCGGCGGCCTGGACCGCTACTTCCAGATCGCGCGCTGCCTGCGCGACGAGGACCTGCGCGCCGACCGCCAGCCGGAGTTCACGCAGCTCGACCTGGAGCTGTCCTTCGGCGACGAGGAGGATGTCTTCGCCATCATCGAGCGCGTGCTGCAGGTAGCCATCCGCGACACCTTCCAGCGCGAGGTTGCGATCCCCTTCCGGCGCATGGCCTACCGCGAGGCCATGGACCGTTTCGGGCTGGACAAGCCCGACCTGCGCTTCGGCCTGGAGATCCGGGACCTGGCCGGCTGCCTGCGCGGAGCGGGCTTCCGCGTGGTGGAAGACGTGCTGGCGGCGAACGGGCTGGTGCGCGGCCTGGTGGTCGCAGGCGGAGCGGAGCGTCTCTCGCGCAAGGAGATCGACGGCCTGGCCGAGTTCGCGGGCGGGTTCGGGGCCAAGGGTCTGGCCTTCCTCAAGGCGGACGCGGCCGGCGCCATCTCCGGTTCGCTGGCGCGCTTCGTGGATGGAGAGCGGCGCGCGCGCCTGCGCGCGGAGTGCGGCTTCCAGGACGGCGACCTGCTGCTGGTGGTCGCGGACCGGCCGGCGGTGGCCTGCCGCAGCCTGGGAGAGCTGCGCAGCGAGCTGGCGCGGCGCCTCGGACTCGTGCCGCGGGACGAGCGCCTGGAGTTCGCCTGGATCACCGACTTCCCCATGTGCGAGTGGAGCGACGAGGAGCAGCGCTTCGTCGCCACGCACCATCCTTTCACCATGTTCCATGAAGAGGAACCGGGCCAGCTCGAGCGCGACCCGGGCCAGGTGCGCGCGCGCGCCTATGACCTGGTGCTGAACGGCTGGGAGCTGGGCAGCGGCTCGGTGCGCATCCACACGCGCGACGAGCAGCAGCGCGTGTTCCAGCGCCTGGGCATCGCGCCCGAGGAGGCGCGCGAGAAGTTCGGCTTCTTCCTGGAGGCGTTCGAGTACGGCGCGCCGCCGCACGCCGGCATCGCGCTCGGCCTGGAGCGCACGCTCGCGCTCTTGCTGGGGCGCGGCAACATCCGCGACCTGGTGGCGTTTCCCAAGACCGCATCGGCCAAGTGCCTGCTCACCGGGGCGCCGACCGACGTTCCGGAGGCCGTCCTGCGGGAGCTGGGGCTGCCGGTCCGGGGGGCCCAGCCGCCGGCCGGGGATTGCCCTGCAGGGGGCGGGGGCTAGAGAATGGCGGCGCGCGCGCCGGAAGGTCAGTCGGCCGGCGCGGTGCGCTGAGATGTGACATGTCCGAGGCGGCAGCAATGGTCAGCATCACGCTCCCCGACGGCGCCACGCGCACGCTGGCGCGCGGCGCGCGCGGACTGGACCTGGCGGCGGCGATCGGCGCCAGGCTGGCGCGGGACGCGATCGCGGTCGTCGTGGACGGCGAACTCCTCGACCTGCGCGCGCCGCTGGAGCGCGACGCGGCCGTGCGCGTCGTCACCAGGGGCGAGGAGTCGGGCCTCGAGGTGCTGCGCCACAGCATGGCGCACGCCATGGCCCAGGCGGTGCTGCGGCTCTTCCCGGGCGCGAGCCTGGCGATCGGGCCGACCATCGCCGACGGCTTCTACTATGACGTGGCCGTGGCGCGGCCGCTGGTACCGGACGACCTCGCCGCCATCGAGCGCGAGATGGCCAAGATCGTCCAGGCGGACCTGCCCATCGAGCGCTTCACCCTGGCGCGCTCGGAGGCCCTGGCCTGGGCGCGCGCGGGCGCCCAGAGCTTCAAGGTCGAGATCATCGAGGAGCTGCCGCCGGAGGTGCCGATCTCCTTCTACCGCCAGGGCGAGTTCACCGACCTCTGCGCCGGGCCGCACGTGCAGCGCACCGGCCAACTGGGCAGCGCCTTCAAGCTGATGAAGGTGGCCGGGGCCTACTGGCGCGGCGACGAGCGGCGCGAGCAGCTCCAGCGCATCTACGGCACGGCCTTCTTCCGCGCCGAGGACCTGGCCGAGCACCTGCGCTTGCTGGCGGAGGCCGAGCGGCGCGACCACCGGCGCCTGGGACGCGAGCTGGACCTGTTCTCCTTCCATCCCGAGGCGCCGGCCATGCCCTTCTTCCATCCGCGGGGCGCGCTGGTCTACAACCTGCTGATCGACTACGTGCGCGGCTTGTACCGGGTCAGAGGGTACAGCGAGGTCGTGACCCCGCAGATCCTCGACGTGGAGCTCTGGCGCCAATCGGGGCACTACGACAACTACCGCGAGAACATGTTCTTCACCGCCTTCGCCACCGGGAACGAGGACGAGCCGGCGGCGCGCGTGCCCGCGACGGGCGAGAGGCAGAGCGCGGTGAAGCCGATGAACTGCCCGACGCACTGCCTGATCTACCGCGCGCGCAAGAGGTCCTACCGGGAGCTGCCGCTGCGCTTCGCCGACTTCGGGCGCATCCACCGCCACGAGCGCTCCGGGGTGACGGCGGGGCTCTTCCGGGTGCGCAGCTTCGCGCAGGACGACGCGCACATCTTCTGCATGCCGGAGCAGATCGAGGCCGAGGTGATCGGGGTCACGGAGATGATCCTCGAGTGCTACCGCACCTTCGGCTTCGACGACGTGCGCATCGTGCTGTCCACGCGGCCGGACAAGTCGATCGGCTCGGACGAGATCTGGCAGCGGGCGGAGGCGGCGCTCGAGGCCGCGCTGGAACGCATGGGCGTGACCTTCCAGGTGGCGCCGGGCGAGGGCGCGTTCTACGGACCCAAGATCGACTTCGTGGTGAAGGACGCCCTCAAGCGCGAGTGGCAGCTCGGCACCTGCCAGCTCGACTTCTCCATGCCGGAGCGTTTCGGGCTGAAATACACCGCGTCCTCGGGCGAGGAGCGGACGCCGGTCATGGTCCACCGCGCCATGCTGGGCTCGCTGGAGCGCTTCCTGGGCGTGCTGATCGAGCACACCGGCGGGGCGCTGCCCTTGTGGCTGGCCCCGGTGCAGGCGCTGGTCCTCTCCATCGGCGCCGATCATGCGCCTCGCGCGCGGGAGCTGGCCGCCGCCCTCGGGCAGGCCGGCTTCCGGGTGGAGGCGGACGTGCGTAACGAGAAGATAGGACTCAAGGTACGCGAGGCGTCCCTTGCCAAGGTCAGATACCAGCTTATAATCGGCGCGCGCGAGGCGGAGCGCGGCACGGTCTCGGTCCGGGACCGCGTCGCTGGCGACCTCGGAGAGATGGACCTGGAGCGCTTCCAGGTGCTCCTGCGCCAGGGCGTCGCCGAGAAATCCTAGTCGATCGCGGGTGCGCCGCGTGGCACCCTGCGAATCCCCGGGCACGCGGAACAGAAGGAGACTCGACCACGGCACAGCAGTACCGGATCAACCACCAGATCAGGGTCCCGGAGGTGCGCCTCATCGACGACTCCGGCGAACAGCGCGGCGTGATCTCGATCGAGGAAGCGCGCCGCACGGCCGACGAAGCCGGCCTGGACCTCGTGGAAGTGGCCCCCGACGCCCGTCCTCCCGTGTGCAAGATCATGGACTACGGGAAGTTCAAGTACCTTCAGAAGAAGCGGGAACACGACCAGAAACGCAAGTCGCACGCCGCGCAACTGAAGGAGATCCGGATCAGGCCGAAGATCGACAAGCACGACCGGGACTTCAAGGTCAACCAGGCCAAGGAGTTCCTGGAGGCGGGGCACAAGGTGCAGTTCAACATGCTGTTTCGCGGCCGTGAGATGGCCCACCAGGACGTGGGCCGCGCCGTCATGGATGCGATCATCCAGGACCTGGCGGAGGCGTCCAAGGTGGAGCGTCCGCCGCGCATGGAAGGCCGGCGCATGACGGTCCTTCTGGCGAAGAAATAGCAGGCGCGGGCCGCGGCTCGAACCGCAACGAGGAAACGATGGTCAAAGTGAAGCAGAAGACGAAGAAGGCGCTGGCCAAGCGCCTGAAGCTCACCAAGAGCGGCAAGATCAAGCGTCAGAAGGCCGGTCGCAGCCACCTGATGTCGCACAAGAGCGCCAAGCGGCGCCGCCGGCTGCTCAAGCCCGGACTTGTTGCAGGAAAGACGGCCAAGACGTACGCCATCCTGCTGGCTCCGGGCAAGTAGCAGGCAGCGAGAGGAGCGAAGCATGGTTCGCGCAACGAATGGTCCCGCCAAGCTCGCGCGCCACAAGCGCGTTCTCAAGGCGGCCAAGGGCTATCGCGGGGGGCGCAGCAAGCTCTACCGCACGGCACGCGTCGCGGTCCTGCGCGCCGGGCGCTACGCCTATCGCGACCGCCGCGTGCGCAAGCGGCTCATGCGGCGCCTGTGGATCGTGCGCCTGAACGCGGCCGCGCGCGCGCGCGGGCTGCGCTACGGGACGCTGGTCCACGGCCTGATCAAGGCCAACGTGGTGCTCGATCGCAAGCAGCTCTCGGAGCTGGCGATCCACGACGCGGCCGCGTTCGACGCCGTGTGCGAACAGGCCAGGGCCGCGCTCGCCGCGTCCTGAGCGCGCCGTGAGCGAGGAGCTGACGGCTGCCCTGGAGCAAGCCGCGGCGCAGGCGCGGGACGCGGCGCTGGCGGCGCGTTCCCTGAACGAGCTGGAGGAGGCGCGCACCGCGCATCTCGGCCGCAAGGGCGCGCTCACCACGCTGCTGCGGCGCATCGGCACCCTGCCGCCGGAGGAGCGCGGCGCCTTCGGCAAGCTCGCCAACGAACAGAAGCGCGAGGTCGAGGAGCGGTTCGCCGCCCGGGAGAAGGAGCTGGCCGCGGCGCGCCTGCACGGCGTGTTCGACTTCGATCCGACCACGCCCGGACCGCGCCCGGCGCGCGGTCATGAGCACCCCGTCCTGGCCATGCTGCGCGAGATCGAGGACGTGTTCCTATCGATGGGCTTCCTCGTGCTCGCCGGCCCGGAGGTGGAGACCGAGTATTACAACTTCGAGGCGCTGAACATCCCGCGGCATCACCCCGCGCGCGATCTGCAGGACACCTTCTGGATGGAGACCGGGGCGGAGTGCCGTTGGGTGCTGAGGACGCACACGTCGCCCATGCAGGTGCGAGCGCTGGAGCGCTTCGGGGCGCCGCTCCGGGCCATCGTCCCGGGGCGCGTCTACCGCAACGAGACGCTCGACGCCACGCACGAGGCCACCTTCCACCAGGTCGAGGGTCTGATGGTGGATCGGGAGGTCTCCGTGGCGCACATGAAAGGCGTCATGGCCGCCTTCCTGGAGCGGCTCTTCGGGCAGAAGGTCGCCATCCGGCTGCGGCCGCACTACTTCCCCTTCGTCGAACCGGGCTTCGAGCTGGATTTCGCCTGCGCCTTCTGCGGCGGCTCGGGCTGCGCTTTCTGCAAGCGCACCGGCTGGATCGAGATCCTGGGGTGCGGCATGGTGCATCCGCACGTGCTGCGGGCGGGAGGCGTGGACGCGGAGGAGTTTACTGGTTTCGCCTTCGGCGTGGGCGTGGAGCGCCTGGTGATGATGCGCCACTCGATCGAGGACATCCGGCACTTCCATTCCGGCTCGCTGCGCTTCTTCGAGCAGTTTTGACCTGAGGTCCAGAGATGCGCCTCTCACTGTCCTGGCTCGGCGACTTCGTTGATCTCGGCGGCCGCTCGGCGGCGGAGATCGCCGAGGACCTGACGCTGCGCACGGCCCTGATCGAGGGGATCGAGACGCACGGGGAGTTCTCGGACGACGTGGTCGTGGGCAAGGTCGTGGAGTGCCGGCGGCACCCGCGAGCTGACCGCCTGGCCTGCTGCGTGGTGGACGTGGGCGGGGAGACGCTCGAGGTGGTCTGCGGCGCGCCCAACGTGGCGGCGGGGCAGACGGTGCCCGTGGCCAAGGTGGGGGCAGAGCTCGCCGGCGGGGTGCGGCTCAAGAAGACGAAGATCCGCGGCGTGGCCTCGCACGGCATGATCTGCTCGGAGCAGGAGCTGGGCCTGGGCGACGATCACGAGGGCATCATCGTCCTGGAGGAGGGGCTGGAGGCGGGCCGGCCGTTTCGCGAGTGCCCGGGCGTGGTGGACACCCTCCTGGAGATCGACAACAAGTCGGTCACGCATCGTCCCGACCTGTGGGGGCACGAGGGCTTCGGCCGGGAGCTGGCGGCGATCTACGGCCTGGAGCTGCGGGTCGCGCCGGGCGAGGAAGGGCTGCGTGCCGGCGGCGGGCCGCTCGCGGTCCGGATCGAAGCGCCGGAGCTGTGCGGGCGCTACTGCGCGCTGTTCGTGCGCGGGCGGCTGGCGGCCGCCTCGCCTGGCTGGCTGCGCTGGCGCCTGCGCCACTGCGGCCTCAGGCCGATCTGGCTGGCGGTGGATGTGTCCAACTACGTCATGCTGGAGATCGGTCAGCCGACCCATCCCTTCGACCGCCGGCGTCTGCGCGGGGGCGTGATCCGCGTGCGCCGCGCGGCGCGCGACGAGCGGCTGGTGACGCTCGACGGCGAGGAGCGCGCGCTGCCCGAGGGCGCGTGCCTGATCGCGGACGCGGAGCGCGCCGTGGCCATCGGCGGGGTGATCGGCGGGCGCGACTCGGGCATCGACGGTTCCACCGAGGAGGCGGTGGTCGAGTCGGCCTCCTTCGACGCGGTGTCGGTGCGGGCCACCTCGAGCGCTCTGAGCCTGCGCACGGAGGCGCTGGCGCGCTTCGAGAAGGCGCTCGATCCGGCCCTGGCGGAACGGGGAGTGCGCCGCTACGCCGCGGTGCTGCGCGCCGCGGCGCCGGGAGTGGAGATCGCGGGCGAGTTCGTGCGCGCTGGCGACGCGGTCGCGGCGCCGGTCGAGCTGCGGCTCCGGCCGGGCCGGCTGGCCGCGAAGCTCGGCGTGCCGATCGGCGCGGAAGCGATGGAGTCGAGCCTCGCGCGGCTCGGGTTCGTCGTGACGCGCCAAGGTGAAGAGCTGCGCGTGCGGGCGCCTTCCTTCCGCGCGACGCGCGACATCCGCTGCGAGGATGACCTCATCGAGGAGGTGGGCCGCATCCACGGCTACCACCTCATCCCGGAGGCGCTGCCGGCGGCGGCGTGCCGGCCGGTGCGGCTCGAGGCGGTGAACGAGGCGTGGCGCGCGTGCGTGCGGCTGCTCTGCGGCCGGCTGGGCTTCACCGAGGTGAGTGCCTACCCGTACGTGGAGGACAACGTCCTGGAGCGCTGCGGCGGCCCGGGGGACGAGCCCTACCTGTGCATCCGCAATCCGCTGCAGCAGGGCGCCCGGCGCCTGCGGCGCTCGCAGGTGCCGGGACTGATCGAGTTCGTCGACCGCAACATCAAGGCGGTGGAAGAGGTGCGCCTCTGCGAGTGCGGCCGCGTCTACCTGCCGGCGGCGCACGGCGGCGAGCTACCGGACGAGCCGGCGCTGCTCAGCGCGGCCTGGGGCGAGCGCACGCTGAGAAGGGGGCCCGACGACGCCCGGCGCGAGGGCCAGGTGCTGCGGCGCCTGAAGGGGGCGCTGGAGGAGGTCGGCGAGGAGCTGCGGCGTCCCCTGCGCTTCGAGCGGCTCGCGGCGGCAGCCCCGCGCTGGCTGCATCCCACGCGTTCTGCCGCGGTGTTCGCGGGGGCCGAGCGCGTCGGGGAGATCGGGCAAGTGCATCCGGACGTGGCTGCGGGGCTGGGCTGGCGCGGCGAGGTGGCGGTGTTCGAGATCTCGTTGAGCAACCTGGTCGCGGCCGCGCCGACCCCGCGCGCCTACGAGGCACCTGCCCGCTTCCCGCCGGTCAAGGCGGACGTCTCGTTCCTGGCGCCGTTCACTCTGCCCTACGAGGAGGCTTGCGCGGGGCTGCGGCGGGCGGCGGAGCTCCTCACTCGAATCGATCTGGTCGACGAGTACGCGGCGGCGGGCATGGACTCGGGAGAGCGCAGCCTGACGCTGCGGTTGACGTTCCGGGCGGCGGACCGCACGCTCAACGATGAGGAGGTCGGCGCCCAACTGCGGCAGGCGCGCTCGTGGCTGGCTGCGCAGGGGGCAGAGCTGCGCGGTGAGGGTGGGTGAGGGCTGAGGGGGTGCTTGTCGCGCGGACGGGCGCTGGCTAGAGTTTGTGCAGAGAACAACCTCTGCGGTGCTCGGCGCGAGAAGCAAAAAAGTTGAACCTATAACTTCTGCGTCGGGAGCCGAATCGGTTCCGGCGGATCACCATGCGGCCTGAGGGCCGATCGTGAGCAAGCCGGCCTGAGGCGCCCACTTCGTAGGACGGTTTCGCTTTCGCTTCTCGCGGCGGCATCTGTGGAGGTCCTCATCGAAGGACCCGCAGGGTCATCCCGGCGGGTCCTTCTTCTTGCGCGGGCCGCGCGCCAGCGCGCGCTTCTCGGGCCGGCGTGCCGCCCTCCTACGCTCGATTGCCGCGGCCGGACGGCCTGCTCTTGACGTCGCGGGGCGGAGCGCCATGCTACAGCGGCAAGGCCCCTTCCAGACGCCAGGGACAGATCCATGCGCAACGTCGTGATGCTCGTCATTCTCGCTGCCATCGTCTACTTCGGCGGGCGCCAGCTCGGGTTGTTCTCCTGCAGCGCGGAGGGTGCGAGGGCGGACAGTGCGGAAGCCAGTGGGGAGGAAGAGGCGCCGCGGCTCCTCGAAGTGCAGGATGAGAAGGAAGACGCCCCAGCCCCTGAACCGCGCGCGGCGGACGAGGCCGGCTGGACGGACATCCAGGCGGCGGTGCACGAGATCGCTTCGGGACGGACTCCGATGAATGGGGCCCGTCTCGCCAGCATGGTTGCCCGAGGGGCCAAGGGTCGGATCGAGAAGCTGGCTGATGCCGCGCTGGCAGCGTCAAGCGAGGACGCTCTGCGGCGCTGGCAGGGTCTGTCGCGCCTGTACGAGGAGATAGGTTTCCCGACAGAGGATCGGGCAAACCTCCTGCGAGCCATCGGCCCGGCGGCGAAGAAGGGAGCATCCGTTGCCGAACAGAGCGTCGAGTACCAGGTGGTCGCGGGGGACTCCCTGGTCAAGATATGCGGCAAACTTAGACAAAATCAGGAGTTGCGCGTTACCCCGGGCATCCTCCGCTGGCTGAACGGGCTGTCGGGTGATCTGATCCGCGCCGGTCAGGTGTTGCGCGCCCCGCGCCAGCCCGTGTGGCTGTGGATCTCGAGGTCTATCTTCGTCCTGCGGGTGTACATCGGCGACGGTCTGGTGGCGGAATACCCCGTGGGACTGGGAAAGGACGACAAGACCCCAGCGGGGAAGTTCCGCATCAAGGATCCGATGGTGAAGGCGCCATGGCTCAATCCGGAGACGGGCAAGCTGGTGCACTTTGGCGAGCCGGGGTACGCGATTGGCACGAGGTGGCTGGGCTTCGAGGCGCAAGGACCCCACGCGGGCCTGGGGATTCACGGCACGGACGAACCGGCGAGCATCGGCAAGGCGGAGTCCAGAGGGTGCATCCGGCTATTGAACGCGCACGTCGAGGAGTTGTACGAGCTGGTGCCTCAGTGGACGGAGGTGACCATCGTGGAGGGGAATCGAAAGTAGGAAAGCAAGGCTGGGAAGGGCTTCCCGGTGCGCGTGCCAGCAAGATTCAGCAAGGATTTCTTGCGCGCTTCTTGAGGTGGCTCTGGAGAAGGCGTAACATCCCCCGCTCGCTCGACCCGGACGAACGGGGTCAAGGCCTGGAGAGCCGCCTGGCGGGGCGGGACGATCCGCTAGCCAGGCAAAGAAAAGTCCAGGCGATCCTTGACCCGTCCCTCGCAGGGCCTAAGATGGGGCCCTCGCGCAGCAGAATGCGAGCGAGCCGACAAATACGAAGTCGGCCGTAAGTTGATCTTTGACAAGTAGATAGCCTGTTCTGATGAGCGTGTGTGAGATGCCCGTAACCCTTGCGGGTTTCGGCGTCTTAGCGAGCTCCGGGAGCGCCTGGCCAGGCGGCGCGCGCCACAAGCGCGGGTCGTGTGGACAGGATGCCGCCCGGGGCATCAAACCCTGGAGATCAACGAGATTGATTTTATGAAGGGTTTGATCCTGGCTCAGAGCGAACGGTGGCGGCGTGGATTAGGCATGCAAGTCGTACGAGAACGGTCTGGCTTGCTAGACCAAGTAAAGTGGCGAACGGGTGAGTAATGTATGGACAACCTGTCCTTGACACGGGGACAACAGCTGGAAACGGCTGCTAATACCCGATGGCTCCGGTAGGAGGCACTCCGGCCGGATAAAGGGGGGCAACTCCCAGTCAATGAGGGGTCCATATCCCATCAGCTAGTTGGCGAGGTAACGGCTCACCAAGGCGATGACGGGTAGCCGAGCTGAGAGGCTGACCGGCCACATCGGGACTGAGACACTGCCCGGACTCCTACGGGAGGCTGCAGTCGAGGATCTTCCGCAATGGACGAAAGTCTGACGGAGCGACGCCGCGTGAAGGATGAAGGCCCTCGGGTCGTAAACTTCTGTTACTCGTGAATAATGTCTGCAGTGAACCTGCAGGCTGACGTTAGCGAGAGAGGAAGCCACGGCTAACTTCGTGCCAGCAGCCGCGGTAAGACGAAGGTGGCAACCGTTGCTCGGATTCACTGGGCATAAAGCGCGCGTAGGTGGCTGGGCAGGTCGACGGTGAAATCCCACGGCTCAACCGTGGAACTGCCGTCGAAACCGCCCGGCTTGAGGACGGGAGGGGAGAGTGGAACTCTTGGTGTAGCGGTGAAATGCGTAGATATCAAGAGGAACGCCGGCGGCGAAAGCGGCTCTCTGGACCGTTCCTGACACTGAGGCGCGAAAGCTAGGGGAGCAAACAGGATTAGATACCCTGGTAGTCCTAGCTGTAAACGATGGGCACTGGGTAGGGGTGGACTGATGCCTTCCCTGCCGGAGCTAATGTGTTAAGTGCCCCGCCTGGGGAGTATGGTCGCAAGGCTAAAACTCAAAGGAATTGACGGGGGCTCACACAAGCGGTGGAGGATGTGGTTTAATTCGAAGCAACGCGCAGAACCTTACCCGGGTTTGAAATGCAGGGATTAGGCTCCTGAAAGGGGGCTGACGCCGCAAGGTGGAACCTGCACAGGTGTTGCATGGCTGTCGTCAGCTCGTGTCGTGAGATGTCGGGTTAAGTCCCTTAACGAGCGAAACCCTTGTCTCTAGTTGCCAGCGGGTAATGCCGGGGACTCTAGAGAGACTGCCGTTGTTAAAACGGAGGAAGGTGGGGACGACGTCAAGTCATCATGGCCTTTATGTCCGGGGCTACACACGTCCCACAATGGCCGGTACAAAGGGAAGCGAAGCCGCGAGGTGGAGCAAATCCCACAAAGCCGGTCCCAGTTCGGATCGGGGGCTGCAATTCGCCCCCGTGAAGTTGGAATCGCTAGTAATCGCGGATCAGCTACGCCGCGGTGAATATGTTCCTGAGCCTTGTACACACCGCCCGTCAAGCCACGAAAGCTGGTAGTACCCTAAGTCGTGGACCTAACCCGCAAGGGGAGGAAGCGCCTACGGTAAAACCAGTGATTGGGACTAAGTCGTAACAAGGTAGCCGTAGGGGAACCTGTGGCTGGATCACCTCCTTTCTAA
>DYIW01000436.1 GCA_020723465.1 Phycisphaera mikurensis
TGCACCGCGCGGGGACGCGCGGTGAGATAGGCGTCGCTGTCGGTTTTTTTGGAGCCGGAGGGGGTAGGCCCTGCGAGGAGCATCGCGGCCGTTTCCCCGGCCTCCGGGAGCGACACGCGGCTTCCGGGGCATCGAGCGCCCGACGATCGTAGAGCGGCCCGGTCCGGCCGAGGCGATGCGGGAAGTTCGATGCCACGAGCTGCGCGAGGAGCGTGACGCGGTCCCTTGCGCTGTGCCCGCCGGATCCGGCCGCGACGGCTGGCGCGGCGCGCAGCGTCTGCGCCAGCCGCGCTAGACTAGCGCCATGCCGCCAGCCTGCTTGCTTCTCGCCCTCCTGCTGCTCGCTCCCCAGTCGAAGGCCATCGACGACGTGCTCGCCACGGTGAATGGCGAGGCCGTCACCTACGGGGACGTGGAGGAGCTCCACGGCCAGGCCGGCAACCGCTTCACGCGGGAGGAAATCCTGCGGCAGCTCGTCTACCGCCGCGTCCTCGGCCAGAAGGCGCGGGAGGCCGGGGTCTCGGTCCCGGACGAGCGGCTCTCGGCGGTGATGGCGGAGCGCGTGCGATCCGCCGGCGGGTGGGACGGGTACCTCGCCCGGCTGGAGGGGCTGAAGCGGACTCCGGACCAGGACCGCCTGGAGATCCGCAACGAGCTGGTCGTGGATGAGTTCGTCGACCAGTGCCTCGGCAAGGTCGCGGGCTCGGCCCTTCTCCGGCCGCAGCTTGCGCGCCAAGCCCAGGTCCTGCCGCGCGAAGCGCAGGAGTACTACCGCCAGAACCGGACCCTGTTCCGCACGCAGAACACACGGGAGGTCGGGCGGCTTCTCGTGTCCAAGTCCGCCTTCACCTCGCCGGAAGCGGCTCACCAGCACGCCGAAACCGTTCGCAGAAAAGCACTTGATGAGTTCCAGGGGGACTTGCAGACAGCCTGCGCGGGCGTCGAGAGGGCGACGTTTGGCACGATGACCCTGGGCAAGCGCGAAGAGGAGGGTCTGGTTCCCGAGATCCGCGCCTACCTGGAGGCCGCTCCGACCGGGGTGTTGAGTCCGATCTTCGAGACGCCGGGCGGGTGCGTCGTGGTGGTGAAGCTCTCCGAGAATCCGGGTCGCTCTCTCACCTTCGAGGAAGCCCAGGGAGCGGTCTTCGCCATCCTCGGGCAGCTCAAGTGGCAGGCAGCGCGGGAGGAGCTGAGCCGCGACCTGCTGGCGGAAGCCGACCTCTGGCCGCAGGATCTTTTTGGCGCGGCAACTCAGGCCAATCCGAGCGTTGCCCCGGGCGACGCGGGACCGTAGAATCGTTTTTTTCTGAACCCAGAGCCGCAAGGCGCCGTTAGGAAGCAATCGAAGGCGCGCCGCCCAGGGTGGCGCGTAAGTCCTTTCCCGTTCAGGGAGGATCGCTCATGCCCGATCCGGCCGATATCCCCGAAATCCACTCCGTTCAAGCGCACGGCCACCAGACCACCTTCGAGGAGGAGTTGCGCGAGTACCTGCGAAGCGCCCCGTGGCTGGGGATCTCCGCCGCGTTCCACTTCATCCTCATCTGGATCCTCGGCCAGTTCGCCTGGGAGGTCGGCAAGCCTCAGGACGACACCCCGGCCATCGTCGCCCACTACGACGAGCAGGAGATCGATCCCATCGAGGAGGAGATCGAGGAGCAGGAGCCCGAGAAGGAGATCGAGGAGCAGGAAGTCCAGCTCGACGATCCCGTGGTTTCTGAGGACGACACCGAGGATGTCACCGAGATCGAGAGCGAGCAGCCGCTCAGCGACTCGCCCTTCGAGGGCAAGGGCATGAACGACGTCCTCGGCGTGGGCGGCGGCGCCGGCGGCAAGGGCAAGGGCAAGTACGGCCGGCGCGGCGCGGCCAAGGGCGGCGGCAAGGCCAGCCAGAAGGCGGTCGAGTGGGGCCTGGAGTGGCTGAAGCGGCACCAGGATCCGCGCGGCTTCTGGTCCAGCGCCGCGTTCTCCAACATGTGCACCACCAACCAGTGCGACGGCGAAGGGGACCAGATGCACGACGTCGGCGTCACCGGACTGGCCCTGCTCTCATTCCTCGGCTCCGGCAACACGGTCAACAGCGGCACCTACAAGAAGGTGGTGCGCGAGGGCCTGCGCTACCTGCTGACCGTCCAGGACCCGGAGAGTGGCTGTTTCGGCGAGGTCAACTCGCACCAGGCGTTCCTCTACGACCACTCGCTTGCCACCCTGGCGATGACGGAGGGATACGGCCTGTCCAAGTGGCCGGTCTTGAAGGACCCGGCGCAGAAGGGAATCAACTTCATCCACGCGGCACGCAACCCCTACAAGGCGTGGCGCTACGACTATCCGCCGGCCGGCAACAATGACATGTCCGTGACCGGATGGATGATCATGTGCCTGAAGTCGGCACAGGACTTCGGCCTCAAGGTCGATGAGGCGGCGCTCGAGGGGTCAAAGCTGTTCCTCGACGAGATGACCGACGAGAACACGTGGCGCACCGGGTACATCAGCAAGGGCGGCTATTCGGCGCGCGAGCCGGGCATGAACGAGCGCTGGCCCGAGAACAAGACCGAGGCGATCACGGCCGTGGGCATGCTCTGCCGCGTCTTCCTGGGCGAGGATCCGGAGAAGAGCGTGGCGCTGCGCGGTGGCGCCGACCTGCTCAGGAAGCAACTTCCGCTCTGGGACGAGAAGGAAGGCACGATCGACTACTACTACTGGTACTACGGCTCCTACTGCATGTTCCAGATGGCCGGGGCGGACTGGGACAAGTGGCAGGAGAGGATGCTCGACGCCGTGGTCAAGACGCAGCGCACGGACGGCTGCGAGAAGGGCTCCTGGGATCCGCAGTTCGATCCCTGGGGCCACCGCGGCGGGCGGGTCTACTCGACGGCGATCATGACGCTCTGCCTCGAGGTCTACTACCGCTACGACCGCGTGCTCGGCGCGCGCTGACGCGCGCTCCAGCGGCTCGACCACCGGACCCCGGCGCAGCTCGCCCGGCTGCTCCGGGGTCTTCTGCTGCACGGCGCGAGCGCCATCTGCTGTAATCGCACGCCATGCGAAGGCAGCCCAGCGCGACGCCCCTTGACGCTCGGTCTCGCCGAGGTGCCGCGCGTCCACACTCATCCCCGCTCCGGCTCCGGGACACCGGCTGCCACGCCTATCTCACCGCGCGTCCCCGCGCGGTGCACCCTTCTGGGGCGGGAGCGGGCTCCGGCCCGCGAGCGCCTTCCTTCAGTATGTTGTTCAGGAGCAGGCCCGCCTCGACCCGAGAATCGAGACAGCGCGCCGGCGGAGCGAGCGGCGTTTTCCTGGCGCAGGGAACGGCCGCGATGCTCGTCACGCTGATCTCCCCTCCGGCTCCCAGAAACCGAATGCGAAGCCTATCTCACCGCGCGTCTTCGCGCGGTGCACCCTTCTGGGGCGGGAGCGGGCT
>DYIW01000437.1 GCA_020723465.1 Phycisphaera mikurensis
TGGGACACGGACAACGTCTGGGGCCTGATCTACGGCGAGACGGCGCTGGCGCGCGCCGTCCAGCACCCGCGCTACGCCGGCAGCGAGAAGGAACCGGTGCTGCGCATGGCGGCGCAGGCCATGCTCGAGGGCCTGCGCAAGTACCAGTCGCCGCGCGGCGGCTGGGGCTACTACGCCGACGCGGACTCGGCCTGGCGCCCGGACTGGGCCACGTCGTTTACCACCGCTGCCGGCTTGCTGGCGCTGGTGGACGCGCGCGCCGCCGGACTCGACGTGGACGACAAGATGTACCGCGCGGCGGTGCGCGCCGTGGAGCGCGCGCGCCTGCCCAGCGGCGCCTATGAGTACGACGTGCAGGCCGTGCCGCGCCACCTGCGGCGCGAGTCGATCAACCAGATCAAGGGCTCGCTCGGGCGCATCCAGGTGGGCAACCTGGCGCTCCTGCGCGCGGGCGCGAGCACGCTGCGCGCGGGCGACCTCGAGTGGGGCATCGAGCAGTTCTTCGAGCACCACAAGTTCCTGGACGTGGCGCGCAACAAGCCGATCCCGCACGAGGCGTATTACGCCAATGCGGCCTACTTCTACTTCTTCGGCCACTACTACGCCTCGCTGGTGATCGCGTCCCTGCCCCAGTCGGCGCGCGCGCGCTTCGCGCCGCTCCTGCAGCGCGAGATCCTCAAGTGCCAGCAAACGGACGGCTCGATGTGGGACTTCTGGATCGCGAACTGCACGCGGGCGTACGGCACGTCGTTCGGCGTGATGGCGCTGGCGAACACCCTGCCGCTCGAGACGTGACGCGCGCGCCGCGAGCGCGGCTGCGGCGGCGTCACTGCGCGGCGCAGGCGTCGATGGCGCGCGTGATGGCGCGGCTGCACACCGGGCAGAAGCCCGCGTCCGTGCGGCTGAACATGATGCAGTCGATGCACGGCCGGTAGAGCCCCTGCGGGCGGTACATCGCGCCCTGGAAGGCGCCGACCACGCCCTGGTGCGCGCCGAGGAGCTCGCCCAGGGTCTTCTGCTCCTCGCGGAAGAGGGCTTCCATCTCCTCCTCGGGCGCGCCCTTGGCGCGCAGCTCTGCGCGCCGCGCCTCGATGGCGCGCGCGGATTCGCCGTAGTGCTCCTGTTCCCACGGGGTGGGCAGGGCCGCGCCCTCGGAGACGAGGTCCTTCCACTTGAGGTTGGCCGGGTCGAGCAGCGCGGTCACGTTCGGCTCCCAGGGCTCGACCTCCGGCGGCGTCAGCGTCTCGTAGGCCACGTCCGAGGTGTAGTACTCGTCGCCGAGACCGGCGAGGTGATGCCCGAACTCGTGGATCAGCAGGTAGGAGGCGTAGGCGGAGTCCGCGGCCGCGGTGCAGTAGAGGTTGTAGATGCCGCCGCCGCCGTACTTGCGGGAGTTGAGCAGGATGACGACGAACTCGTAGGGTGCGGCCGCGGCCGCGTCGCGCCAGGCGCGGTCCTCGAAGGTCAGCACGTAGCGGTCCGAGTCGAACGAGTTGTAGGCCGCGCCCAGCGGCGAGTCGCGGAAGGTCCCGCCGCGCGGGTCGGAGATGCCGGACTCCGCGGCCGGCGTGAACACGGCGCGCACGTTGAAGTCCTGGACGCGCGAGCGGAACGGCTCGACCAGGAACAGCTCGTCGCGCAGGCGCCGGCAGTCCTCCTGGAACTTGTGCTTTTCCGCCTCGGTGTAGCCGTCGCCGAGGAAGAGGAGGTCGACCTTCTCGGTCGGCTCGCCGCCGAGGTTCAAGACCAGGACTTCGCGCTCGGCGACCTTCGCGCGCAGGACGAAGCGCGAGGCCGGGTCGATCTCGGCCGAGGTCCAGACGTCCTGGAAGGCGAGGCGCGCGTCGCGCTTGGCCAGACGCACGGTGAAGGGCTGGCGCGGCTCGGGGAAGCGCAGCGCCTCGGCGAAGGTGCGCGGGGTCTTGCCCAGCGCCTCGCCGGTCGTCTCCCACTCGCCGTAGATGCTGGCGAAGCCGCGCGAGTAGAGCGGCCGCCCGCTGGCGGTGTCCTTCACCTCGAAGAAGTACTGGCCGAGGTTCGAGTCGTCGAGCAGGCGCGTGCGGCTGCCCGGCCACGGCCCCTCCACGCGGATCGTGTCCACGCTGATCAGCTCCAGCTCGGCGTGACCGGTGTGGAAGAAGTCGAGGCGCAGGGTCGCGCCCGTGAAGTCCTGGTCGAACTCGCCGCCGGCCGCGGCAGGCATGAGCGCCAGGCCGCAGAGGAAGAGGAGGGTTCTCGTCGCGCGCACCATCGCTCGGTCTCCGGGTGGAAGACGAGCATCGTAGCGGTTGCGGCGCGGCCGCGATTTGGCACACTAGGGCCTTCTTTCCCGGTGCGGGCGCGAGGTCGATGGCGCGAGCAGGCGTTCCCATGTACGGCAAGGCCACGGCCACGGCCATCGCCGCGATGAGCCGCCTGGCCGAGGTCTGGGACGAGGGCAAGCAGAAGCGGCTCTCGGCCGCGGCCATCGCGCGCACCCGGAAACTGCGCGCCCCGTTCGTGGCCAAGATCCTGACCACGCTCTCGCAGGCCGGCCTGGTGATCGGCTCGCGCGGGCCAGGCGGCGGCTTCATGCTGGCGCGGCCGCCGCGCGAGATCCTGCTCCACGACGTGTTCCGGCTGTTCGAGCGCGAGCGCGGGCCCGACCTCTGCCCCTTCGGCGGCGGCATCTGCGGCGGGGACGCTCCCTGTCCCCTGCACGCGCAGCTCACCGGCGTGAAGGAGGCGATCCACCGCATGCTGCACACCACGACCTTCGATGAGTTTCGCGCGGCGGCGCGCCGCAAGCGGAGCGGCCGCGAGTAGGAGCGCGGCCGCGCGCCGGCGGTTACGCTGATCCGCGATGCCACGCAGGCCGCTCGTCCGTCTGGTCCAGCTTCCCGTGCCGCAGCCCGCGCGGGGCGCGGCCACGGGGAACGTGCCGCTCGCCGCGGGCTCTCTGGCCGTGGCACTGCGCGCCGCGCCGGATGTCCAGGCCGAGGTCGAGGTCCTCCTGCCGGAAGAGACCGACGCGCTCGGGGACGTGCGTCTCGCCGAGCGCGTGGCCGCGGGCGCGCCCACGGTCGCGGGCTTCTCGCTCTACCTGTGGAACGTGGAGCGCACGCTCTTCCTGGCGCGCGCGCTGCAGAAGCGCTCGCCCGGGACGCGCGTCGTGCTCGGCGGCCCCGAGGTGGCGCCGGACAATCCGCTGGTCATGGAGTGCGGCGCGGCCGACGCCGCAGTCCTCGGCGAGGCGGAGGAGGTCTTCCCCGAGCTTCTGGCGCGCCTGCTGCGCGGCGCGGACGCGGCTGGCCTGCCGGGCGTAGCCGTGCGCGCGGGCGACGGGCTCGGCCCCTTCGCGCCGCCGCGCGCCGCCTCGTTTCCGCTCGACCGCTTTCCCTCGCCCTACCTCGCCGGCGTGCTGCCCATCG
>DYIW01000044.1 GCA_020723465.1 Phycisphaera mikurensis
GCGGTCCACGCCGGACGGAGCGTCCTCCAGGAACCAGCCGTTCAGGTGGTCGTCGTGGAGCATGAGTGCAGTCGGCGTCCCCTCCTGCAGGCACGCGGCCAACAGCACAGGATCCGAGCCATCGCGGTGCTTGAGGCGATGGAGGATGCGCTTGTCGGCCGACGAGCTGGTGAGCCCCTCGCGGTCGATGAGGGCCATGAGGCGGTCGAGGCCCTCGACCTGGTACTCCGGGCAGGACACGAGGATCTTGCCGCCGCTCGCGTCCTCGTTGGCGAAGGCGAACCAGGCGCTCTCCTCGATCTCGGCGAAGCGCCGCACCCAGCGGATGACCGCATAAGGATTGACACGCTGGAACTCGTAGACCTTGGGCACGTAGCGGTTGGTCTGCGCCTTGTTGCTGGTGCGCAGGATCTTGACCAGGTTCGTCGGCGTCTCGTCCGGCGCGAGCGACGCGGTGTCCGGACCTCCGTCTTCCTCGGGCGGCTGCGCCCGGGCCGCACCCGCCAGCAGCAGCACGATTGCCCCGTGCAGCAGGGCGACGCCAATAGTCCTCATACAGCGGTTCCTCCTGTCCATCGGCCCAAACGGAAAGAGTGAAACGCGGCCTGAGCGGCCGGCTGCCTGTCTGAAGCGATGCGTTCTCGTCACGCCGCCAGGAGGCGGTCGATTTCCCTCATCAGCGGTTCCAGGCGGAACGGCTTGACCACGTAGGCGTCCGCGCGGAAGCGCGAGTATGGGTGGTGTTGCTCGCTCTGGTCGAGCGCGCTGATGACGACGACCGGCACGCGGCGCACGTCGGGATTCGTGCGCAGCAGGTGCAGCACCTGGTGCCCGGTGAACGCGGGCAGGAGCAGGTCGAGCAGCACCAGGTCGGGCCGCTCGCGCAGCGCCGTCAGGTAGCCCTCGCTGCCGTCGTAGGCGATGGAGACCTCGTGGCCTCGATTGCGCAAATGATGGCTGAGCAGCGCAATCACGTCCGGGTCGTCTTCAATGATCAACACGTGGCTCATGGATCTCTCCTCGAGTCTTGTTTCGGCGCGAGCGTAGGGGCTCTTTGTCAAGGTTTGGTGGAGAGGGCGCGAAAAGCGCGGCAATCGAGTCGCGGCGGCGCCGCAGCCAAACTCGGCCCCCTGCGTCCATCCGGGGCACGCGGATCGCCCCCTGCCTTGGCAGGGCTCACGCCGCCGCGAGTCGGAAGTTTGAAGGCAGTAGTCGGTAGGGCGCCGTCGCGCGCCGTCGCTGGATCAGCCCGCCGGGTCCGGCGGCTCCGCGCGCGGCGTGTTGTCCTGGCCGTGCGCCATTCCCGCCAGGCGGTGGCGAACGATCTTCCCCTCGACCATGAAGATCACGTCCTCGGCGATATTCGTGGCGTGGTCCGCGATCCTCTCGAGCATGCGCAGCGCTCCAAGGAGATGCAGGGTGTCGCCGATGCGCGAGGGGTTTTGCTGCATGAAGGCGGCGGCCTCGCCGATGACCTCGCGATAGAGGCTGTCCGGCTCGACGTCCATCTGCCAGACGCGCAGCGCGAGCGCTGTGTCGCGGCGCACGAGGGCGTCGAGGCCCTTGCGCACCATCTGCTTGGTCACGGCCGCCATGCGCGACACGTCGGGCCGGAACGGCAGCGATTCGACCGCCGCCAGCACCTCGGAGCGCTCGGCGATGTTGACCGCGAGATCCCCGATCCTCTCGAGGTCGGAGTTGATCTTCAAGATTGCAGTCACCAGGCGCAGGTCGATCGCCACGGGCTGGCGCAGTGCCAGCACGTCGAGGCAGGACTGCTCGACCTCCAGCTCGAGGTCGTCGATGACCGTGTCTCCCTCGATCACGGCGCGCGCCGCGTCGACGTCGCGGTCGAGCAGTGCCTTCAGCGAGCGGTCCACGGCGTCCTCGACCAAACCGCCGATATGCAGGATCTGCTTGAAGATGCGGTCCAGGTCTTCCGCGATCTGTTTTCCCATGCGACTATCGTCCTCCGCGCACGCCGCGGCTTGCCTTAGAAGAGCGCGCCCTGCAGCCTGCGTCGCACGCGGTTACGGTACAGGATCGCGCTCAGGTTGAGGACCACTACCAATACCAGGAGCAGCAGCGCCGTGGCGTAGACCATCGGCTTGGAGGCCTCCACGTTGGGCGACTGGAAGCCCACGTCGTAGATGTGGAAGCCGAGGTGCATGAACTTGCGCTCGAGGTGGAAGAAGGGGGGAGTCCCGTCGATCAGCGGGCTCGGCGCCAGCTTCATGACGCCGGTGAGCATCAGCGGCGCGACCTCGCCGGCGCCACGGGCGATGGCGAGGATCATGCCGGTCAGGATGCCGGGCAGGGCAGAGGGCAGGACGATGCTCTGCAGCATTTGCCAGCGCGTGGCGCCGAGCGCGAGCGAGCCCTCGCGCTGGGCGCGGGGCGTCGCGCGCAGCGCTTCCTCGGTCGAGACGATGACCACCGGCACGGTGAGCAGGGCGAGCGTCAGCGCGGCCCAGAGCAGGCCGCCAGTGCCGAAGGTCGCCGCCGCGCGTCCGGGGAAGAACACGCGGTCGATGCCGTCGCCCACCACGTGGATGAAGAACGCCAGGCCGAACATGCCGAAGACGATGCTCGGCACGCCCGCGAGGTTGCTGACCGCGAGGCGCACCAGGCGCACCAGCGGCCCCTGGCGCGCGTACTCGTTGAGGTAGAGCGCGCCCACGACGCCCAAGGGAACCACGGCGAGCGTCATGAGCAGCACCATCAGGACCGTGCCGAGGAGCGCCGGGAGGATGCCGCCGGCGGTGTTCGACTCCCTGGGCGGCGCCGCCAGGAACTCCCAGAGGCGCGCCGCGTAGACGCGGGTCTTGTCGAAGAGGCCGATGTCGTTCGGCCGCACCGTCCTCACCACCGCGGCCAGCGGGATCTCCACCTCTTGCCCGCCGGCGAGCGCGAAGACCGCGGTGCGCGAGGCCTCCTCCAGCGCCGGCGCGCGCGCGCCGAGGCGCTCGTCCCGCGCCTCTTCCACCAGCCGCAGGTAGGTCTCGTAGGCCTGGCCCGCGCCGCCCGCGGCCACGAGCGCGCCGTCGTGCCGCGTCTCCTTGAGCGTGCCGATGGTCGGCGTGTCGGTGAGACGCTCCACGAACAGGGCGTCGCGCGGGATCTCCCGGGAAACCACGGCGTCATCGTCCACCCAGACGAAATCGGCGCCGAACTCCTTGCGGTTGCCCACGCGGTACTGGGTGCGCGTACGCGGTGCGCCGTCCGCGCCGGCGCTCTCGGGCACGTCCTCGGCGTGCCATTCCTGGCCGAGGATGGTGCGGCCGTCCTGCGTCGCCACCTGGACCAGCTCCCCGGGCCAGAAGAAACCGAGCCCCTTGACGAGCAGCAGCAGGATCACGCCCAAGAGGAGCGCGAGCATGAGGGCGAGGGCGCCGCTGGTGACGTACACCCAGGGCTCGCCCTTGCGCGTCCTGGCGGCGCGGGCGGACGTGAGGCTCGCTACCATCGCGCGAACCTCCGGCGCAGCCGTTCGCCGACCACTTCGGCCGCGGTGTTGGCCAGGAAGGAGAAGGCGAACAGCAGTCCGCCGGCCAGGAAGAGGATGCGGTAGAGCGAGCTGCCGAGCGGCGCCTCGGGGATCTCGGTGGCGATGCACGCCGAGATGGTGCGCATGCCGTTGAGCGGCGAGAGGTCGAGGATGGGCGTGTTGCCCGTGGCCATCACGACGATCATGGTCTCGCCGATGGCGCGGCCGAATCCCAGCATGAGGGCGGCGAAGATGCCCGGGCTGGCGGCCGGCAGGACCAGGCGCCACGCGGTCTGCCAGCGGCTGGCGCCGAGCGCGTCGCTCGCCGCGCGCAGGCTGCGCGGCACGTTCGACATCGCGTCCTCCGACACGGTGAAGACGATCGGCATGACCGCGAAGCCGAGCGCCATCCCCACGACCAGGCAGTTCTGGCGGTCGTAGGCCAGGCCCAGGACGTCGACCAGCCACGCGCGCAGGTCGCCGCCGAAGAGGAGGTTCTGAAGCGGCGCGGCCGCGAAGCTCGCTCCAATGCACGCCGCGGCGAGGAACGGCAGGATGTAGAGCAGCTCGCGGCCGGCGGCGAGGCGCTGGCGGATGCGGCTCGAGCGGAACACCAGGGCGGCCAGGCCGAGACCGAGGGGGATGGAGATGAGCACGCCGCCGCAGGCCGCGAGGTTCCGGTCGACGAGCGGCGAGAGCCAGAGGCCGGCGAGGAAGCCGACGACCACGGAAGGCAGCGCGCCCATCAGCTCGACCGCGGGCTTGACCAGGCCGCGCATGCGCCGCCTTGCGAACTGGCTGGTGTAGAGGGCCGCGAGCAGCGCCAGCGGCGTGGAGAAGAGCATGGCGTAGAGCACGCCCTTGAGCGATCCGAAGATCAGCGGCACGAGCGAGAACTTGGGCTCGTTGTCGTCCGTGCCGCCCGACGTCTGCCAGACGAACTCGGGTCGGTCGTAGCCCTCGTAGAGCCTTGGCAGGAAGAGCGCCCCCAGGGTGGCCTCGGGATGGGGAGCGTGGAGCGCGACGCGCTGCAGGTCTCCTCCTGCGCCGGCGGCGAGCACGCCGTCCGAGCGCGGGGCGAGCGCGAGCGGCCCGCCGCCGGCGGGACCATCGACCTCGAGCAGGGTGCGCTCCGTGGTGACGTGGTCGAGGCGCACGTCGCCGCTGCGGTCGATGACCAGGAAGGACTTGTTGCGTCGCGACGGGGCGAAGGCCGTGACCGCACCCTGCATGCGCTCGAACTCGCGCACACGGCTCATGGTGCGCGCCGAGGTCTCGCTGCTGCGGATGCCCTGCCAGCCCGAGACCGCGCCGCTGGCGTCGCCGACCAGCAGCGTTCTCGAGCCGAAGGCGTAGGCGAGCGCGCTCACGGCCGCGTCGCCGGCGCGCAGGCTCTCGGCCAGCACCGCCTCCTCGCCCTGGACGGTGAAGCGGTAGATCCGGCCGTTCTCGCAGCCCACGGCCAGGCTCTGCCCCTCCTCGTCCAGGGCGAGGGCCGTGGGCAGAAGGCCGCCGAGCGCCGCCGACGCGTCGGCCAGACGCACGCGCTTGCCCTCGATCTTGCGGCTGGCCACGCCGAGGAAGCCTCGGGACGCGGCCGCGACCGCGACGCGCTCGTCGTCCGCGGCGACGCTCACCAGGTCGATGGGGCCGTGGTCCGGGCGCAGCGCCAGCTCGAACTGCCAGGCCACGGCGATCTCCTGCGCCACGCGCCGCTGGTTCTGGAACACCGGCGTGAAGGCGATGCCCGCCACCAGGACGCGGCCGTCGTCCGTGCCGGCGGCGAGCACGTCCTGCCCGGCGGCGCGCGCGCCGCAGAGCACGCGCGCGCCGGAAAGGCCCGCAAGCGGCTCCTCGCGCAGGAGCGCGCCCGCGGCGAAGTCGAGCAGGCGGATGTTCCCCGCTTCCGCGAGCAGCCAGCCCTTTTCGCGGTACTCGTCCTCGCCCACGGCCAGGGCGCGGCCCGGCCCGGCCGCGTCCGGCAGCGCAGCCTGCGCACGCGCCGCCGGCGGGAAGAAGAGGGGCGCCGCCTCGCCGGCCACGAAGACGAAGATGCCGCAGACCGCCAGGATGATCGCGATTCCGCCCAACGTGATGACGCTGGCGATGATCCGGTCCAGGATGCGCAGCCGCCGGATGCGGGCACGCGCGCGCGGCGTGTCGCCGAACAGATCCTGGAGCCTGGCGGCCGGCGCGGTCAATCGAGCAGCTCGCGCTCGGCCCGGCACACGTCCACTGGCAGCGGCAGGTAGCCGGCCTTCTCCACCACCTGCTGCCCCTCGCGCGAGTAGACGAACTTCAAGAACTCGCGCACCATCGGGTCGAGCGCCTTGCCGGGCGCGCGGTTGACGTAGATGTACAGGTAGCGGCCGAGCGGGTAGTCCTCGTTGAGAACGTTCTCGATGTCGGCCGCGAAGGCCTCCTTGCCCTTGGCGGTGGACAGGGGCACGGCGCGCACGTCCGAGGTCCTGTAGCCGATGCCGGAATAGCCGATGCCGCCGCGGCTCTCCGCCACGCCCTGGACCACGGCCGAGGACCCGGGCTGCTCCTTGACCGTGTCCTTGTAGTCGCCCTTGGCGAGCGCGGTCTCCTTGAAGAAGCCGTAGGTGCCGGAGGCCGAGTTGCGGCCGAAGGCGCTGATCGGCTGGCTGGCCCACGCACCGGTGAGGCCGAGCTGCCCCCAGGTGGTGACGTCCTCGGGGAAGCCCCGGTTGCGCGTCTTGGAGAAGACGGCGTCCACTTGCTCGAGGGAGAGGCTCTCGATGGGGTTGTCCTTGTTGACGAACACGGCCAGGGCGTCGAGGCAGGTGCGCAGGCACGTGGGCTTGTAGCCGAGCGCCTGCTCGAACTCGTCGATCTCCGAGGCCTTCATGGCGCGCGACATGGGCCCGAAGTGGGCCGTGCCCTCGATGAGCGCGGGCGGGGCCGTGCTCGATCCTTTGCCCTCCACTTGCACCTTCACCTCCGGGTAGTAGCTGGCGAAACCCTCCGCCCAGTAGGTCATCAGGTTGTTCATGGTGTCGGAGCCGACCGAGTCGAGCGTGCCCCGGAGCTCCAGCCCCGCGACCTTCTCGTACTTCGGCAGCTCCGCCTTCTCGGCCTCCGCCTGCTGCGGGCGCGCTCCCTGCGCCAGCGCCCCGAGGAACAGCACGGCGGCCACGGCCGTGCGCTCATGTGTCCGTTTCATTTGTCGAGTCCTTTCCTGATTGGTTTCTCTTGCGTCTGGATGCTCGTGCGGGTTACCCGAAGCGACCGGTGACATAGTCCTCGGTCTGCTTCTGGGTAGGGTTGGTGAAGATCCTCTCCGTGGGCCCTTCCTCGATCAGCTCGCCGTTGAGGAGGAAGGCGGTGCGGTCCGAAACGCGCGCCGCCTGCTGCATGTTGTGCGTGACGATGACGATGGTGTAGCGTTCCGTGAGGTCGTGGATGAGGTCCTCGATGCGCGACGTGGAGAGCGGGTCGAGGGCGGACGCGGGCTCGTCCATGAGGATGACCTCGGGATTGGTGGCCAGGGCGCGCGCGATGCACAGGCGCTGCTGCTGGCCGCCGGAGAGCGCCAGCGCGGACTCCTTGAGGCGGTCCTTGGCCTCGTCCCAGAGCGCCGCCCGCGTCAGGCTCTCCTCGACGATCTCCTCGAGTAGGGCGTGGTCGCGCACGCCCTGGATGCGCGGGCCGTAGGCCACGTTCTCGAAGATCGACTTGGGGAAGGGGTTCGACTTCTGGAAGACCATGCCCACGCGGCGCCGCAGGATCTCGACCTCCACGCCCGGGGCGTAGATGTCCTGGCCGTCCAGGACGACGAGCCCCTCGATGTGCACGCCGCTCACCAGGTCGTTCATGCG
Source organism: Phycisphaera mikurensis (assembly GCA_020723465.1). GTDB lineage: Bacteria > Planctomycetota > B15-G4 > B15-G4 > JADJEK01 > JACQZJ01. The sequence goes on from DYIW01000044.1 coordinate 7,330, forward strand.
GTTGATGGTGCGCAGCAGCGTGGACTTGCCGCAGCCGGAGGGACCGATGAGGGCGGTGACCGAGCGTTCCCTGATCGAGAGGTCGATGCCGGCGAGGGCGCGGGCCTCTCCGTACCACAGGCTCAGCCCCGCGATGCGGATCTTCTCCGCGCGCGGCTCCTCCGCGCCAGCAGCCTTGGCCGGCGCCTCTCCCGGGGAGGAGACGCGAGCCGCCGACTCCGCGCGCACCCTCGTGCTGGTCGGGAACCACATGCACGCTGATTCTCGACGCGGTACTTCAAGGAAAGGTCAAGACGCCGTTTGCGCGGGAACAAACAGCTCTCCTGCTTGGGTCTCCCCTTGACCTGCAGGGGCATCGTCGTGCGCCAGGTCGATTCGCCCACCTCGCCGAGCGCTTGGGGTCAAGCCCGGCGGCGATCTGAGCTGACAGCCGACAGCTTTCAGCTGACAGCTTCCTGAAACCCAGCTCAGGGCGCGGCCGGCGCGTTCTCCGGGCACTCGAGCGCGGCCAGCGACACGGTGAAGGTGGAGCCTTCTCCCTCCGTGCTCTCGACGCGCACCTCTCCGCCGTGCGCCTTGACGCAGTGCTTGACGATCGCCAGGCCGAGCCCGGTCCCGCCCGCCTCGCGGGAGCGCGACTTGTCCACGCGGTAGAAGCGCTCGAAGATGCGCGGTAGGGCCGAAGCCGGCATGCCCATGCCCGTGTCCGCCACGCTAGCGGAGACCGTGGTCTCGTCGCGCGCGAGGTGCACGTCGATGCGGCCGCCCGCTGGCGTGTACTTGATGGCGTTGTCGATCAGGTTGGTGAACACCTGCTCCAGGCGCTTCTCGTTGCCGTTCACCCGTAAGGAGACCCCGGGCGGCACGTGCAGGCTGAGCTCGATGCCCTTGGCCTCGGCCGTCATGCTGAGCGCGCGCAGGGCGCTCCGCACCGGCTCATCGAGCGAAAGCGGCACCATCGGCATGCGGTCGCCCTCGACCTCGATGCGCGACAGCTCGAGCAGGTCGGCCACGATCGCCTGCATGCGCAGGGCGTTGCGGCGCGCGATGTCGAGGAAGCGCTCCTGGTCCGCCGCGCCCTGATCGGGCAGGGCCAGGGTCTCGAGCGCTCCGAGCACCGCGGTCAAGGGCGTGCGCATCTCGTGCGAGACGTTCGCCACGAAGTCGACGCGCACCTTGTCCAGGCGCCGGAGCTCGGTGACGTCGGAGAGAAGCGCGACCGCGCCGATGCCGGGATCGACGCGCGTCACCGACAGGGCCAGCACGCGTTCGTCCCTGCCCGGGCGCGGCGCGTCCCCGCGCCAGCTCGCGCCCGTGGTGAGCGCGGCGCGGAGCGCGCGCTCCAGGTCGGGGAAGCGCACCTCCTGCCAGAGCTCTGCACCCGCGGGCAAGGGCTGCTTGAGCCCGAGCTGGCGCGCCGCGGCGTCGTTCATGAGCAGGATGCGCTCACGCGGATCGACGGCGATCACTCCCTCGTTCATCGAGGCGTGGATCGCCTCGGTCTCGCGCTTGCGGCGCTCCAGGGTCTCGATCCAGCGCCGCATCTGCTCGGCGAGGTCGTTCAGGCACGAGGCCAGGCCGCGGGCTTCGGTCGGCCCGCTGACGCGGATGCGCTGGGTCAGGCCGCCGGCGGCGATCTGGCTGGCGGTGCGTTGAATCTCCTGCAGCGGCTTGCCGAGCCAGCGCGCCACCACGGCGGCGGCGGCCAGCCCCAAGAGGAGCGCGGCCATGCCCGAGAGGAGGAGGGCGTCGCGCAGATCGGCGATGCTCTCCATGGTGGATTCGAGCCCGGCGCCGACGCGCACGAAGCCGATGGGCGCGCCGGCGGCGTCGAGGCGGCGGGCCAAGTAGAAGGTGCTGATGCCAGTGGTGGCGCTCTTGCGCGTGGCCGTGCCCTCGCCGTCCCGCGCCGCGGCCACGAGCTCCGGGCGGCCGGAGTGGCCGGCGAGGGGCGGCGGCGCGTCGCTGTCGGCGAGCACCTCGCCCGCGCTGGTCAGGACCGTGAGGCGCAGGCCCTCGGCGCGCGCCAGCTCCAGGGCGCGCTCGAGCGCGGGCGTGCTCGCGCGCTCGCTGAGCAGCGTGACGGCCGCGTCCGAGAAGAGGGTCGCGGCCGTCCGCAGGCGCTGCTTCACCTCGCCTTCATGGAAGGCGCGCAGGCGCCGCTCGCCCAGCAGCGAGACGAGGAGCAGCAACGCCGCGATGATCGCGGCGCAGGCGAGGAAGATGCGCCCGGAGAGGGTCTTCGGCGTCACGTGTCATCCCGTGCCCGCGGGGAGTTCCTTGAACTTGTAGCCGAGGCCGCGGATCGTCTCGATGTTCCGGCCGAAGTCGCCGAGCTTCTTGCGCAGGGTGGCGATGTGCACGTCGACGTTGCGGTCGATGACGATGGCGTCGGGGGCGATGGCCGCGTCGAGAAGCTGGTTGCGCGAGAAGGCGCGGCCGGCGCCGGCCACCAGGTGGTGCAGCAGGCGGAACTCGGTCATGGTCAGCGTGACGGGCGCGCCCTGCAGCGTGACCTCGTGGCGCACCGTGTCGATGGTGAGCGCCCCGGCCTGGACGACCTTCTTGCCCGCGTCCGCGCGCCGCGCCTCGGCCGCGCGCAGGCGCGCCGCGACCCGGGCCACCAGCTCGCGCACGCCGAAGGGCTTGCGGATGTAGTCGTCGGCGCCCTGCGCCAGGCCGATCACCGCGTCCGCCTCCTCCGCCTTGGCCGTGAGCATGATGATGGGCACGCACTCGGTCTTCGGCTCGGCGCGCAGGCGGCGGCACACCTCGAGGCCGTCGATGCCCGGCAGCATGAGGTCGAGGATGATCAGGTCGGGGATCCTGGCCCAGGCCTTGGCCAGGGCGGTCTCGCCGTCGCCGGCGGTCTCGACCAGACAGTGCTCGCGGACGAGGTGGTGCCGGACCAGCTCCACCAGGTCGGGTTCGTCATCGACGACGAGAATCAAAGGCCTGCGCATTGCCCGGAAAGTACGAACGCCCCGTTGGGCCCAGAAGAACCGTACGACAAGATATCGTAAAGAGCGTCTACCGGGACGCAGAGGAGCGCGAACGCACGTCATGCTCCAGGCCATCAAGCGGGCCCCCGAGGCCCTGATCTTCCTGTCGTTTCTCGGGCTCTACGTCCTCTCCTTGGCGCCGGACGTCACCTGGGGCGGCGGCGACAGCCCGCGCCTGGCGCTGGCCGTCCACGATCTCGCCCTCGGATACGACCCTACGGCGCATCCCATCTACGTGCTCGTGGCCAAAGCCTGGTCGATCCTCGTGCCCTGCGGCAGCCTGCCCTGGAAGCTCAACCTGCTGTCCGCCGTCGCTGGCAGCGCGGCGCTCGTCATCTTCTATCGGGCGTGCACGCGGCTCTGCCGCGACCGCTTCTTCGTGGTGCTCGCGTGCCTGGCCCTCGGCCTCTCGCACACCTTCTGGACCCTCTCGGTCATCACCGAGGTCTACACCTTCGATCTGCTCTTCATCCTCGGCCTCACCCTGCTCATCCTGCGCTGGGTCGAGCGTCCCACGCGACGTGCCCTGTACGGGCTGTGCTTCCTGCTCGGCCTGGGGACCGCCGACCATCTCATGGTTCTCCTGGTCGGACCGGCGCTGCTCGTGGCGCTGGCGGGGAAGATCCTCCAGGGAGACTTCCGGCCGGGCGCGGCGGGCCTCGCTCTGGCGGCGCTTTCCTTCCTGCTCGGCCTGTCGCCGGTGCTGGTGATCATTCTCGCGACCATGCCCGCTGGCTTCGGCGCGTGCGACCTGTCTGCGGCCTTCGCCGCGTTCCTCAACCTGCAGGCGCTTCGGCCGCTGTCGCCGGAGGGAGCGGCGGATCTACGGGATCACCTGCACTTCCAGTGGGATGCGCCCGCGGAGCTGGTCCTTCTCGTCGGGTTGAACTTCGTGGGAGTGTCCTGCTTCGCGGGCCTGGCTGGCCTGGCTCAGTCGATCCGGCGCATGAGCCTGAAGAGCGCGGTCGTGATTACGGCGACGGGTTTCCTGTATCTCTTCGCGCTGCTGCATCCCGTTGTCGACACCTACCAGTTCTGCCTTGCCGGCCACGCGACCGGCGCTCTCTTGCTTCCCGCGGGATTCGAGTGGCTGCTGTCGGTCATCGGGCGGCACACGCGGGCCGGCGCGGGCACCACCAAACGGGTGGTCCTGTTGCTCGTGCTGCTGACCCCGCCCTTGATCTATGCCGGTCTTCCGCTCGCGTCGAAGGGGCTCGGGGTCTCTCTGTTCAACGCGCGATCCCTCCCGCACCGGGACAATGCGTGGTACTTCCTGTTCCCGCCGAAGACGATGGATCGCGGCGCACGGCAGTACATCGACGAGTCCTTCGCGCAAGCTGCGGGCGGAGCGGCGATCATCGGAGACTTCACTCCCGCGATGCTGCTGGCCTACGCGAGCCAGGCGGAGGGCAACCGCCCGGACGTCGAGGTCGTGACCGTGCTCGGCAATGTGGACAGACACTTCGAAGAGATCGAGAAGCGACTCGGCGAGCGACCGGTGTTCGTCGCTGGCGCGCAGGGGAGCGCGAGCACGGTGTCGCGACGCTGGTACGTGTTCGAGGACGACCTCAGGAAGCGCTACGAGGTGAGAGAGAAGCGCCCCTTGCTGGAGATCGTGGGGCGTGGCAACGGTGGTGGCACGGTTGCCCCGCCACGGCGAGGGCGGTAGGATCGCGGCCGTTCGGTGTCCGGGGCAGCAGAAGCGAAAAGGAGGGCCGCATGAACGCTCTGGGCCTGCTCCTGCAGGTGAGTCTGGTTCTGTCTGGCTTCCAGGATCCTGCCGCAAGCGAGGCCGTCGCCGAGGAAGCCGCGTTCGACCCGAGCGCCGCGGAGTGGCCGCTGCCGGCCGTGGTCAGCTACGCGTACATGCAGCTCGGCATCCCGTTCGAGTACTTGGAGTATGACGTGAAGGACAAGGTCCTGCCGCGCCCGCCGGAGGGAGTGAGCGGCATGGAGTTCCGGCGCTGGCTGGAGAAGGCGCTCGCAGCCAAGGGGATCCGTCTGTGCTCGTTCGGCGTCTTCTTCGCGCTGGAGCCCGGTCGGCCCTGTGCCTGGATCGCCCTGGATACCGCGCCCTACGTGCCGCCCGCTGAGCTGGCGTCCTACCGGGGCCTCGAGACCATCATCACGACTGTCGTGAAGACGCCCGAGGCCGCGGGGCCGGTGGCGGAACGCCTCGCCGAGCGCTTCCCTTTGCCGAACTCCTGGATTCGCGCCATGCCGGGGCAGCCGGTGCTCTGGATCGTCGGTCCGGCCGAGGCCGTGCGGTCTACCGTGGAGGAGATCGCCGGGCAGGGAGCGATCGGGCACGACCGATCAGACGACGGCCCGGCGACAGAGGTACCGGGTGAGGGCTCGCTGTGCGTTCAGTTCGATGAAGTGGAGGGGACTCCCCTGGTGGACGTCGCGGCTCTCGCGAAGGAGGTGCTGCACCGACCTGTCCAGGTCGAACCCGCCATCGAGGACATGCGGCTGCGCTTCGTTGGCGCGTTCGAGCTGGAGCCCATCGACTTCCGCGACTTCCTCGAGGCCGCGCTCGCCGTGAATAACGTGATCGTGATCGAGTCCGAGGAGGGTCTCAAGTTCGGGCACCGCCGGTCCAACTGGCTCGTGGCCGACGAGCAGAGAATGAGCCTCGCCGTGCCAGTGGAGCGCGCGCAGCTCGACGCCGAGCGGAGGCGCTGGCGTCCGATCCGAACCCAGGTCGCGCTGCAGCACGCGGACGCGGCCGCCGTGCGCGATCTGCTGTTGGGGCCGCGCGGGGACTTTCTGGTGGATCAGTTACGGGTGACCGCGGCAAACAACACCGTCGAGCTGACCGGCCGCGGCTTCCCGGTCTGGCGCACGGTCCGCGTCCTCGAGGAGATCGACCGCCTCTGCGGCCAGCCGTCCGGGCGCTGAAAAACCCGTCGAAACGCGCTTGACAGGCATGGGCGAGCGGGTAACGTGAAAGGACCAACCGGGAATCGCTGGTGGGGTTACCACGAGACCCGGAAGGCCCGCCCCCCCCCCCGAGGGGAGGCGGAGGGATGCCAAGGGGGTATGGAGAGGGTTTCCATGAAGAAGCACGTGCTCTGGGCTGCCTTGTTGCTCTTGCAGAACGGCGCGTTCGCCGACAACGTCGCTGACAGCACCACCGACAACGGCGACGGGACCGCGACGGTGACCTACGTCGTGACCGTGGGTGCCGGGAAGAAGGTCAAGGACATGCACTGGGAGGTTGAGAATCCGAAGAAGAAGAACCTGAAGCAGAACTACACCTCCTCCTCCGTGCCGAACGGCTGGAGCAAGACAAGCACCTCCAACGGAGACCAGCAGGTCTTCACGACCCAGGCGGACGCGAACGCCATCACCAGCGCGACGAGCGAGGCGGGAGGAACCTTCAGCTTCACCTTCAACACCGGATCGGGGAGCGACGCCTTCACCAAGTTCCAGAAGAGCCTCGAGCGGGTCAGAGTCACCGCAACGAGCAACGGCTCGGGCGTGATCGACAGCGGGAACGTCGTATTCGTAGGCGGGACGGACGAGGGCGGTCCAAACGTGGACTGGCCGGTCGCGTACGTCGGTTTCCAGCCGCCGGGAGGCACCACGGTGGCGTCGATCGGCTCCACGCTGGCGTTCCGCATCGAGACTTCGTTCTACGGCGGGCAGGCCTTCAAGGTGTACACGTCGACGGCACTCTCCCAGACCGAGAACGGCCCGGACAACCGCCTCGGTATCGACATCGATACGACTCACCCCATTCCTGCCGAGTGGAACATCGACATCACGCCAATGCCGCTCCGGCCCGCACTCTTCACCGAGAGCGAGGACGACCTGGACACCGCTGTGCTCACGGTCTCGTTGCCCGACGATCCCGGCCTCGTTGGTCAGACGTTCTATCTGGTCGCGGCCAGCGACTCGGACGGGGATGGCATGCCGGACCTGGCCACGAGTCCCTTGCGCATCGTGATCCAGAACGAGGGATCCCCGGTGACCGGAGTCGACCTGCTCGACTACGCGTTCTGACCGTCCTCGAGAACCGAAAGAAGGGCGCTCCGGCCGCGCCTCGGGCCGGCTCGGAGCACCCCTCTTCGAGGCAGCGCCGCCCCAAGCCGCGGGTGCTCAACTGGTTGCAGAAGCTGCTTCCATCCGGCGCGCGACGAGGTATCATTCCACCACCTGCCCTTGACCGCGGATCGCCCGGATCCGCACGCCCCAGCCTGTTCAAGAGGCACGGAGTCACGGAATGTTGAATCGTCGCCTTGCTGCTGCAGCCGTTCTGTCCCTCGTCTCCCTCGCGTCCGCCCGCGCCGGCGAGCCGATCCTCGTCGACCACCGGTGCACCAAGATCCCCCAGATCCCGCCGGCCTGGATCACCGCCGCCAAGGCGAACCTGCACATCGCCTACGGCCACACCTCGCACGGCAGCCAGATCACCACCGGCATGACCGGCCTGGTCGGCTTCACCGGCGGCTGCGGCGGCCCGCAGTTCGCCTGGAACAACGGGGGCACGGGCGGCGCCCTCGACCTGCATGACTACGCCTTCCCCGGAGACGTGGGCTACTACCCGCAGTGGGAGAACGCCACGCGCACCTATCTCAACGACCCGAACAACTCGGACGTGAACGTGGTCATCTGGTCCTGGTGCGGTCAGGTCTCGGGCTACACCCAGCAGGACATGATCAACATGTACCTGGCGCCGATGAACCAGCTTGAGATCGACTATCCGAACGTCAAGTTCGTGTACATGACCGGCCACCTGGATTACGGCGCGATGGCGAACTTGAAGGCGCGCAACCAGCAGATCCGGGACTTCTGCATCGCCAACGACAAGATCCTCTACGACTTCGCCGACATCGAGAGCTACGACCCGGACGGCGTCTACTTCGAGTTCGCCAACGACGCCTGCGACTACTGGAACGCGGCCGGCGTCTACCAGGGCAACTGGGCGGTGGACTGGCAGAACGCGCACGTGCTGGGCGTGGACTGGTACAACTGCTCGTCGGCGCACAGCCAGCCGCTGAACGCCAATCAGAAGGCGTACTGCGCCTGGTGGCTCTGGGCGCGGCTCGCGGGCTGGAGCGGCGAGCTGCTGCGCGCGGAGAAAGTGCGCATCTCGGCGGCCACGGGCGATACGGTGGAGTTCTGGCTGAACGCGGGCGGCGTCGCCGCCGGCCGGAGCTACGTGCTGCTCGGCAGCGGCAGCGGCACGTCGCCGGGGCTGCCCCTTCCCGGCGGCGCGGCGACGCTGCCCCTCAACGCCGACGCGCTCACCACGCTCACCATCCTCATGGCCAACAGCGCCGTCTTCTCCAGCTTCCAGGGGACGCTCGACGCCAGCGGCCACGGCGAGGCCCTGCTGAACACGCTGGGACCGATCCCTCCCTCGGCCGTGGGCTACACCATGCACTTCGCCTACGCGCTCGCCAATCCCTTTGACCTGGCCTCGAACGCAGTGATGCTCGAGATCGCGCCGTAGCGCCGTTTCGCGCCACAGTGGGCCCGCGCCGCGCCCGCGTCGCGGGCGGTGTCACATGTGCAGCTCGACGATGTCGCGGTCGTGCAGCAGGTGGTTGCCCTTGACCGCCGTGCCGCCGTGCACGTCCTGGCCCCAGACGCGGGCATACTTCAAGTGCGCGGCGAAGTCCTTGTGGACCAGGACCGCCACCTCGAGCAGGGTGCTGCCGCGGCGCACGGTGTAGGGCCGCTGCAGGTCCGGGTCCTTCTTGCTGGGCTCCTTGGTGTAGACGCGGATCATGTCCAGCGAGCGGTAGATGGCCGTGCGCAGCTCCTCCAGGCCCGTGCCCTCCTGGGCCGAGATGACGTGCTCGGGAAAGCCGAGCGGGCAGCACTCGCGCAGCAGCTCCAGGCGCGCCGGCGCGTCTTGCAGGTCGATCTTGTTGGGCACGAGCAGCGTCCTGGTGCGCGTGAGTCCGACGTCCTCCTCGCCCGTGCTCGACTCGCGGCCAAGGCGCGTCTTGGTGCTCTCCAGGCGCGCCACCACTTCGTGGACCTGCAGGATGCCGTCGTCCTCGCCGAGGTCGACGAGCAGCAGGGCCAGATCCGCCCCGCGCAGGAGGCTGGCCGTGGCCGCGTCGAGCACGCCGGCCGTGATGGGCGGCGTGTCGATGAGCTGCACGAACACGTCTTCCCAGGGCATCATGCCGGGCACGGGCTGGCGCGTGGTGAACGGATAGGGGGCGACCTCGGGAGTGGCGCGCGTCAGGCTGCACAGGAGCTGGCTCTTGCCGGCGTTGGGGCCGCCGATGAGCACGGCGCGCCCCGCGCCCTGGCGAGGAATGCGCAGGCCGGTGGTCCTGCGCCCGCCGGCGCGCTTCTGCTGGTCGATCTCCTTCTTGACGCGGCTGATTCTCTGCTTGAGATCCGCCTGCAGGTGATCGGTGCCCTTGTGCTTCGGGATCTCCCGCAGCATCGCCTGCAGGCAGCGCAGCTCGTCCTCGGGAGTCTCGGCCCGGCGGTATTCCTCCTCCGCCTTGTGGTACTGGGGCGTCAGGTTGGCCGGCATCGGACCTGCGGAACGATCGTCGGACAGACGGACCTGCGTCCCAGGATGCTACGCGAGGCCGCGGGGACGCGCCAGGGGAGGAGAGCTCGCGGCCGCCAGCGTGGCATCGTAGGGGGGTGTAAGGCGCCGGCCATGAAGTCGGCGCGGCCGTCGCCGTCGACTTCGCCGGCGGTGCTCACCGAGAAGCAGATCCGGCCGATCCCACTCTCGATCGCGTGCGCCGGTAGCCGCTGAGCGCCCTCTCGAAGAACCTCGGTCAACATGTCAGGCAAACTCTCTGGACCTTCGGTCTGCATGTCCGCAGCTTCGACCAGCGGTTAGTGGCACAGGGCTCGGTCATACCTCGCCTCGAGCGTGGTCAAGCCGGAGGCGCACTCCGCGTCCTGGCCGGTCGCCGCCGCCGGAATGTCATGCCTCGAACCTCTTCGATCCTCCTCCTTGACATCGCCACCCCTCACCGGGAAAGTGAATGCCTCCCTGACTCAAGGAGAATCCGCATGAAGACTCGGCGGTCGTCAGTTTTCCTTCTTGCCTTGTCCTTCTCGGCTCCCTTCCTCGCCCAACGCGCTTTCGCGGAAGAACCGACTGCGCCAGCGCTCCAGCCTGGCGCCTGCGCCGTGCTCCGGGCCGCCGAGGCAGAGCTGGCGCGTTCATCCGAACAGCTCAAGTCCAACGGAGAGCACCCCCTCTACTTCCTCAGCTACACGATCTGGGAGGCGCACGATGTGAGCCTCCAGGCCTCCTACGGCGCGCTTACCCAGCGACCGACGACGCGCCGGCCGGACAGGTCCTTCGCGGTCTCGGCGCGCGTCGGGTCCTCGAAACTGGACAATACGCACGCGATTCGCGGCAGCTACGGTTGGAGCTGGTCCAGCGGCGGAGGGGGCGGCCTACCGGTCGAAGACGACGTCGAAGCGATCCGCGCGGCGCTCTGGCTCTCCACTGACCGAGCGTACAAGAACGCGCAGGAGCGGTTCACCAAGGTTCTGACCGACCGCAAAGTCATGGTCGACGAAGAAGACCTCTCCGACGACTTCTCGTCGGAGGAGCCGTCGGTGTACATGGAGGACCTCGTCCAGTCCAGCGTGGATCAAGAGGCCTGGGCCGTGCGGCTCCCTTCGCTCTCGGCCCATTTCAAGAAGTACCCGCACGTACTCGACTCCAGCGTCTCTCTGACGGGCGGCGTGCAACACCGCTGGTTCCTGAGCTCGGAGGGAACGAGGCTTCAAACCTCCGAAGAGCGCTACAGGATCGGAGTCTACGCCGAGGCGAAGGCCGACGATGGGATGGACCTGCATCTCTACGAGTCCTTCTTCGCTCCAGATACAGGGCACCTGCCAAGCGACGCGGACATCCTCGCCAAGATCGAGAGGGTGGCCTCAGCCCTGGACCAGCTCCGCGCGGCGCCGGTGGTGGAGCCGTACGTCGGACCGGCGATCCTCGTCCACGAGGCCGCGGCCGTCTTCTTTCACGAGATATTCGGCCACAGGATCGAGGGGCACCGCCAGAAGGACGAGGATGAAGGCCAGACTTTCACCAAGAAGGTCGGCACTCCCATCATGCCCGATTTCATCAGCATCTATGAGGATCCTACCGCCGAGAAGTACGGCGACATCTTTCTCATGGGTCACTATGACTTCGACGACGAGGGCGTCCGTGCCGAGAGGGTGACCATCGTCGAGAACGGGATATTGAAGAGCTTCCTCATGTCCCGCTCTCCAGTCAGGGGGTTCCCCCGGTCCAACGGCCATGGCCGCTGCGAGAGCGGGTCTTCCCCCGTCTCTCGCATGGCCAACATGATCGTTCAGTCGAGCAGGCGCCTCCCATTCGATCGTCTCCGCGCGATGTTGATCGAAGAGGCAAACAGGCAGGGCAAGCCGTATGGGCTCATATTCCACGACATAGCCGGCGGCTTCACCACGACGGGCCGTTGGTCCCCCCAGGCCTTCAAGGTGGAGCCCCTTCTGGTGACGCGCGTCTACGTGGACGGCAGACCGGACGAAATGGTGCGCGGCGTTGACATCTGTGGAACGCCGATCATGAGCCTCGAGCAGATCCTCGCGACCGGAGACGACGAGAGCGCTTTCCACGGCTACTGCGGCGCCGAGTCTGGAAGCATTCCTGTGAGCGCTGTCTCGCCGAGCGTTCTGGTCGGGAAGATCGAAGTGGAGAAGAAGCAGAAGTCGCAGAGTCGTCCGCCGATCCTGCCTCCGCCCGTCCACGACCCTGAGAAGGAGGAGGGCGGCGTGAAGAACTAGGAGAGTGCGGGATGGGGTTTCCCGAGCGATGCGAAGCTTCCGGATGCGGGAAACCGAGTTGATCGCGGCGCGACGAGTGTGACAGGACTGAGCATCAACTGGCAGAGCTCCGGGCGCGTGCCCGGGAGCCTTGCGCAAGGAGCGAGCAATGAGGAGCAAAGTGATGGCGGCGCTTGCGGCGGCAGCCGCGCTGCTGGTTTGGAGCGGGGTGGCACTGGCGCAGGAGCAGGCCGATGACGATGTGCTTCTGCGAGCGCTCGAGGATGAGATGGCCCGAACACTCGCCCGCCTCCAGCTCTCGGACATGGAGAGGCCCTACTATGTTGCCTACGCGGCGCAGAGCGGAGCCAGCTTTTCGACGGGCGCGGATTTCGGCGCGCTGACCCACGAGAGCGAGGGCCCAGGGAGGTCCCTGAGCGTGGACGTCCGCGTGGGGGACTACGTTCTCGACAGCAGCAGCGACGGCGGCTATTTCTTCGGACGTTTCGGCGGAGGCCTCTGCCTGGACGACAACTACGACGGCATCAGGTTCCGCCTGTGGCTGAACACCGACTCGGAGTACAAGGAGGCGCTTGAGCGCCTGACCAGGAAGAGGGCCGCCCTGAAGTCGCGCGTCGTACAGGACCGCCCGGACGATTTCTCGAAAGAGGATCCGGTCACGCTGATCCAGGCGCGCGGCAGTCTGGCGCTGGACCGCGAGCGGTGGCCCGGGGCGGTCAAGGCAGTGTCGGCGGTCTTCCGCGAGGCGCCTGAGCTGCAGAGGGGCCGCGCGAGGTTCCAGGGATTCGCAACCAACAAGTACTTGCTGAGCAACGAGGGCTTCGTGCTCCGCACCACCATGAGCCAGGCGTCGTTCAGTCTCTCCGCCGACACCCAGGCGGAGGACGGCATGCCTCTCGGGGATGCGGATAAGTTCCTCGGCCGGACTGACGACGACCTTCCAACGGATGAGGCGCTCCTCGCCCGCGCCCGCAAGATGGTCGGCTTCCTGCTGGCCCTGCGAGAGGCCCCGAAGGCCGAGGACTACACCGGGCCGGTGTTGTTCGAGGGGTTTGCCGCCGCGAGCGTTTTCCGCGACGTCCTGGCGTCTGGTCTGCGAGGAACGCGCGAGACCGACGAGGGCCGTAGGGGCAGGGGCGGGCTCGCTGACAAGATCGGCAAGAGAGTCCTCGCTCGGTTCATTGACGTGACCGACGACCCCGGCAGGACCGAGTTCCAGGGCATGCCCCTGTTCGGGTCCTACTGGGTCGACGACGAAGGCGTGAAGGCCGCCGCGTTGAAGCTGGTGGAGGACGGCAAGCTGGTCGCTCTCTACTCCACGCGCACGCCGACCAAGCAGGTGAAGAGATCGAACGGCCACTGCCGCGGGGGCCAGCCTAGTGCGGGGAACCTGTTCGTCGAGGCCTCCGTGACCTTGCCCCCGGAGCAGCTCAAGGACAGGCTGATCGAGCTCGTGAAGGACGAGGGACTGCCGTACGGAATACTCGTCCGCAGAATGGGCGAGGTGTACCGCGTCTATGCGGATGACCGGCGCGAGGAGCTCATCAGGGGCGCTTCCTTCGGCGCGCTCGAACCGCGCCTGCTCCGCGACATAGTGGCCGCCGGCGCCGATGCGGCGCCGTACCACTACGATCTGGGCGACTCGATGATGACGCTGGTCGTGCCCTCCATCCTGGTGGAGGAGCTCGACATGGTGAAACCACCCGAGAGCTTTCCGAAGACCCCGTACCTGGAGAGTCCGCTCAGGGGGTGACCGAGGCGGAGCAGGTCCACGATCGGGACGGACGTGGGGTCTGCGTGCGACCCTGAGCAGCCGGGCTGCCTGTTTCGTGCGCCGCCGACAGCGATCGAAGGGCGCCTTCTCCGTCGCGGAGAACTCGCGGGCTTTTTCCGCCACGTTCAGGGGGGAGGGACGTGGCGGAGCGTTGGAGCGGTTTCGAGAGGTGGGTGCGCCCTCGAGGACGCCTCTCGACGACTTCGTTCGCCAGGACGACGAAGTCCATGGACACCCTGTAGACATCGAGCTTCTCGTGATCGAAGTGGGTCATGGCGTTCGCCAGGGCTGTTCGGGCACGGGCACGGGCACGAAGCGACGGTAGCCGCTCAATGTGAGAAGCACACCCCGGACGTGCGACGATGCTCTTGTTACCACCGGGAATGCAATCCCTCACCGATTCGGCCGTCCCAGCAAACTGGGCCCGCTGCCTGACATGCCTCGCGGCGCCAGGAACGCGTCCGAACTATTTCACGTTCAGTCGCGTCCGGCCGCCCAGAAGGGCAGGAGATCGTTACCGGTCTTCCAGGGCGGGCGGTCGCTGTGCGGGTGCAGCAGGTCCGCGGCGGCGTCCTCCGGGGCGAGCGCGGCGTGTCCGTAGTGCAGCCGCGCTCCCTCCTGGGCCCCGCGCCGGTGATAGAACTCCGCGATCTCGCTCTCGCTCAGCGCTACCTCGCGCGCGACGTTCTCCTTCATGGCCAGCGCGGCCGCGGCGTAGCGGCCGGAGGCGCCGCAGCACTTCAGGTAGCGGTCGGCCGCGAACCAGGCGCGGAGCAGCGGCTCCTTGTCGTACGCCGCGCCCTTCGACTGGGCGCGGTGCACCGAAGCGACGCGGAACAGAACCTCGTCCTTGAGCGCGCTGTCGGGATAGCGGCGCAGCAGCCGCTCATAGGCCTCGGCCGCGAGGTCATACTGGCCCTCGGCGACGTGCGCCTCGCCCAGGCGGAGCCAGGCCTCCTCGGCCAAGGGCGAGCGGGGATAATGCACGACCAGGTAGCCGAGCGCCTCGATGCCGGGCTGGCGGTCGCGGAGCAGGCCGCCGAGCAGGAGCGGCGGATCGTCGAGGAGCGCGGTACCAGCGTGATAGAGGCGATCCGCGATCGCGGCGTGGGCGCGCGTGCACGGGAAGTCGTCGAGCAGCCTCCGATAGTGAGCGAGGGCGGCCTGCGTGTCGCCGAGGCGGTAGCGTGCTTCGGCGGCGAGAAAGAGAACGGTTTCCGTCTTGGCGAAGGTGCCGTGGTACTCGAGCACGTGCTCGGCGATCGCGGTGCATTCCTCGTGCCGCTCGGCCTTGAAGAGAGCGAGGGCACGCGCCAGCAGGTTCTCCGGGTCGCAGGTCTCTTCCAGGGAAACGCCGTCCACGACCGGCGGCGCACCGCTGCACGCCCAGAGGGCGAGGAGCAGGCATGCCGGGAGCCGCGCCCGGAGCGCCGCGCCCGGTCGGGTCACGGCAGCACCTCGATTGCGGCCGGAGAGACGCGGACCTGCTCGGGCCCAAGGAGTTCGGTGTTCTCGTCTGGCGCGAGCGGGTCGCCGGTCCAGAAGCTGGCGGACACGGAGTAGGCGCCTGGAGGGAGGCCAGAGGAGTCGAGAGCGATGCGGCCGTTCGAGCGGGTCGAAGCGCGTGCCAGGCGCGCGACGGCCACGGCCGAGCCGGCGTCTAGGGCGAGGTGGAGCCCGGCCGGCGCCTCACCGCGAATGCGCACGATGTAGTCGACCGCGACCGCTTCGCCGCGGCGTACCGTTCGATCATGCACCGCCAGCTCCAGCTCGATGCGCAGCTCGGAGGAGGCGCTCCTCTCAGGCGCGGGCCGGGCGGTTTCGAGCGCACAGAGCGCCGTGGCCGCAATGAGCGCGGCGAGCAAGGTGGCGCCAAGCAGCAGGCTGTTCCTGGCGGCGAGCGCGCAGCCGAACAGGGCGGCGCAGGTCACCACCACCGCCGGCCCGGTGGGGAAGTCGAAGAGCACCGAGACGAGGACTCCGGCGACCGCGGCCGTCAGGCCGCAGGCGGCGGAGACGGCGAAGACCTGCGCGAGGCGCCCGCCGAGCAGCAGTCCGGTCATGGGCGGCAGAATGAGGAAGGCGAAGGCGAGCAGCGATCCAGCCGCGCCGATCGACAGCGCGATGACCGCCCCGAGCGAGAGGAAGAGCAGCAGGTCGAAGAGCGCGGTGCGCACGCCGAGGGTGCGCGCCGCCTCCCGGTCGACCGAAACCATGAGGAACTCGCGGTGGAAGAGTGCGTGCACCAGCAGCACGGCGGCCACGCCCAGGGCCAGGACGAGCACCTGTCCGCCGCTGGTGAACAGGAGCGAGCCGTAGATGATGTGCTCCACCTGATCCAGCTCGGCGGCCGAGCGCGAGACGAACAGCACGGCCAGAGCCGACGCCAGGGCGAAGGCGACGCCCACGATCCCGTCGCGCGGCACGCGCACCGGATCCCGGCCCAGGCCGAAGAGCGAGACGCCGGCCAGCGCCGAGAACACCGCGGCCGGCAGCGGCGCGAAGTCGAGGAGGAACGCCAGGGCGACGCCAGCCGCCGCCACCTGTGCGGTAGCGATGCCGACGAACGCCACCTTGCGCAGCACCACGTACACGCCGGCGATCGAGCAGCCGAGCGCGATGACGAGCGCCGCCAGGTAGGCGTGGCCGTAGGTGGCGAACAGGTCGCGCCAGGCGGCGTTCACGGCGCACCTCCACTGGCGATCACGAAGGTGCGGCCAGCAACCCGGTGCACCTCGACCGGCACGCCGTACAGGGCGGCGAGGATCTCGGGGCGCAGCACGTCCTCGCGCCGGCCGACTCGCACGCGCCCATCCCGCACCAGCGCCAGCTCGGTGGCGGCGTCCGCGACCAGGTTCAGGAGATGCGTGACGAACAGCACGGTCGAGCCACGCTCGCGCCGCAGGCCGAGGATCAGATCCATGATCGACTGCTCGGCGGGAAGGTCCATGCCGTTGGTCGGCTCGTCGAAAACGAGCACTTCCGGCTCCGCGGCCAGCGCCCGCGCGATGAGGGTGCGCTGCTGCTGCCCGCCCGAGAGGTCGCGGTAGGGGCTCTCCAGCAGGTCCAGGATGCCGAGCCGCTCGCAGGCCGCGGCCGCGGCGCGGGAATCGGCGGCGCGCGTTCCGCGCAGCGCGCCGAACGGCCGGTACCGGCCCATGAGGACGATGTCTCGCACCGTGAGCGGGAAGATCGGATCGATCGCGAGCCTCTGCGGCACGTAGCCGATGCGCGCTTGCCCGTGCTGCGCCGGCCGCAGCACCCGGCCGGCGCGCGGCGCCAGGATGCCGAGCGCGGCCCGCAGCAGCGTGGTCTTGCCCGAGCCATTCGGGCCGACAATGCCGAAGAACGCCCCTCTCTCCACCGTGAACGTCACCTCGGCGAGCACGGTCTTCCGCCCATAGCCGAGCGCGACGTCCTCGAAGCGGAAGGGCGGCGCGCGGGTCGCTTCGGCGTTCAGGGCAGGGCTCCAAGGATGGCGTCGAGGTTGTGCTCGATCAGGTCCTGATACGTCTCCCCGGCGGAACGTACGCCGGGCATGGTCGAGATGGTGACGACCTTTGCGCCGGTCTTCTCCGCCAGGAAGCTCGTGGCGTCCTCGTCGTGGAACGGCTCGCGCAGGAGCACCTTGACCTCGTTGGCCTGGATCGCCTGGATCACTTCGAGCAGGTGCGCCTGCGTGGGCGTGACGCGCGGCTTCGGTTCGACGGTCGCCACGACGCGGAAACCGAAGCGGCGCACGAAATAGGGGAATGAGTCGTGGTACACGACGAGCGGCGTGTTCTTGCGCGGGATGGCTCTCTTCAGCCAGCCGGTCAGCCGCTGCTTCAGGTCTCTCTCGAACGCTGTGCGATTGTCAAGGTAGACCTGCGCCGAGCTCGGATCCACGGCGGTGAAGCCCGTCGCGATGTTCTGGGCGACGGTCAGGGCGTTGAGCGGATCCAGCCAGTAGTGGGGATTGCCGTAGATATGCACGTCCCCGGCGGCGCGGCTCGGATTCTCGGGCACGTCCAGCAGCTTGACGCCCGCGGAGGCGTCGATGTTGCCCGGCTGGCCGGTGGCGATGCGGGGATTGCGCGATCCCTTGACGGCGTCGTCCGCCCAGAGCTCCAGGTCGAGCCCCGTATGGACGAAGACGTCGGCGTCGCGGAGCCGCGCAAACACGGAGGGCTTGGCCTGGGCGTCATGCACGTCGAAGGCGGGCTCGAGGATGCTGGTGACGGTCACGCGCTCGCCACCGACCTGGGCGGCGATGCTCATGAGCGCCGGGTGCGAGGCCACGACCGTGATCTGGCGCGCCGCAGTGTCTTCCTGCGGCGGCAAGAGCGCGGCCAGCGCCAATGCCAGAAGGGGAGCATTCATCGGTTCACCCAGTAGGGATGGGGCGGGTGCGCGCCGAGCACCCAGACGAGCTGCGCGGACAGGCCGTGCGACGCGGCGGAGAGGTCACCGGAGGTGCCCTCCATGTACGTGTACTGCAGGCGCAGGCGTATGAACTCATTGAGGTAGTAGGAGAGGTAGGGAGCCACGCCGAAGACATGGGAGTCCTCGACGGTCGGCGACTCGGCCGAGTCGAAGCGGATGCCGGCGTACCACTGCGGATCGAGCTGCTTCTGCACGGTCAGGTAGCCGCCCGCCGCGCTCACCGAGGAGGAGTCCTCGATCTCGACCTTGCTGCCGATCACCTCGCCCTGGACCAGCCAGGAGTTGGCGCTGCCGGGCTCGGGATCGCGCCAGCGCCAGGTCAGGTCGGCGCCGGCGACCGCGGCCGACTCGTTTGGGCCGGTGACGTTGTTGCCCGTGGCGAAGAGTGAGAGTCCGCCCTCGAGGTCGGTGTAGGGAGTGATCTGCCAGAAGTTCTTCCAGTGTGCGTTGCCGGCGACCTCGTTGATCGGGCCCTCGCCGAAGAGCGGCGCCTCCACGCCAGCGCTGTTCACCGCCTCGATGGTCAGCTCCGACCAGGCCGGCAGGATGCCTCCGGGAGGTGTCGTGAACAGGACGCGCGACAGCGAGATGCCCGGCGAGGCGGTGCCCTCCTCGCCGAAGAGGAGCTGGTGCACCAGCGGGCGGTCGGACTGCGGCAGGTCGTGGCCATGGAGCGGATTGGCGCGCCCGAAGTTCAGGAGGAACTTGCCGATCTTGGCCTGCAGCTCCCAGGGCAGGGTGTGGAACAGGATGTAGGCCTCCTCGAACTCTGCGTGCTCGCCGTGCACGCCGAGGATGGCCACGGCGTCGGCCTCGGGGCTGACCGCGCCGCGCAGCTCGATTTCGGCGCCGTGCAGGGCGAAGGGGTCCTCCTCCTGGAACAGGTCGCCGAAGGCGCCGCTCAGGTCGTCGCCCTCGATCTCGCGGAAACGGGTGCGGAAGTCCGGGATGACCGAGACGTTGGGATTGAGGATGGACTGGGCGCTGCTCGGCCGCGCGACCGGCGCCGGGCCGGCGGCCTCGGCCAGGCGCAGCAGCTCGTCCAGCTCGTCCTCGGCGCGCGCCGCCCGCTGCTCCTCCTGGAGCGCGCGCAGGCGCGACTCGAGTTCCTGGAGGCGCGCCCCGCAGGCGCGTACCAGCTCTTCCAGCTCGTTCTTCTGCTGCTCGATGAGCTGCTTGAGTTCGGCCGGCGACGGTTCCGGCGCCGGCTTGTCCTGGACCGGCTCCTCCTGGGCAAGCGCGAGAGCCGAGCACAGGCTGAAGGCATGCGTGAAGGTGAACGGCACGACGTTTCTCCTCGAGGCGGGACCACGCCGGCACGGCCCGGGGCGCACGCGCGCTCCGGGCTCGGGCCGGCCTTCCTGGGGCAGGCGGATTCAGACGGATCGAGGAGGAGCGCGCGCGGCGGCCGGGCCGCGCGGAGCGGGGAGGCGCGGCAGCGGGGCGTGTGCCGGCGGCGCGCGGCGCGCGCGCGGCAGGC
>DYIW01000438.1 GCA_020723465.1 Phycisphaera mikurensis
GCTCGCGCTCCTCCTCCTCGCTCAGCCGTCGCTCGCCCTCGCGCGCACGCGGCCCTCGCCCGCACAGCGCGCGCTCGACGCGGCCGAGCGGCTCTTCCAGCGTGGGCTCTATCCCGAGACGCTCCGCCAGCTCGAGCGCGTGCCCGGCGAACCGGCGCTGCGCGCCCGCGTCTGGCTCCTCGGCGCGCTCGCCTCGTACAAGCTCGACGAGCTCGCGCGCGCGGACCAGCTCGCGTCGCAGGTCCTCGCGCGGGGCTTCTCGGCGGAGGCGGCGCTGCTCCGCGGGATGGTCGCCTTCCGGCGCGGGCAATGGGAGCGGTCGCTCGGTTTCCTGCGCGAGGTCGTCGCCGCCGGCGAGCCTCCGTGGGACGAGGCGGCCTTCACGCTGATGGGCGAGGTCGAGAGCGCGCAGCGGGCAGCGAAGACCGCCTACGACGCGGCGATCGGCGAGGCGAAGCAGCAGATCGGCGCGGGTCAGCTCGAGCGCGCGGAGCAGGCGCTCGAGCGCGCCGAGCGCCTCGTCCCGGGCGAGATCTCGACGCGCTACTACCGCGGTCTCCTCGCCTACCAGCGCCGGCAGTACCAGGCCGCCGAGCGCTGGCTCCAGGCGGCGGTCGCGCTCGACCGTCGCGACAGCTGGTCGGCGTACATGCTCGCGCTCACGCAGGGGGAGCTCGGCGACCCCGAGGGCGCACGCGCGCGGCTGGCGGCGCTCGCCCGGAGCGCGCCGGACCCCGCCGTGCGCCGCACCGCGACCCGCGCGCTCGAGGTGATGCGCAGGAGCGAGGGCGCGTCGCGCCACCACCTGGACCTCCACCTCGAGGCAGGGGCCGCGCTCGACACGAACCCGTCCTTCGTCAACGAGTCGGGCGCCTCGCTCGACGACGCCGGTCTCGCGCTCCACGTGGCGGGCCGGGCCTCGTACAAGCTCCGCGCGACCGAGCGATTCTACCTCGGCGCGGGGGCGCGATTCCTCGAGCGCGCGTACGGCGTCGGCGGCCAGGGCGCGGCGGTGACCGAGCTCGATCCCGCGCTCACCCTGCTCATGGTCGGCCGATCGTTTCGCGTCGGCGTCTCCATGAGCTTCCCGTTCCAGCTCTACGGGCACGAACCGTTCTCGTTCACTCCCGGGGGTGAGCTCCACGCCAGCCTCTCGCTCCGCTCCTGGCTCTTCGCGCTGCTCGGCGTCCGCGCGGCGAACCGGATGATCCAGAACGCCGACTACCAGCACCTGAAAGCCGTCACGCTCGGCGGCTGGCTCGGCCTGCGCGCGAGCTGGCCGCTCGCCGACCTCGAGCTCAGCTACTTCGCGCAGCACAGCGGCGCCGAGGAGGTGACCAAGGAGCTCGGGAGCTACCGCCACACCACGGACTACACCGCCTGGGCGCACGGACCACGTCTCGGGCTCCTCGCACGCCTCCCGCTGCGACTGCGGCTCTTCGCGAGCGTCGGCTTCGCGTTCAACCACTTCTCCTCCTCGGATCTCCTGGTCCGGACCGACGGCACCGCGAGCGAGCGCTTGCCGTCGCGCTTCGACGGAGCGCTCGGCGTGGAGGCCGAGCTCGCGCGCTCTCTCCCGGCGGGCCTCGAGGTCGCGCTCCGCTACGAGTCGATCGACAACATCTCCACCCTCGCCCGGCGCCAGGCGGGGATCGACTACAACTACACCCGGCGGCTCGCGGGGCTGGTGGTGGGCTGGACCTGGCCGATGCGGCAGGGGCATTGATCGATGCGCCGGTCGCTCCGGACGAACCACCGCAACTGATCGATGCTCTGTTCGCTCCGGACGAACCACCGCAACTGATCAATGCTCTGTTCGTTCCGGACGAACCACCGCAACTGATCGCGGCCGGAACTTTTTCGGAGGCCTGGTCGTAGTCCGGGGGTACCCACTGCCCTCGAGGTGACCATGCTGCGGCGACTCCGTCCGATCCTGGTTCTTGCGCTCCTCGCTGGCTGCAGCGACGACCCACCTCCGCCGCTGGGCGACGGCGCGCCGCGCGATGGCGGCGCGAAGGAGGGCGTCTCGAGGGACGCGTTGGTCGGCGACGGCTTCAAGCCGGGACCGGGCTGCTTCGCGACCGGGGCGGCCTGCAAGCTCCCGACGGAGTGCTGCTCGGGCCGCTGCGACCAGGGGCTCTGCCTCGAACCCGCGGGGACCTGCAACGCGCTCGGCTCCGCCTGCGCGGCCTCGGCGGAGTGCTGTTCGGGGCGCTGCGAGGCGCTCGCCGGCGCCCCCAAGAGCTGCGTGCCCGGTGGCTGCGGCGCGGTGGGCGAGGCCTGCACGATCGCCTCGGATTGCTGCGGCCTGACCTGCACCGCCGGGACGTGCGCGGCGGGGACCGGCTGCGCCATGGCCGGGCAGAAATGCGCCGCGAACGCCGATTGCTGCAGCAACCTCTGCCAGTCCGGCACCTGCGCGGCGCCGACCACGACCTGCAAGCCCGCCGGCGAGGCCTGCGCGAACAACGCCACCTGCTGCTCCGGGAAGTGCGAGTCGATGGCCGGGGTGATGCGTTGCGTCCTCCTCAGCGCGTGCAAGGGTGGCGGCGAGATCTGCAGCAGCCCAGGCGACTGCTGCAGCGGTGTCTGCACGGGCGGCATCTGCCCCGTGATGAAGACCTGCCAGACCGCGGGCGAGCCCTGCACCGGTCATCACGAATGTTGCTCGGGGGTCTGCGCCAACCCCGGGACCGGGGTGACCGTCTGCCAGCACGTCTCGGGCTGCCGGCCGATCGGCGAGGTCTGCCTCGACAACGGCGACTGCTGCTCCGCCCAGTGCGTCCCCTACGAGACGAGCGGCGTGAAGCGCTGCGAGAAGCCCGGCGGCTGCATGGCGGCGGGTGAGGTGTGCTGGCTCGGTCAGGCCGCCAACTGCTGCCCGCAGGGCGCCCAGGGCGGGAACAAGCTCTGCCTCCCCACGCTGCTCAAGGTCACCCGCTGCTGGGGCGTCGGCACCAGCACGACCTGCATCCCCGACGGCCAGCCCTGCCACTTCGGCGACGAGTGCTGCAACAAGCTCTGTCTCCCGGATGCCGCCGGGAAGCTCGTCTGCGGCAAGACCTGCGTCCCGCTCAAGAGCGCCTGCACGGCGGACGGCGACTGCTGCGACGGGGTCTGCCTCTTCGGGAGCTGCCAGCCGAGCCCGACGGGGTGTGCGCCGCTCGGCGCGAAGTGCAAGACGAACACCGACTGCTGCGGCGGCTACTGCGGACCGAACGGCGTCTGCACGCTGCAGTGAAGGGTCGCCCTCCCTCACCTCGCTCCATGCCCCGCTCCGGGCCGGCATCGCCACCTTCGCGGCGCGCGCCTTCAACCGCTCCATGAACTTCTACGAGGACTTCACGTTCCCGATGCAGTAGGCTTCGGGCGGAGCACTTGGAGAGACCCCGTTGAACGAC
>DYIW01000439.1 GCA_020723465.1 Phycisphaera mikurensis
CTCGGCCGCTTCTCGGCGCAGGCGCTCGGCGCGACGCGCACCGTCGAGGTGGTCGCGGGCGCGGAGCCGGCCGAGGTCACGCTCGCCGCCGCGCCGTAGGGGGCCGGGCCTTGACGGCCGGGCAACTGCGCACTCTAATGCACTGCGTGCTCGGGGACCGGGCGCATCGGGACCTGGGACGTGCTTTCGCCGCGCTGGGGGCGCGGCGGGAGTTCGGAGGCCGGATCCGCGAGGAGCGGTCCGCACTGTACAATGAGGTCATCGGCCGCATGACGCCCGAGATGCGGCATCCTATCGAGGAGGCGGCGTCGTCATGAGGCGCATGGGAAAGCAGACACTGTATCTTGCCGGGCTGCTGGTCGTGCTGTTCGCATGGGCCCCTGCCGAGTCCCTGGCGGGGTACCGGCGCGGCGGCGGCAGCGGCGCGACTCCGCCCAACGTGGGCGCCCGCTGCCGTGTCATTGCGAGCTGCGATCAGCAAGGTCAGCGCTCGGCCGTCGACGTGCGCATCGCGTCGGACTACGGTCCATCCAGCACCATCGGCGGCAAATGAACGCGCGCGCTTCTGGGGGAGGGCCCTCGGCGATGAGGCGGGCGGCCGGCGTGATCGGGCTGGTCGGGGTCGCGGCTCTTGTCTGGTGGCTGCTTCGAGGGACGGCGGAGAAGAGCGCGCCTCCCGGCGCGGGGGAGCCTGAGCTGAGCGCGCGGTTCGAGAACGCTGCCGAGGAACCCGCGTCCATGGCGCAGGCGGAGTCGGGCGAATCGTCCCAGCCCGAACGCGCCGCTGCCGCTGCTCCGACCGTGCAGTGCGTCGTGCATCTCGACGGCGCGCCGGCGCCGGACGCCACGCTTCTGGTTCTGCCGTGGACCGACGAGGTCGAGCGCCTGGCGCTCACTTTCCTCGGCGTCCCGCGTGACGTGGTTCTCGTTCGGACACGGCACTTCGCGACGAACGCGGACGGCGCGGTCGAGGTGGATCGCGGCCTCTTGCCCGCGTTTTTCGCGGCGCGGCCGGCCGGGGGCCAGGCGGCCGGCCTGCTGGTGACGGAGCCGGCCGGGGAGATGGTCACGGTGGACTGCCGGAAGGGCCTCACCCTGCGCGGCTCCGTGACGCTCGCCGGGTTCGGCCCGCTGCCAGACGTTCCGATCCTGGCGCGGCGCTCGGTCTCCACGGACTACCTCGCCTTCCACCGCCGCCTCGAGCCGGACCGGATCTGCGGCATGCTCTTCTCGGACGAGGTGAGAACCAACGCGGCCGGCCGCTTCGAGATCGCGGACCTCCCGGCCGCCTGGATCGACGTCGAGGTCCTGCATTCGCGCTACTCGGCCGAGGCGACCTGCGTGGAGCTGCCGGAAGACGAGGAGATCGAGTTCGTTCTGCATCCGGCCGCGGTCGTGGAAGGCGTGGTGGTGGACGGCGCGTCGGGCGGGCCGGTGGAGAGCGCCCTGGTAGAGGCGTTCGTCAGGCCGTCGCTCTACGGCGAAGACGGGGCGGGCTGGACCACGACCGACGCGGCCGGGGCCTTCGCGGTGCGCGCGCGCGCGGACTCGGGGCCGGTGACGCTGCGCGTGAGCCAGCCCGGGTTTTCTCTCTGGTTCGAGACCCTGCCTTCGCTGGCGCCGGGCGAGACGCGCTCGGTGCGGGCCGAGCTGTCCGCCGAGGGCGCCATTGCCGGTCGCGTGGTCTCGACGGCCGGCGAACGCCTGGCGAACGTGGTGGTCCAGGCGTGGCGCACGGACACCAAGGACGCGTACCTGCTGACGCGTTCCCGCGAGGACGGCTCGTTTCGCCCGGGAATGATCGACCCGCGCTTCGACTACATCGTGATGGCCGACGACCCGGACTTCGAGAACACCCTCGCCTACGAAGTGCGCGTGGATCAGGAGATCGAGCTGGTCATGAAGCGGAGGGGCCGGCTCGAGGGGCGCCTGATCGCGGACACGCTGCGTTTCGAGGAGGCGCGCGTGCGCGCGGTCGCCGAGCTGGACGACGGCAACCGTCAGGAGGAAGCGTGGACCGAGGCCGATCCCGAGACCGGGCGCTTCGCTTTCGAACGCCTTCCTCCGGACCAGTACCGCGTGGACGCCTTCGCCAAGGGCTTTGCGCCGGCGTCCGTGGACTTCGTCGTGGTGGCAGGCGAGGCCAGCGCCGAGCCTCTCGAGATCCGGCTCGAGCCGGGAACGATGCTGCGCGGCCGCGTGGTGGACGAACTGGCCGGGACGCCCCTCGCCGGCGCGTGCGTGGCTCTCGCGGACGTTTGCCGGATCGGCAGCGTGGTGGGGGGCCTCCCCCTCGAGGCGCGAACGGATGCCTTCGGGCTCTTCCTGCTCGGGCCGGTCGCGTCGAGCTCGGGCGAGATCGTCCTGCTGGCGCAGAAGGAGGGCTACGCCACGACCGTGGTGCATGTCTCGTGCGGCGCCTCGGCGGGCGCGGCTGAGGCGCGCATTGCGCTTCTGCCCGCGGCCACCGTGGAAGTTCGCGTTCACGACGGAGCGGGCGAGGCGATGCACTCGTTCGGCGCGCTCGTCTTCGGGAGGAATCAGCCCTTGATCAAGCAGATGTCCGGCGAGGACGGGCAGGTGCTGTTCGAAGGGCTGTACCCGGAGGCGGTGACTCTGACTGTCTGGCTGCCGCAGGGGGGCGTCACCGGGGGATACCTGCACCTCGACCGCCGGATCGATCTGCAGCCCGGGATCGCCAGCCGCGAAGTGTTTGTCCTGGGCGGCGGCGGCCGCGTGTTCGGCCGCATCGCGTCGAGCCGGCCGCTCACGCTGGACCAGATGTACGTGGTCTCCTCCCGGCCGCTCGTTGGCGCAGGAGACCATCTGTGGGTCGATGTCAACACGGACGGGACATACGAGTTCCCTTCTCTGGCGGCAGGGAAGAGGCTGTTCGAGGTGAGCGAGTTCGATCCGTCGACCACGGTCCGTCTCTTCCGCGTGGCCGAGGTCGTGGCGGGCCAGTCGCTGGAGCTGGACTTCCTGCTTGCGGAGACGGGCTTCCGCGGGCGGTTGACGGATCGGGAGGGAAGAGGGATCGCGGGCGGGAGCATCGAGACGAGGAGGCAGGGAACGGGCGATCCAGCGGCGCCGTACGCGCGCGGCGCGTCGCGGGCCGAGGGCGAGTACGAGGTGCTGGGGCTGGAGCCGGGGGAGTATTGGGTCATGGCCGAAGCCGAGGGGTTCGCGACGCGCGCGTGGGAAGGGCAGCGCGTGGCCGAGGGCGGCGCGTCCACGCCGCTCGATCTCGAGCTTGCGGCCGAGGCAGTGCTGGAGGTGCGCACGCGAGACAGCGCGGGCGCGGCGCTCGCGGGGGCGCGCGTGGCGGTGGAGCACGTGGCGGAGGGGCCGGTGATCGCGTGGCCGGCGCAGGAGACGGGGCAGAGCGGCGG